>CAIMWN010000072.1 GCA_903845155.1 Oligoflexia bacterium
AGAAATGAGGGAATCAAAACATGCAACAAAAACAGCAGCGTAACCAATCAGGCGACATCTTTCTTGAAAAATTCCGTGATTAGGAATAGTTGTATTAGGGGTTTTAATTTTGATTTTGGGTTATAGGTGTAGGGGATTGAAAGTAGAATGGATAGTTTGAAGATGATTTTTAATGTCTTTGCTTTTGGATTTGTGAGTGGCCTTTGTTGATAGAAGGCAGTGCGTCTTCAGTAGTTTCAGGTGTTGTGACTGAGCGGGATGAGCTTGCACTTTCCTGGGTTTTGTCTCAAGGAGTGATGACAGTTGATCAAATTTATCGAGCTGTGTATGCGAGTGATTCCGTTAAATCGTCACGCTATGCGTATAGACGGGTACAGTTTTTAGAGGAGTCACGTTACCTTTTTGCAGTCCATGCGAGTCACAAGAAAGAGCGGTTTTTGAAAGCGACGAAGCGGGCGCAAGCACTGCTCGCACTAAAAGCATATCCAGACGTGACCAGGATTTTACATTCTCCGGCGCTTTCAGAGATTCCTCATGCCGAAGTCTTAACTGAGATCAGGATTGCTATCGCAAAGTCAGGCAAGCATGGGGAAGGTGTTTGGTGGCGAAGCGAGGGGAGTTTACTTGAAGATCCTAGTTTTCTAAATGAGCGGTTCAACGACCTCATGCCTGACGCACTATGGGTGACTAAATCAGGCAGGCGAATAGCAATTGAGTTTGAGCGAACACGCAAAGGCATCATTCGCATTAGAAAAAAAGTTCAAGGGTTAGATCGGGAGTTAATCAGGGGGGATGCCTCGTTTGATCTTGTTTTATGGGTAGCAGTAGATGGTGCGTACCGGGATTTAAAAAGCGTGCTTTTGGAGGACAGGCCAAAACACACGCTTAGAACGGTGGCTGAGGTTTTAAAAGAATTAACGGGGGAGTAAAATAAAATGTCTGAGCAAAACAAAACACAGGCGGATGACGACACATTTCTTTTTGGAGCGGCAGCGCTTCTCATGATGAGTTTTATTCTTGCGGCGCTGTCACGCTTGCCTTTCTTTATTTTAGGGTGGTTCATTGGTGCTTCAATGGTTTCAAGCTTTAAGCGGAGGGCTGATTCTGCGAAGAAGGTGAAAGCCTTCCTTGGGGCTGGGTTCATTTCCTATTCTCTTCTCTACGCGTGCTTTGGGGTGCAGTGGTTGATTAAGTCTGACTTTTCAGGTGCTCTCACCAATTTTTATTGGTACCAGAGCTGTCTCTATGGACTAGTTAAAGTGTGGGATTTATCCATCCCTGCTTTCACCCGCAAGTGGTTATTTGTGACTGGAAAGATGATCACAACCGAGAACATCTCGCGGTTTGTTTTTACAAGTGTGATTGCTGGAACCTTCGCGGCACTAGTGGTGCCGCCCATTTTTAGGTTGATCAAACCAAAAAAAGAAACCTATTCTTATCAGCCGTCCAATCGGTTTCATGTTTTAAAGAGAATGCTAGAGCTACCTTATTACGTGTTTTACCACTTAATCGAAGTTCCGATCTCAATGTGTGTGGCGGTAGGGCACAGTTTAGCGGTTGATTTACGTCGCTTGAGGGCGCCTAATTTTTTAAATTTTACCTTCATTACTATCTTAGTCGCCGGAGTTCCTTTTTGCTTAATTAAAATAGCTGGCTTATTTGAATTATATCCTGCATTTCACATTCAATCGACAGAGACCCGCTTTCTCTTAACAGTGCTCGTCTATGCTCCTTCGAGCGCATATTTTATTGGTGCTGGGATCGGGCTTATTCCATTCCTTGGTGACACGTTTCTGTTTCATGCTTTTAGTAGTCGTCCAAATGATGCTAAAATTTTAGGCCTGAAGAAAAAAAGCTCAACAGGGTTTTCACTCGGAGCGAGTGGGCAAAATCAGCCATTTTTTCTCACCGAAAATAATCTCGCCTATCATGTTGAGATCGTGGCACCGACCGGATCAGGAAAGACTAATATTTTAAAAAACCTCATTGAAGACCGAATTTCAAAAGGTCACGGGGTAATCTTTCTAGACTATAAGGCTGATTTTGAGGTGCTTACATGGATGCATAAGCTAGCCAAAGTAAATAAGCGCACGGATGACTTAAGATTAATCTCGCTTACAAACCCTGAATTTTCAGTCCCATACAACCCCCTGGAAGGCGGCACCAGTAGTGAGCTCACCTCGCGTCTCATGAATTCATTTGAGTGGAGTACGGAGCAATATTATTTGAACGCTTCAAAATCAGCTTTAGCCCGCGTCATGCGGGGCTTTGTGGAGTACCGTGATTTAACGAAAGATAATTTTCATGTGGGTCACATTCATCGGGCGCTGACTGATTCAAATTATCTGCGGATGATTGCAACGGAATTGAAAGAAAATAACAAACTCTACTGGGATAATCTCCTCGAAGTTGCCGACAAGCTAGATAAACCAAGTGATGCAAAAGAAATTAGGGGGCTCATCTCAAATCTTGAATCGCTTATGTTCTCATCAGTAGGACCACTACTCACAACTGATACGGAATCAAGCTCCTACTCATTAAAAGAAGCTGTCGGTCGAGGGCGCATTACTTATTTACTGATGAATTCTCTACTTTTAAAAGAGTCGTCGCGAGCTCTTGGGAAACTATTTTTACAAGATTTAATGAGTTTTGTGGGTCAACGCTTTGCGACGATCGAACGAGGTGAAAACCATCATAAACCGCTTACCCTCATTATCGACGAATTTGCGGCGTTTGCGATTCCAGAATTCATTGATTTCCTAGATCGTGCACGGAGTGCGGGTATTGGGGTAATTATCGCGCATCAGGATCGGGCTGATTTAAAAAGTATCAGTGAGGAATTTCAATCACGGGTTGAAGCTAATACAAATACAACCATTGTGTCAGGGGTCAAAGATCCAAATGATGCTGAGCACTTTGCTGGAATGATTGGAACAAAGACGGCGGTAAAAGAAACGTGGCAAGAATCGAGCGGCTTTTTTGGAGATAGCCCGACTGGGGTCAAATCAAAGCGAACCGTGGATGAGTACATCATTCACCCGAACGTCATTAAGCAACTTAAGCAAGGAGAAGTGCTCGCCGTTTCACGCACGGTTGATCCGCATTTTGGGGTGGTGCGAATTCCGCGCGCGCAGGAGTTTGAAGGTGTAGCCGTTAGTAAGGAGGAGCTTGTTTCTTACTTTAAAAAATCACGCGAAAGTTACATGAAAGAAAACAGTGAAAATGCGTTTTCGAATGTTGCCACAAGTAATAAGCCAGGTCTTAAACTACAAGTGAAAAAATCGGAAACTGAACCAGTTAAACTAAACGACGAAACTTGGAGTTAATTACCAAAAGCTTTTGATCTAAAATACTGGCGTCTTCTTTGCACTTAGTTGTCACCACAAATGGAAACTAGGGCAGCGACCGAACATAAAAATAGGACTGAAGGAGAGGCCGCCGCTTACCGTCAGCGTTCACCGAAAGAGACCATCTTCCATCAGGTGATCGAGGAACATTTTCCAAGGTTTTTATCAAAACTAGAGGAACAGGGCGATGAGGTTGTTCGGGCCAAGCTTCCCGATCACGTGGAGGCCGAGTTTGATGCCTATCTTAAGTGCGGTATCTTAGAGCATGGATTCGTAAAAATGAGCTGTGAGGACTGTAAAGCTACACTCCTTGTGCCCCTGTCTTGTAAGAAGCGTGGATTTTGTCCGTCCTGCATTGGAAAGCGGATGAATGAAGGTGCCGCTTTCTTTGTAGCAAACGTAATCCCTCATACTCCAGTCAGACAGTGGGTGCTGTCGTTTCCGATGCCTGCACGGTTTTGGATGGCGCGGAATCCACGCCTTATGTCGAGTGTGCTCAATATTTTTATGCGGGCCGTACATCGGTATTATAAAAATTCATTTTTAAAAAACTCAGGAATCAAGAGCTCGGAATATAAAGTTCAAACTGGATCACTCACCGTTATTCAGCGTTTTGGTGGCGCGCTTAATTTAAACATTCACTTCCATACCTTATTCCTTGATGGGGTTTATGTTTCTAAAACCGCAGACCTGAAAGAACCACCAATCTTTGTGCCGAATAATCCACTTCATACGGAAGAGGTTGAAATTCTCTTAAAAACAATACAAAAACGCATGGTCAGGCATCTCATTAAGCGTGGGCTTCTTTCAAAATATGAGAACGACCCTGTTCCAGACCTAAATGAAGAGATGACGCTGTTTGATTCGCTCCAAGGATCATCGGTGCTAGGTAGAATTGGAACGGGTGAGAACCAAGGAAATAAAGTAAGACGCGTTGGGAGCTTTGGCACTGAAGCAGAGAGCGCATTTAAATCAGGACCACTGGCCGCAACGCTTGCAGGATTTTCTCTTCATGCGGCAACGTTTATCAAAGAAGAGAAGCGGGATCGGTTAGAAACGTTGTGCAGGTATCTCCTTCGGCCGCCGGTTTCAGAAAAGAGGCTTGAGCGTCGCAATAACGGAGATGTGCTTTTAAGATTAAAAAGCGAATGGAGTGATGGAACTTTTGCGATGGAATTTACGCCTCACGAGTTTATTGAAAAGCTAATCGCGATCATCCCGCAGCCTCGGATTCACGGGGTCAGGTTCCATGGGATACTGGCACCATCTGCAGAAGACAGAAAAAAAGTGGTTCCCGCGGCTCTCTCTGAGCCTGCTCAAGGCGAGTTATTTGAATGTCATAAAAAGAAACCAAAGCCACAAAAAACCTCGTGGGCTGAACTCCTAAAAAGGACGTTTCAAATTGATTTAAGCAAGTGCCTCGTATGCGGTGGAGTAGTGAAGTTTCAAAAGGCCGTACTCAGAAAATCAGAGATTATGGAGACACTGACCCTCGCGCGCCTTAGTCCGACCCCTGAATAGTAATCCAGAATCAAGACGCCCTATCAAGCCAGACTAAATGAATTTCGGTGATCAAAATTGATCGTCCACTGGCGACCTATAACCAAAAAGTGCGCCTTCGCGTCCGAATCTAGGCCAACCCCTTTGTTTTAGGGTGGGCAAAGCCTCAGCAGCCCGCCGGAACCATTCATAAGACAATCCCCAGCGTAAGCGGGGCCGATTTTTTGGAAACTTAGGATGGGGAGCTCATGAGGGGAGACCCTTTGATTTTCTTATCCTCTTCTCACCTACCCCGAAAACCCCCATTTTAAAAAAATCAAATTACAGGGAGTTTGATTCATTTTCAGAGACTAATTTTAGCTGGATCGAAATCACCTAATTAAGCATTCAATCATGCCCTTTTTGAGCGGAGCCGAGCCGCGGCAGCGGAACCAATAATAAGCGATTCCTAGCCGAAGGCTGGGCCGATTTTTTGGGGAATAAGGAGTCGGAGCTCATGAGGGGAACCCCTTTAAAACTCTTATTCTCGTACCAAATCAGGGCACGTCTCACCCAAGATTATTACAAAGCCGTAGTTCAAAGCATCTCAAGTTATTGCACGAAAGTTTTGGCAAAAGCGCCTTCGAATATGCCGGTGAAATTTACCGTCACCCATAATTCTTGGCTCTATCAAATTAATTTTAGCGATTATCACGCTGATTGGGCGGGACGCCCCAGCCGGACCGAGGACACGCTAATGAGGAGAGAAATCCCCTTCGGGGATCGAAATTTTGGCGATTTTGGGGTCGGGAGCTCAGGATAAAGGGCCTTTGAAAAGACTATCCTTTTAGTGAAAGTCAATAATAACAAAGGTTTAATTTTGATGCCATTGATATTGGCAATTATAATGATAAATGCCAATATCAATGGCATAATAGAATAATGATTCAGCGTCGATTAAATCTAAAATTAGTCTTGGAAAAAAAATCGTGTTTCCTGTTTGGGCCCAGACAAACTGGAAAAACCACTTTGATTGATGCTCAATTTCCAAAAGTACCGGTGATTCAACTTTTAGACGCAAAAACTCACCAGCACCTCCTCATGGATGCTTCAAGATTAAGTAGCATGATTGAAGTAAACCAAAAAACAGTAGTGATTGATGAAATTCAGAAACTTCCCGAACTTTTGGATCAAGTTCATCTTCTTATTGAAAAGCGCAAAATTAATTTTTTACTGACCGGTTCAAATCCTAGGAAACTGAAGCGAGTAGGCGTAAATCTATTGGGTGGTAGAGCTCGGAGGCGGAACCTCTTTCCACTGACCAGCGAAGAGTTGGGTACTCAGTTTAAGATGGAAAAAGCGATTCAATACGGCTCCATCCCTTCTATTTACTTTTCAGACTCTCCTTGGGAGGATCTGAAGTCTTATTCAGCAGAGTATATTACACAGGAAATAGCGGCCGAGGGAATCAGCCGCAATATACCTGCTTTTTCTAGATTTGTTGAGGTTGCGGCTTTGTCTAACGCCCAGATGCTTAATTACTCTGCTATTGCATCTGACGCTGAAGTGAAACGCACAACGGTTCAAAATTATTTTCAAATTTTGGAAGAAACCTTACTTGGTTATCGATTAAAGCCCTGGATCAAATCAAAAAATCGTAAGGCGATTGGCACTGAAAAGTTTTATTTTTTCGATACTGGCCTAGTGAACGTCCTCGTTGGCAGAAAGTCTGCAACTCTCAACACACACGAAGGAGGTTTTTTGTTTGAAACCATTATTTTGAACGAACTCAGAGCCTATAACGACTATTTGCAGAAGGATCTAGATTTATCTTATTGGAAATCGACTTCTGGTTTTGAGGTAGACATTATTGTTAATGACGAACTCGCCATTGAAATCAAATCAAAATCCACCATCAGTGAAAGAGACATTAAGGGCCTTCTGGCTATACAGGAAGAAAAGAAAGTGAAGCGAATGATTTGTGTCTGCGCAACTCCTTTTAGGTCAAAGTTAGGCAACATCGAGCTTATTCCCTACCGCGAGTTTTTAGTCGATCTTTGGACAGGTGAGATTTGTTAAATCTGATGGATGGGGCTTCGCTCAGCCCCAAGACGTCTCGGTCATAAATCAGTTTTTGATGAACCATCTCCTAGAAATCGCGACAATCAGGCCAAGCTCTATAATAATTTTTCATCAGCGAGTCTGCGGAGTTCCTTGATAAAACGTGGTTTTCGTTTATTTGCCTCCCTCAATTGTTCAATATAAATAGACCACTCTTTTGTTCGCTTTATTTTTATACAAATTTTTTGCGCTTCTTTTAAATATCCTACCCCCGTTACATAGGATGATGGATTAGCTTGTGCAATATGCTGCTCAGCCAGTAATTTCCAAATTCTAATAGATTCATCTGGATACTGATCCTTGATGATTCTTGCAACTTGAGCGTGAAGGTGATGATGGCTCTTCTTATGAGTGGCTTCTTGATACAAGGTCCAAACGTCATCAACACGTTTTTCTTTTTCAGCGATACTGATCAGTGTTTCATATCGCGGAAACTCTCGATGTCCATTTTTCTCAGTTTTGTAAGCTTCTTTGAGTGCGCCCTTGGCGGGGGCATTCCCCGTTTCCAAAAAATGAAGCGCCCATTCTCTCATTTCATCTTTGTTTTTTGTTTGGATAGCGGTCTCTAATAACGAATTAAATGATGAAAAGTCGGGGTGGAGCAAGAAGTCCTGCTGTTTTAAAAGGAGGATACAACTATAATCACCTTGCTCGGCCGCAATAACTGAAATTGAGTTTCTCAGCGAAGCGATGGTTCCGGGCCACGTGTCCCCAATATTTTTGATTCCTTCTTCCGCAGCGATTCGTGCTTGATTATACTGTTTTTGTTCAATCAAATAGTAAACCAGATGTTCCCAGCTATCCGTTATTTTTGCTTCATTCTCGTAAACTGGGAGGACCTCATCAGGTCTTCCAGCTTTTTTAAGGGCACGAACTAAAACAGTTGAGACACGATCGCGATGATATCTTTTGCTGTAATCATCTTTTATTTCTGGGTGAGGTAGTTTTTTTAGCGCTTCGTAAAAATAATCGGCAATACTTGACCAAGTTTCCCCGTCATCGATAGTGTCAATCACATCGGAAGCTCCACGACAGAGTTCATAATCATCTTCAAGTTGAGCATTAATTAAGAAAAGAAGCTGATCAAAATTCGACCATGAGCATTTTCTGAGCGCCTTGAATCCTATGTTGAGACACTCCGAAATTTGAACGGCGGAATCACCATCATCATTGCACGACTCAATATAGAAGCAAGCACGTTCAAGTAAAACTTTTGTTAGGTCTAAAACTGTTTCGTAGTTTTTATGATCGAGCAGATGTTGGAGATTCATTTCGACTCTACTGAAATCGGCTAAATGAACTTCATTTGACCAATGACTAACGCGGCCATTTTTAAAATATCTTTCTCCCCGCTTAAATACTCTCGATCCAAAATACGACTCCAATTCGTTCCAGGAAATATTTTTGAGTTGTTGATCGAGTTCCATGCCGTGACTTTTCATTTCCGCATCACCACTACTGGTGACGTAATGCCATTACTTCCAATATTAACCTTACCATTCCCACGTATCCCCTTCGCACGCCCCCAAGGTGTGTTGCTAACAATAATTTGTTCTGAATCAACATGCGCGTGCAGCCTGAGATCAACAATCTTGTTGTCTAGCACGGAAAGATGTTCAAACTCCTGGATAATAAATTTTGTTGGCTCATGACGAAGATTCTCTATTAGTTTTTCAAGTGATTTTTTCGTTTCCTTTTGGCCTATCCAGACCCCCGTTCCACAGTCCTGATCAACTCTTTTCACGACGTAGTTCTCTTTGTTGCGGCGTAGATCCCGAACAATACCACTGTCTAACTTCCATACTCCTTTGCGGTCACAAATCGCGACCGGTTTTGCTGGAATGTTACTCAAAAGTGGGGTCTCTTTAAGAAAGTGACAAATCATTTTATCAACATAGAGGCCAAACAATTTGTCGTTTATAAATTGAACGCCAGGAGAAAAATTTGTCCAGGCATGGCCATCAACTAGGGCTGTTTTAAGAGATGGCGCACTTAGTTCGCGAATAACTTCATCCATTAGAATCGTGGCATTGCTTTTATTGCATCTACGAAGGCGCGCAAACTTTAGACGGAGAATTCTCCCCTGAAATTGATCCGGTCCGGCGTGCAAGATGAGTGCGCCAACTCGCTGATTTGTTCGATTAGTTCGCAGATAGATCCCTGTGTCTTTGTCATTTTTTATTTCTAATTTTCTATAATTATTTGAAGACGTGGTGGATGCAATCCCGTATTTCGCAAAAGCCTGTGCTAGTCTGCTTGTTTCTTGATCTGACTCAACCCCATAGGGACGCATGTAAAGTAGGGGAATACCATTATTCTGTTCCGCTTTCTTAGAAAAATATTTCGCAAGGCTTGCAAAAAACTCTAGCGGGTCATTAGTGCCTCCGCTTACATTGCTAAAAATCTTACGAAATGCAGGAACTTGCCGATAGAGGATCTTTTGACTTTGAACCAAATCACCAATACCGCCTACAATTCCTGCACTATCTTCAACCACTCTCCAACGGCCAAAACTGTCTCGAATAATGTCTGGGCCATACGGGAATGCGAGACGATCTGGATGAGTCGTCTTTAAGATATTCTCATCATGGTGTCTTTCAATGATCATATTGAGAATGCTATTGGGCATAACCTGACTCCAATTGGTACCTTTGGTGCAGTAGTCCCGTAGGAACGCCATAATTGCACGACCACGCTGCCTAACACCGTAGCTAATATATTGGAATTCGTCGTGGGTTAATATTCGCGGTAATGGATCTTGTTTGTAATCACCAGAAAATAACTTTTTAGAGCGAATTCTTAAAATATTTTTTTCTCTGGTAGAAATTGATTTCCAATGCTCAATAATGTTTGCGTAGTGCGGTCTAACCTGTCCATCTTTGCTATAGATCTCATTGAAGTAAGGCATATTTCATTATCCACTTTTCGCTAATGTCACCTAATACTATTTTTCATTCCTAAACTGATCCCTAAGGAGTTCAAAAGTATCGTTACAAGCTTGTTCCCATTCCCCCACATCGGTAAACTCTTCATCATGAAGCAAGTCTTTTCCTGATTCGTGTGTACCGTATTTTTTAAAATAATTAACATTTTTCTTGTCGGCAGTTTTGCACTTCTCTCGCATTTCATTTATGGTCTTAAGCTCATCGACATTAAAACTGGTTTTACTCGAAAAATTAGTTTGCCGTTGTCCGATGAACCAACCCAATCCAAAATTGGAAGCTATTAAAAGAACGTAAAATAAAATCTTTTTCATGGGCATCTCCAACGATAAATTTTACTCTTTCCAAATTGATCCTTCGGCAATTCGGTAATAGATGGTAAGAATCGAGGGTCATCAGCCGGAAGTCTTGATAAGGAATGGGGGCCGCCCTGAGTAGCACTAATGACTTTTTCATTCTTAGATAAAATTCCAATGTGCCCTGAGTAAAGTACCAAATCCCCAGGCTGACTGTCCGCCTTATCAATTTCCTCAAACGTATTCAAACATTCAAAAGCAGATGTCGGGGCATAAGGGTAGGACAACCCTGCTCGCTCATAAATTTTTTGAGTGAAAGTACTGCAATCCGATTCTTCCTCAATTGGTTTTGTATGATCGGGAGGACTGCTATACCTAGTTTTTGAAAAATTTTCCGGGTTTGCAGCATTAAGGATTTTTTCTCTCGTATTATCACTCATTTCAGAACAGTTTTTTGGCACAAAATCTTGAAGTTTTTTACAATATTTATCATCTCTCGTCCTATGGGGAATATTTAATTTATGAGAAAGCGCTAATCGCTGTCCAACTGATGGAAGAGCCACTAGATTTGAAAGTTTAAACAATGTTTTTGACTGTGGCTTTCGATCGCTACTTTCATCTGGCACATAAATATCCACTCTGGTTTCACCATAATCGTTTGAAGTCAATTTTAACAAGTAGCCATCTTTTATTCTCATCCAACCCACTGGAATTGGCTTTTCGCGATTAGAATATGGGACTAAAATCGATTCAAGTGTTTTAAAATTATCATGGAGACTGGATAACTGATTTTTAAATGTATTGCATTCACCAATCGTACTTCCAACTTCATCTGGTATAACCGATTGTATAATCGTTGATCCAATCTGGTTAAGAGTGGAACTGCCAAATCTAGTAAGACTGTCATCAAAAAATAAATTTAAAATATGCTTATCCTCTGCGCTTAAGTCATCGTAATGATCTCCTGAGAGGAGCTCCCATATCAACGTTTGAAGCTTGTCTTCATTGACTTTAACTTTTGGAAGACGCTCCAATATTTGAGGAAGCCACGCTGAAGCCTTACCATTCATTTCTCCAACTCTAAAGCCATCCCCAATCAGTGGGCGGTATGCGCCCGGATGCACACAAAAACTCTGAATTTTAAAACTATAACTTTGCCCAGGAGTTAAATCTAAACCGTCATTAGATGAAAACGCCTGCTGTATATTTTCCAACTCAGATATAATTTCATCTTCTCTTTGAAGAAGTGCTTGATATTGAAAACTTGACGAATCACCTATTCTTCCAATATTAATTTTTATTTGATTAAGTTCATTCAAAATAGAATGAAAATCTTTCGGTGCAGCGACTATTGCAATATCCAGACTATCATCCAGTTTTGTGTCAACCGGACCGGAAGTCGAACAAGAGAGAACAAACAATAGCGATAATAGTTTATATATTTTCATTCATTATCCATGAGTGCAAAAAACGAACCAATTTACGGGTGAACCTCTTGGGGAAGCCGAGACAGAATTTCGTTGAATATCTTTTCCGCAAGTAGAATAGCCGCTTCCACTTCTAGGGATTCAATCTCATCATCAAATCCCGGATACCGTGCCGTAACTGCATAGGGGTTAAGAGATACAGCTTCATCAATTAAGTTCGATAGAGTTATGTCTTTTTCTATCGCTATGTCACCAAGATAACCAAGATCATGATCTTTTTTGAAGCGCAATTGGTGCCAAACTAAAAATGCCTTGATCGCTTTTTCCGCTGACTGTTGAGCATGAAAAACTGACTGCGTAGCAAATTCTGTATCACCAGCCAATTTGCGACTTGCTGCTAGATCTGTTTTTGCAATCGTCAACCATTCTTTGGTTTCTTGGCCTTTTGGATCAAGCGACATAAAGTTCTTTTCCCTCATGAATAGCTGTTTCTGGTAATGATCCAATGACTGATTTTCTTTCTTCAAATTTTCTCTCAGTAAAAAAAACAACATCTATAGGAGCCGGAATTCTACGAAATACAAGTCGGTGGGCTTGTTGAGCCAAACGGTGCCCGGGAACTTCCGTGGCCTGTACAATAACGAGTAGGTCGTAATCACTGCCCTCCCTCGCATCTCCCCTGGCACGGGAACCGAACAAAAATATGCGTACCGGATGGAACTCTTTAACAAGCCCATCGACAATTTCAGCAAGAATCGGATCTTTATCGAGAACATCTTTATTATTCATAAATTACTGTCTCCTCTGAAAATATTTTAATTCCACTCAGGCGGCTTTTTTCTTGCCTGCTTTAACAGGTCTCTTTTTTTCATCAAGTTTGAATGATACTTTTCCATTCTTCACAGTCGCTTCGACTTTATATCGATCAAACTCAAGCGTTTGATGATCATTTTCTTCTACATCATCAAATTGAACGCTTAATAAATCTCCATTATGAGCAAAAAAACCGACCCCAGTTCCATTGTTTGCTTCCACTGCATCCCCAAGAGGGCCCTCATACCAAGTAATGGATAAGATACTACTTCCTGAAATGGGGTGAAAAAATATTTCTGGCTTCTTCATCGCTTTACCTTCTTTAATTTTTTATGGGTGTTTCTCGGCTTAGTACCTGTAGGATATGCGCTAGAAAAAAATGCACCATCTGGAGTCACTTTTACTACCGCAACAATAAATCTTGAGCTACTTTCAAGCTTGTAAAAGAAATTAAACACTCTCTCTTTTAGAGTTTCATCTTTAAAAATATCCGTTGGATCTTTTAAGACCCTTTCAATTAATTCTAGAACCATATCAACAGGAAGATTTTTAAAATGCTTATTAATCGAATGCGAAAGCTCTTCCTCTCCCACTATAACCCGGTCACCTAATGCATCCGTAATTATTGTTACTATTTTTCGTTTAGTCATTTTACACTCAATTTCAACTCACTATTGATTTAACGATTCTCTTACTTGAGATTCTATCTTACTGCGTTCCTCTGAATTGTTTGAAAAATTTGAAAAAATATTTGGCCATATATTTTTATCAAAATATTCTTGAACAAAAATCTGTTGAGCTGGCCCACGCTCCTGAGCATGTTTTGGGGCAATTGATTTTAAATTAGCTTTTTCTGCTTCTGAAAGACCGTGGAACCAGTCTTTAAACGCAAGAGCTTTGATTTCCTCTTCCTGTTGAACTCTAGCTTCTTCGCGCGCTTTTAATGAACTAAGATATTTAATTCTTCGTTCTTCTTCAGGCGATATATAATTTGTGGGTGGAGAATAAGGAGTTCCTTTTCTAACAATACCCATGAAAAAATTTACTGGATTACTGCCTATTTCGTTTCGTTTATTGTTTTTATTAAGGTCAAAAATGAAAAAGTTTATCGAGTCTTGCACTTCTTTTGGTGTAAGTTTATTTTCTTTTTGAGTGGCAAGTTGCCTGAGATGATATTTTGAAAATCCAAAACTTTCGAGGCCACTAAAATCTATGGAATCCCATTCATCTGCAAGTGTGTCGGGCGCGGTCGGTTCGTGCCTAGAAATATTCGGCTCTAATGTTTCTGCTCGAATTTGGCCAATACCAATATCGCGATCAAGAAGTTGATTACTATTCTTCATAAGAAGTAATTCACTATAAATCTCTCGATTGAGTCGATAAATAACCCATCCTCCCCTTCCCTCTTTAGATGCAGCTACTTCGAGAAATCTTTTTTCTTGAAGCCTCCAAATAGAACCTCTTGCTGTTTTATAGGTAAGGGTAAGCGTCTGGCATATATGCTCAGTGGTAAGTGGTGTTGTCTCTGACTTTCCACTTCGCACACAATCTTCAAAAATAAAAAGTACAATTCTTCTCTGTACCCCAACAAGAGATCCAAAACCGTAGCTCGGTGTGATTTTCTCATATCCGCTAGACTTTAATTGAATTCTTGGCTGAATAGTTTTTGGTGGCACCACTTTTGGTGCTGGAATAATTTCTACATGAGTTTCCGCAGTGGGCAGTTTGTGGGCAGTTTTGACTTCATCTTTTAATTGATGTCTTTGTAGTATTTCTAATTTCTCTGTTACCACCTCAAGCAATTGCATAGAAGACGCGTTTTGTTCTTCCTTTAATTGAGTTGTTGGTTGAATGGCTTCCTCAATTTCGACAGTCAATGTTTTGTCTTGCACGACAATACTTGTCACTAAAGTTTGTACTTCCTCAACTTGCGTTGGTTCGACTTTAGCAACCAGAACGGATTCTGGTTCGTCTGTACCAATAAACTTTTCCCAATGTGGCGTTGGTGCTACCTCATGAGACGAGTTAGTCTCAATAGTTGCTGATCGCAAAGAAACGGGGGCATCAATTTTCATGAAATCGCCGTAATCGGCTGGCGCAGCAATTTCGTCATCAAAGATTGAGAGACCCTTGAGATTGCGGCTACGAGACTTCTTATCTACTCCCCTACTCTTTGCCATTTAACCCCTTATGCGTTTACTTCTGGCGCTCTCTCACTAGATATTTGTCGTTTTGCAGTAGGCTCTTCTTTACTAGAAGTTTTAGCAGCATCTCTGACTTTTATTTGTTCCATAATTTCATTTGCAAGCGTTTGATAATCTTCCGCTGCCTTGGAACTCGGAAATGCTTCAGATAGAAGCTTCCTTTTAATTTGTGCAGTTTTTACTTTAATGTCGGTTCGGATGGGTGAAAATACGCGACCACCACCCGTTAGATTAGCTTCAGCCATGCGTTCGTAATCATCAACAATACTCATATCAACATTTCGTCTTGAATCATACATGGTAGGCAAAATGCCGAGTACTTGTGCGACTGTCGTTTTGCTGTTTTTAAATACTTCTTGCATGTTTTCAATGAAATATAATGTGTTCTTTACACCAACCACTGAAAGAAGATCTGGCGAAGAAGGCAGCACTAAGTAATCTGCATAGGTCACAATATTTGAAGAAATTAAGGAAAGTGCTGGAGGACTATCAATGACAACAAAATCGTAGTCTGCAAGATTTTCAAAGCGGAGCTTCATCATAAGTTCCGCGTTTGGTGTATTCGCATGAGTGCGTTCAAACTCACGCATTCTTCGTCCACCCGAAAGAATGACATCAATCTGATCTCTAACCTTAATTTTCACATTGCTTGGTGATGCATTATCAAGAAGAACAGAGGCAAGGCCTCCTTCAGCTTCATGCATTTTGATTGCAAAAATTGTTTTCACATTACTTTGTTCGTCTGCGTCAACAATGAGAACTTTTTTCCCAGGATTAGTTGCAGCAAGTGCGTCAGCAAGACTGACAGTACTACTTGTTTTTCCAACACCACCCTTGTGACAAATGAGTGCAATAACAATAGGCTTTTTCAAATCTTCCTCCTTGAAAACATCTGGTCCATCAAGACTCTTTACAAAACCGCCTTCGATGAAAATTTTTTCACTACTTGCTTTAATGATAAGCCCATCCTTAAAAAATAGGAAAGAAAAATATTTCTATCCCCTATAAGTAGTGTTTTCATATTTAGCCCAACCGCGTCACGTCCTTCCCTTCTTAGTTGTAGTTAGTTTTTTATAATAAAGACTAACTAACTACTAGAGGGCTTCTGTGGATGGTTCCGTAGTTTATTTAGTAACTGGTTTGTGGTTTATTGTGTGGGCAGATTGTAGATAGTATTTGTTTTATGCATTCTGTTACTTCATCCATCTTCTAATAAAAGATCTATATTATAATGGGATCTTACTAACTCACCCTTTTTATAAAGATGGAATCGCGCGCATAGTTTTGTAAGCAGTTTGTGATTAGTATGCATTCCTTCGTCGTGTTATCTGTGGTTTGATTTGTAAGTATATTGTGGGCAGTTTGTGATTTATTACGAAACTCTATTTTGTGGCGTGATTTGTTCCGTGAGTTGTTTGTAAGCAGTTTGTGAATATTTTGTAACTTGATCCGTGATGCGTTTGTAGATTGTTCCGTGGTTTAATTGTAAGCAGTTTGTGATTGATATGGCTATAGTCATTGTAGCTAATGTTTTTATTTTTGGACCCAATGGCTGTGAGCAGTTTGTGATCTAATTGGCAATACCTCTAGATTATCAAAACTGCTTACAAATAAATTACAAACTGCTCACAGAAAAGTTTTCTAAATATCTTTCTCTGGAAATAAAGTCACATTATGAGGGGTAGGAACTGCTTCTTTATTGTCGGCCCCATTTAAAAATAAATTTATATCAGAGGACCGAAATCTCCGATGCCCCCCGCGAGTGAAGATACATTTTAATTTTCGGTCTGAAACGAGCCTTCTTACCGTGTCTTGTGAAGTTTCTAGCATCCGAGCTACATCAGATATTGAGAGAGTAGGGGGTTCGCTCTTCGGAACCAGGTCTAGTGGTGTTTTTGGCACGGGAATGGTTTGTTTTAAACGCTGTCGCTTCTGAATGTCTTCAGTCACTTTTTTGAGTAAATCCAAATATAAAGCGCCAATTTCTTCGCTCCGTCTGACTTCATCAAATCTCTTTGTAATCGTGATCCCAAACTCTGGAGCGCTTGCTACGAGATAACCATTCAAAATTCTTAGTACAATTCCATATGCACCTACATTGAAATTTCCCATGATTCATTAATTCTCGCAAAGTTCGCAAAAATAGCAAGTCTCGCACTCAAGAAAATGACTAATATTTTACCTAAATTTAATAAAATAAATTGAACGATAATTCCGATTATCGTTACACTATGTTTATGGAAGAAAAAAACTTGAAAATCGAAAATAGCTTATGGGCCGCGTCAAAATTTGACGCACCTCACGAGAGCGTTTTTTCTGAAAGCACCCTGACCGCTGAAACTAAATTTGAAATGGTGAAGGGCACGGGGGAGACGGGCATTTCAGATTCGCGTTTTCTATCAGAGAAATTCGAAGACGAAAAAACCATTTCACTTTGGTTAAGATCTCGATCTCCGCATACGGCGCGTGCATATGAACGGGTGGTTTTAGAGTTTGTAGATTTTCTAAATGGGATAGGGCTTACACTGAAAACCACTAAGCCCGAAAACGTGATCGACTTTGTGTCGTTTAAATCAGGGCGAAGTGTGGCAACCGTTTCTCAGAGGGCCGCGATCGTGAAGAGCGTGTTTTCGTTTGGGGTTAAAGTTCAGCGCTTAGAAAGAAACCCCGCACTTCCTTTAAAAGTCAGGCGCCCAGAGAATTACATACCCAACAAAACGATTACGCCTGACGAAATGAAGTCCCTCATCGCCTCTACAAAAACTCCACGCGAACGGGCACTGATTTCTTTTCTTTATGCAAGTGGGGCTAGACGAGATGAAGTGAGACGTCTTAATTGGGAAGACATTCGAGAGAGTAAAGAAGGAGCAGTGAGTGTGCTTCTCCATGGAAAAGGAAACAAGACGCGAACGGTCAAGATATCAGTAGCGGTTTGGGGGGTTCTCCAGGCGATCAAGCCGGATCAGGCAAAGCAGATTAGTCCAGTATTCACATGTAAGTATGGAGGTGGCGAAGGGAGGATTTCTGAAACCACGATTTACAAAATGGTGAAAAAAATTGCCCTTAGGGCGGGGATCAAAAGTCGAATTTCGCCGCATTGGATCAGACACTCTCACGCGACCCACGCGCTTAAAAATGGCGCACCCCTAAAACTTATTCAACAGACTCTAGGACACGCCGACATCACGACCACAAGCAGATATACCCATCTCGAGCCCGACGTGAGCAGTGGGGATTATTTGGATTTTGATTGATTGAACATTCTTAAATTTGTGTGCAGTTTAATTTGCAGAGAAACGCATTACCGCTTCTTTAAAACAGTGAGTTTAATGAATGCTTCATTTTAATTACGCGTCGCGTTTTCGAACCTTAGTATGTAGTACAACAACTGGTACAATGAGTAGTACAGTCACTGTACACGTTCATTGTACTATCAAAAACAATCTAAATGTCTGTAAATACGAACTAATCACAAGATCCACACCACCCTCCATCACTATTGACCACCCCCTCTCTACGATTGGAGGTGGTCAATAGTGATGGAGGGTGGTGTGGAGGAGTTATGGAGGGAGACTTGTGAGGATTGATGAGTGGTGTTAGTTGGATGATCCCTATATGTCAGGATAGATGTCGTGTTGAAATGTCAGAAAAAATTAGGCCGATTGAGGTTTGAGTAATGGCTTATCGAAAGTTTTCAGAAGAACAAAAGCGGATGTG
>CAIMWN010000073.1 GCA_903845155.1 Oligoflexia bacterium
AGTTCAGAGACATCGACGGAGACGTTGATCATAAGGGGCTCGTTTCTTTCTTTTTTTGTTTAAGCACTAAAAAAGTATCAGAAAACGGCCCTTTTTGTTTTTTACTACCTGCGCAAACTACACAATTTTTTTTACATCACCACCTAAAGCTTCTTTATGATTTTCGAAAGGGACGGAATCGGTAAGAATCACTCTAAATGCAATTCTAATTAAACCATCACCATACTGAGCGAGCATTCCGAAAACAGCGATAAAAAGTGCAGTAGATGCAAGCGGCAACAATCCCAACCCCACCGCACTCATCAGCAGGGCAACGAGAACCGTGAATCGACCACCCATCCTATCTAAAACCCAACCAGAGCTCAGCACTCCTACAATTAGCGTTAATCGAATTGCGCTTAAAACTGCCGCAGACTGTTGAGTAGTAATGTGACGTTCGACGAGTAACACTGGAACTAATGAAAGCCCAATTGCACCCACTTTATTGATGAGCGTGGTAAATATTACGGATTTAGCTTGCTTGAGTACAGTGAGATTAATTTTCAATATCTCATTCAGAATAACGCAATTCCGACTCAGTGCAAATCAGCCTTTCGACTGAATACCCTCTTTCTTTAAAAGGGTTCGGATCAACTCTCTTTTATCACCTTGTATTTCAATCACACCTTCTTTGCCGTCCATCAGATAGGTGCCCCCGGCACCGCACTTCTTTTTCAGTAGCGTGGTGAGTTCTCTGAGAAAAATCTCATTTTTAGGAAGGCGATCAATGACGGTTACCGTCTTTCCGCCCCTACCTTGCTTTTCCATTCGAAGAATCGCGATAAACTTGTATGTTTTTGGATCATGCTCAGGCACGCAAGTGCATTCAGAAACAACTTCCTTGCACTTCTCACATTTCCGGTTTAACTCCGGATCCGACGAATAAACTAGTCTAGTATTTTTTTCCATCACCAAATTTCGCCTACTTATGAGCTAAAGGCGGCATCAAATGCCTAAAGATCGCGAGCATATTCATACCCTGCTAGGGGCTTGCCATTTTCAAAACGCCAAACATGTACTGCCCTTAACTCCACCGTTTTTCCCTGTACCTTTAATTTAATGGAACCGAGCACCGTCGCATGAAGATCGCTGGCGAGGATATCATGAACTTCGAATTGATAGCTCCCCGCGCTCAATAGCTTTAGCTTTTGAGCGAATCCTTCAATAAAATTGGCTTTAGTAAATTTTCCTGCAAGCTGACTCTTGCCCGCCACTTGAAAACTAAAAGAATCGGAACAAGCGTCGAGCATTCCTTTAAAATTACCTTCAACGAAATCTGAATATACCTTGGTCAAAAGAACGGCGTGTGGATGTTTCATGTTTTGAGCGTAGCTCAGTCTCAACTTTGCTGCAAAAACAATTTTACCCGTTCAATGACTTCACGAGACTTCAATATTCTCCGGTGCCCTAGCCCCTGGGTGAGATATAATTCCGCACCAGGCCAGGTCTTCACTATTTCTATGGCATCCTGATAGGGGATTTCATCATCACTTTGATCATGCACCACTAAACCCGAGGCCTTTAATTGCTTGGCGATGAGATTTACTTGTACGTCAGGAATTTTAAGTTGCGTATACAACTCCAGAAAATCTCGAAAATAATTTTTGGTGGTTTGAGATAGCTTCATAAACGCCGTATAGCGATTAAAGACGTCTTGCAAACTGCAAGGCGAAGCGATGAGCACTACTTTTTTAAGATTGAGGCCCCGCTTAGTCGCCAGCATTAATGCCGCGGCTCCAAAAGAGTGACCGATGGCACCGTAAATGACTCCGTCTCTACTTTTATTTTCATTTCCGTCGGTGTTGTCGATACTACTAGCAATTTCGGCTTGAACTTCAAGCATATGCCTAGAAAAATCAGAAAGGTTGGTCTGCATTCCAGGAGAATCACCATGCGCAGGCCCATCAAACGCCACCACTTGGAAACCAGCCTCTACGAGTGGGTTTACAAACCTTCCTAGTTGGCTCCCTCGACCATCCCAACCATGAACTAAAAGTACAACCGGACCCTGGCCCCACCACCAAGAATGAATACCATTGTTAAACACTTTTGTGGTCGCATTTTTTAGAAGCTCCGCTTCCCATCCTGGGCGGTTGTGCCTCACGGTAGTCATGAATTCATTGGCACTGTATTCAGCAATGGCTCTCGGAAACAAGTGACTACAGATTGATAAAAGCCTGCGTTGAACTCTAAAGGTAATCGGTAGTTTCACTTTATTTTTACACTTTCGTCGCCATTGATATGATTACAGCATGGACTTAGTTGCGAAAGTGTCTCATGCCTTCAATTTTTTGCATTCCAAATATCCTCACTACTTCAAATTGATTATTGGTAAATAACGACTTCGTTGATTCCCAGCGATTTTGATCGCTAAGGATACAATGCGTCTTACCTGAGTGGTTTTTGGCTGACACCTTACCAAGTTCGGCGATTGGCCTTCTGCTTTCGCACCTCCTGGCTTTTGATTATTTGCAGCATTTTTTCGAACAAACTGATATTTTTGCTCTTTATTGATCTGGCCGATCCAATCTTTCAATACGATCCGCAACACTTCCTGCACATCACCTCGTGAGCGATGAGCAGCAATGTTTTTGGCTTGAGTCCGCAATGCTTTTAACTCTTCATCCAATTCAAATTCCATTTTTTCCATTACTGTTTCTCCGTGAAGTTCCGCAAGCCGAGCATCGACCTCACGTGAAGTAAGCTTTTCCATAACTTGAAAAAGTTCTAGTTTTTTTATCTGCAGAGTGAATAGCACCAACTCTCCGCTGAGGTTGGCTTAAATCAATTTGCGTTAAATCAAAGGCCCGCCAACTTTCCACCGCATCAATCGGGCAACCAGGGCATGGTGTCTTTTAATTAGCATTGTGTTTTCGAAATCATGTTCCATACTAAATACAGGATGACGAAAACTAATCTTACGCTACGGATGGCGATGATGGTGGTTGCTCTCTCAGGATGTGGGCAAAATCAAAATCAAGTTCTTCAACCCCAGAGCGGGACAAACGCTTTTGCTGTATTGGGGCCTCCCCCCACCGCCGACAGCAATATCCCACTCTCAATCACACCATCGACTGCAAAAGCTAGCTCTACAAAAAACAGAGCACTCATTTACCAGGGCCCTGGTGCTTGTGAAGACGGATGCACGGCTGCTGCATACGAAATGGCGCTCCGAAACGGATTCGTTCCTACTTATGTTGGTCCGACGGCACTGGATCCAAAAAGTACGGACGCAGACCGCGCGCAACTTTTTCAAAATGTGGCGATCTGGATACAGCCCGGGGGGAAATCAAGTGACGTACTTCAAGCGATGACACTAGAAATGGTTTCGGCACTTCAAGGGTTTGTAAAAAATGGCGGCGGTTACGTTGGGTTTTGCGCGGGTGCATTTAGCTCAACCAATTTGGTGGGAACTACAACCATTCCCGGGTACAACATCTTCCCCGGTAAAACGATTCTTTATGTAAACCCAAATAACGCCGATATTCTTGACGTTACGTGGGAAGGAAAACTCCGTCACCTTTACTGGGAAGGCGGCCCCTACATCACTGAACTTCCTGCGGGCCAGGCCACTCCCATTGCCTATTACCCTTCAGGGCAAATTGCAGCAGCTAGAAGCAGTTACGGAACAGGAAAAGTCTTTATCACTGGACTTCATCCTGAAGCACCCCAGTTTTGGAGAGATTATTACGGACTAACAGACTCAGACGGACTCGATTATGATCTCGCCGATGAAATGATTTCCTGGGTAACTCACTAATTTCTATATTACTGTCGGCTTGACTTCAGGGTAAGTGCAGTCTGCAAACGGGAATTACCAACGACAAGCGTTTGTTTCATCGCCGCAAAACCAAGCGCCTGAACGCTCACTTCGTAGCTTCCTGGATTTAAAATCACAGTAAAATAACCATTAGGATTCACTTTATAATCGAGAGTAAAACTAGAGTTCACCGATTTCACCGTGAGTTTTGCATTCTCAACAGGATTTCCATTTTGATCTTTTACTTGCCCAAAAATAGAAGCGCCATCCATACGACTCAATAAATATCCCCACCCCTGGCGTTGACCTTGAATAGTTTTATTGCGCCATTGATCGTAATTGGGCTGGAAGCCTTGTGAACTTGAATTCATTTCAATCACATAAGGAATGACTTGTTGGGAATAAAACCAATCAATGTCACCACCATCCACTGAATAGAGAAGTTCAGGTGCAGTCCCCGGTGCATAAGTTCCGGTTCCTTTGTCGAGCTTGAGCTTACTCGCTAGCTCTTTGCCAATTTTCTCGACCACTTCTTTAGTGGGAGTGTGCTGACCTTTGCAACCGTAAGGATAAATGACGATCTCGCTGTAAGAATGATACGAAATAGAAAAAACAGGATGAATGCTTTTTACGAAATTCATCATGACTTTAGTTTCAGGTTCTGATGCGGCACTCTCACCGTGGTAATCTTGCGCCCCCTTTGAACTACTTGAACCGTTGCAAGAATTCCAGGCAAAGGGATAATTGCGGTTTACATCCACACCGTATCCGCCATGTGCATTTTTTCTCCACATACTATCTTTTGTCCAAACGATGTTATTACCATCCACATTAAACATCGGGATCACGTCGATCACATACGCGTCTAGCCAATGAGTGATGGTTTGATCTTTCCCATAACGAGTGAGAAGGGTTTCAATAATATCGAGACCCACTTCAGAGGTCATCACTTCACGTGCGTGATGCATTGCATTGAAAAATACATGTGGTTTTGAGGGATCCTTTTTTGCGGCATCCTTAGAGAGACTGATCGCCCATATATCCCTGCCCTCAATTGACTTACCGATTGATTTTAATGAAGTCAATGTTGGATAAGCTGCTGCGAATTGCTTGAGTGTGGATTCAACCTTGCTTGGATTCTGATAACGCGTATCAGGATTCATTTTATTATTAGTGGCAACGGTGAGGACAATATTAAAATGATTTGTCTTTAACCAAGCAGCTTCTCCATCAGTCACCAATAAATCTACTTGTTTCAAAGGGAGATTCACGCCAGCTAAGTCAAGTGAATGCGCTTGAATTTGCGACATTTGTTTCGCGTAATCGGTCAATTGCACCCGCACCATTAAATTGGCTGATGCAGCACCAGCGAAAGTGCCGAAAAAAGCAGTGAACACGAAAGCTAAACCCAAAATTGAAGAGTAATTTTTTAATTTCATGAATCAAAGCGTCTCAAAATGGAGGAAAAGTGCAAGCAAATAATTCCTAATGGGTTTGACTGTCACCCTCACTCTGATCTTTTATTTCTGAGGTAACGTCTTTCAATAAAATATCAACCCGTCGATTTTGAGCGCGCCCTTGAGCGGTTTTATTGGAAGTGATCGGCTGATCAAAGCCAAATCCTTTCGCAACGACCTGATCTTCCTTCACGGCCTTATCTTGAACCAAAAACTCCTTGATGGAGTCCGCCCGGGCCTGCGAAAGTTTTTCATTTAACTTTTTTCCGCCACTTGAGTCGGTATGACCTTCCACCACTACAGCGGACTCAGGCAGTTCTACTATGGTCTTTTTCACACTTTCTAGTAATCCTAGACTTTTGGATGGTATCTCAGCACGTGAGGGAGGAAATTCCATGCCCTTTAATCGAATGAGAACATC
>CAIMWN010000074.1 GCA_903845155.1 Oligoflexia bacterium
ATACACTCCAATCGGTTAGAAATCAGTATGGCCCGTAAATCATCTCCTTCCTTTAAACCGAAACTCATCGGAATCATTTTTTTGCCCCCTTTGCCGGGATCTCCTGGCGCCTCTCATTTATTTCCTAGCGAAGCGCTACAAGAGGCAGGTGCACGAGCGGTAGCTGAAGCAAAGCTGCTGACCCGAAATGGCTTTGAAGGCATTATCCTTCAAAATGAGGGGGATGGACCTTTTTTAACTTCGCAGGCCGCGGCCGAAACCATTGCCGCTTTTTCAATTATCCTTGCAGCCGTTCGCGAAGTAACTCCTATTCCCTTAGGAGTTCATCTCAGGAAAAGTGACCCACTTGCAGCGCTGGCCATCGCGAGCGTTGCCCGCGCGAACTTTATCGTTTCTCCTGCAGGGTATGGTGCACTCTTGGCGAGAGAACGAATTCGACTAAACGCATCGTCAGTTTTTATTTTAACTCAGCTGCTTTATTCACAACTCAAGAACGAAGAATGGATGAAGGAAGAAGGAGTCGAGGGGCTTATTCTTCGAGAGGAGGGCGGTGGAGAGATTTCTTCTCAAAAAATGAAGAAAATGAATTTCCCGCTCTTTTTTGAAGGGCCCCTTTCTGAACCCTCTTCTCAGGGACGAATTTTGGGGAGAGAGCTCAGAGAAAAAGGTGATTCTTCTTTAACGATTAATTTGAAAAAGATGCGAACTGAAGTAAAATTTCTAAAACCAAAACTGCGAAAAGTTAAAATTAAAAAAATTAAAAAGAACAAGGCGAAAAATGGCGAAAATAGGATCTCTTCTCCTTAAGGGCTTTTCGAAACGTAAAATTAAAAAAAGGTTAAAAAAACCTGCTCTGAGTGGAGCACGGGTGATTCCCGCTCCCCAGCGCCTGCGCCAACAGCAACAAGCAAAGCAAAAGCACTCGGCTCACACCATTTCTTTTCAGGCTGTCCAATTGGCCGCTCCTAATGATCAGCTCAAAGCGAGTATTTTCGCCTTTTTACAAGACTTGCGCTCAGTCCATACTCGGCGGGCCTATGAAAAAGATTTGAAACGTTTTGTAAAATTTTTGATTGAACGGAAATCACGACTAGGGCCCGAGTCCCTCACACGAGCGCTGGTGATTGCGTATAAAGATTTTCTATTGAGCGAAAAACTAGAGCACACGACGATTGATCGGCATTTAGCAACGCTCAGGAGTTTTTTTAGATGGTTAGTGGAAGACGGTATCCTGACCGAGAATCCGGCAGAAAAGGTGAGATTCTTAAACCCAAAACGGGAATCGAAAACCATAGGGTTCAGTGATGAAGAGGTCATCAAGGTATTGAAAATGCCTGACCTTCATACTCGAACAGGATCCATGCATTATGCGGCCTTAATGTTATTATTCTACTGTGGCCTCAGGCGCTCTGAGCTTTGTTCTATTCGCTCTAGTCATTTAGGATTTGAAAAGAATCACCATTTTATTCGCCTCCGAGGAAAAGGAAATGCCGAACGAATTGTGGTTGTTTTACCCGCCGTCTGGAATGCTATTCAACATTATCTAAAAATTACCCGAAAAGGCGTAGGACAGGATGAACCGCTCTTCAGTCCCATCCGAAATAATCGAACAGGTGTTTCCAATAAAACACTCGATCCTTCCATGATTTATTACATCGTCACTCATTATGCTAAAAAAGCGGGGATTGAAAACCGAGTTTCTCCTCACTCTTGTCGTGCTACGGCGATTTCTAATGCCAGGGATCACCAAGTTCCTGACCGTGCCATCCAGGAGTTTGCGGGCTGGTCCACAACGACCATGATTACTCGATACGATAAACGAAAAACAGCCCTTGAAAAGTCGGCAGTTCACGCCATTAACTATGGAAATGAACAGCGTCCGTTACCGTATGTTTTGCAGGACCCATTACCGAAAAAGTCTTAGTTTTTCTTCACTGATCCTAAATTTCTTAAAAATAACATCTTTGCGACCATCAACGATCGTTCGCCCGCGCGCGAGTTGGAGTCTGAAGCCACTTTTTATTTTAGTTTTGATTCGCGATAACTTTTCTTATCGCGAATAAGGAAGCCAAGGGAGAGGCGCTTAAACGTTAAAAGAAGGAATTCTGCTCAATGGCGGGTTTTAAGAATGGAGGTTCAATTTTTGATTACCAACAGAACGTCCGATAATGATTATTATGTAAAGTCATGCAAGCGCCTGAAGTCGTAGAACTTAATGAGAATATTTAGCCCAATACTCTTTCCCAAAAGACTCTTCTGTGGACTCAGTATCGGGCTAAATTTATTTTAAACTATGTGATCTTTAGTTCAGCAATGACGACATATCGGTCACTGTGCATGAACTGCTGACGTCTACGCTAGAGCCTGACTTTGCAGAGCTTGCTGCAGCGGTCATGTCGGCTTTCGTGTAATCACAGAAATTGATGCTCTTCATTTCACCCATAATGGTATTGAAATCAAAATGGTAACCAGCTGCAGATCTCTTGTAAGTTGAATCTGTTCGATAAGTACTAGAAATTTCATCTACATTTCTGATATACGATTCACCCAATAGATAAGGTGTATTTCTGTATTTTTCAGAAATTAAAAGCATTTGGTTACGGCCACCTGAACTGGTTTTTTTATCCATGAATACATGTAAATCGCCATTCACGTCATAATAGCTGGTTTCAGGATCGCTTTTTCCGAGGTCATTGTTCACGCTTATTTTGTTCTTAACCACTTCAGAATAGGTAGCAATATCTGAGGTACAGGTCATCGCCACATCACTGTTTCCTGCATCTTTGCTTCCACCGACGGTTGTGATTTTAGAGTACGTATAAATAGAGTCCGCATCGACCTTGAGAACCACAGTGCTGTAACTCCCTTTAGACTCACAAGTGACGCCACGGTCTTGGATAATAGTAGACATATTGAGTACGTTAAACATGCCTTTTTCCATTTTAAAAAAGCTGGAATGGAGAAGAGAAACTGCCAAATCATTCACTGACATGAACGCTCCATTTGGCCTGGCGATTGATCCCCGATTCATTGTGCCTACTAAGCCACCAGTCGTGTTGCTGCCCGGGCTTGCGTCTCCACAAGCCGACACGATTAATAACAACCCCAAAACAAGAACATTACTGTTTATATTTTTTTTCATGAGCGGTTCGTAACAGCGCTAATGCCTTGTGTCAAATTTAAGTTTACTGAATATTTATTACACAAAAAAGTCTATTTAATAAATCCAGAGATCCTTCAATGGTTATTAAATAACACGTATAGAAACATAATTATCATTATTCAATAACTTTTGTGTGGTAATGCATGCAAAATAATGATACGCGTTATCCCGCAAGCAGAAAGAGATAGAACGATTCTAATCTCCACGCTTGAGTGTCCCCCGAGAGAGAATTATGAAAAATCAATATTTGTGGCTTATTGCCATGTCATCCATTTTTACAACCGTGTGCGAAGCTGCGCCCCAAGGACTGCTCACCGCTGGAACTTATCTCACTACCCTCTATCATTTCACTGAAGAAAGTAAGTCCACCCCTCGTTCTGAGAAAACGAGGAATATTTATGCTTATGTAAATGGTGAGTCCAAAGTGATCGCGAAAGTGTCGCCCAATTGGTTTAATGTATTGCTCATGGAAGGCCAGGGGCGCTTAGTGGACCATCGAATTATTAACTACAGTGGATCGATGAATGGAACTTATTATTTTAGTGAAGCCGATCCCCTTGTTGCTCCTTGGGGATACGGGATTCATAATCGCCCACTCACTCCGTTTCGTTCAGTTGCGGTCGATGGTTCCATTATTCCGGTTGGTTCGAAGATATATATCCGCATCACAGACGGCATGCCCCTTCCTGATGGGAGCATTCACGATGGTTGGTGGGTTGCAGATGATCAAGGACGCGATATTAGAAATCATCATATTGATCTATTTGTGGGAAACAAAAATGGCTCGAAGGTTCTGAATGACTACATCCACAGTCAAAAAATAAAAACAAAAATTAAGGTATATCCAGCAGACTAAAATCGGGAATGCCTACGGTTTGAACTGCGAGTGAGCCATAACGATTTCCATGTCGAATCGCATCGATCATGCTCATGCCCTTCAAGTATCCGATCGCAAAGCCAGCAATATAAGAATCACCGGCCCCCGTTGCGTCCACTTCTTGAGTGGCTGGAGCCTGAATGCGAGTGGTAACACCTTTTTCAATTAAGCGGCTACCTGCAGGTCCTTCTGTAATCACCAAACTAGTTTTGCCTAAAGTGTTAAAATCAATAAAAGTGGATTCAAAAAGATTAGCCTTCAACACATCAATGAGTGGAAGCAATTCAAAAAAAGGAGTGTCCTTCAAGTGGACATGAACCATGTTTCTGTTTTCATCGACCCGGCGGATTAGCCCTTGTACATCACAGATCAGAAAATCTACTTGTGCACGTAACTTCAAAAGTGTTTCAGTACGAATCTCATTCATGACTCCGCAGGCGAGCCCAATTTTAAACTTCCCTGCAGGTAGATCGTCAGGGAAAATCTCTTCGCCAACCGCACCGAGTACTGAAGTTCGATTGCCCTGAGTGATGGTATCTAGAAAATGAGTTGTTCGTTTTTTTGAGGAAATCAGCGGCTTTTTCACAATCTCCGAATGATAAAGAAAATCTTCCCCCACTTTCGCGATGAGTTCGTAATCAATGCGCGCTGCTTCAAGCGCTTTGGAAATGTAAGAGGAGGACCCGCCTAGTACTTCTAAGTTCCCATTTGGTCTCACTAAGGTATCGTGGCAGTAATTGCCTAAAAGTAGGATTTCCATGTCTCAAACCAGTCTCTAAAGTTCAGGGTAAACTGTCAACTGCGCGTTGAATTTAAATAGACGCAAAATGATTCATGACGATAAACTGGGGCTACTATGGAAACAGGCACCACAGAATTTAAGGGCTTAAAATCGAACGTGATAGGACTCGTAGGTGCGGTGACGCTTGGAGTAGTGATGCTCTCTCCCGCCATGACCATCTATGCGAACTTTGGTCCCTCTTTTTTGGCTGCGGAAAAAGCCGCTCCTCTGATTTTCGTCTGGGCACTCATCGCGACTCTGCCCACCGCCATTAGCTATGTGCTGCTTTCCAATAAATATCCGCACTCGGGCAGCGCCGCACATTGGATTAAGCGCACCGGGCTGCATAAACTTGCACGCTGGGCAGGCTGGATGGTTTTCTTTTACTATCTTACCAACTTTATTATTCAACCCATTGACGCTGGAGTTTTCTTAAACGACTTTTTGAAAAGTGCCGGATATGAGCCGAACATCTACACCTATATCGTGGGAGTATTATCTTGTTGCGCTTGGACTGCGTGGATCGTCTATCGAGGAATCTCCTTGTCGATTAAAGGAGCGCTCGTCTTTTTGCTCTTTGAAAGCGTCGTTGTTTCCGCGCTTTGTATGACTGTGTTTTTTGTGGCGCCTCACCATGGAGTTCAATTTACTACGGAAGGCTTTCACATGAACGCGTCTCCGACTGGGTTTTCAGGGCTATTTCGTGGCCTGATTTTTGGCATGCTCTCCTTTTGCGGCTTTGATGTGATCAGTACGCTCGCTGAAGAAACAAAGATGCCGGGAAAGCTGATTCCTCGTGCAACGATGATTGCGCTCGCTCTTTTTGGCGCCCTTATTGTGGTTTCCATTTGGGTTCTCACCTACGCCGACACCTCTGAACATTTGAAAATCATTTCAGATGCAGGAGGAATGCCGATCAGTGAAATCGCCAGAGTGTATTGGGGTAAAGGTGCAGTGTTTGTTTCCATCACGGCCATTACTTCAGCATTAGGAATCGCGATTGCGACTGCGATTGGGTCAAGTCGTGTTTTAATGAGTATGTCGAGAGAGGGCGATGCTGCAAAAACCTACTCCAAATTGCATTCTACTTATCAAGTCCCGTGGAGTGCCATGCATTTAATCTTCGGACTTGGGGTTAGTGCTTCTATTGTAACCGCACTCTTTTTGGGCCCCTATCAAACCTTTGTGTGGTGGGGCACCACTTCCACTTTTTTCGCAATGCTTACTTATTTGATTGTGAACATTGCAAACATCATTCTGTTTAGAAGCATCATTTTTAAAAATGCGAATTCCTTCTTCTTGCATGCAGTCATCCCCGTGATTGGCATTGTTCTTGATGGCTACATCCTCATTGAATCCTTTTTTATCGAACTTTGGAAACAAGGTTGGGCCACAGGGCAAAGTGTGATTGTATTTGATCTTCTCTGCGCTATACTAGGGGTGGTCTTTGCATTTAGAAAATAAAATGAGGTATAGATGATGAAAACAATTTTACTCTTCACGGTTCTTTTTAACGCATCCTTCTCTTTGGCCGATGTCTATCATTGCAAAGAAAACAAAGTGGATTTCTACGCAGTGGGAGTTCCCAGTATGCTCAAGATTCACGGTGAAAGCAGCGAACTCAGTGGCGACATCACTGAAGCCAAGGGCACCTACTCTGGCGAATTCATCATCCCCATGAACAGTTTCACTAGTAAAATGAAGTTACGAGACAGCCATCTCAAAGATAAAGTTTTTGAGGTCGAGAAATTCCCTCAAGCAAAACTCAGTTTTAAAGGAGTTGCTTTGAAGGAGGCAACTTCTGTACCTTTTACCGGAACATTAAAATTTCATGGAGTGGAAAAGGCAGTAAAAGGTGATGTCACCATTACCATTGCCGATAAAAAAATCAAATATACAACTCACTGTGAGTTGCTTTTAACTGACTTTGGAATCGCTCCCCCTGAATTTGCAGGAATGAAAATTAACAACGAAGTAAAAGTGGAAGTCACTGGATCTTCCCTCTAAATGAAAAAACTGCTGCCCCTTCTTCTCGTCCTTTTTGCCCCAATCACCGTATTTGCTTACCCAGAAATGGCTAAATATGGTTATGTGAATTGCAACAGTTGTCACGTCAGCTTGAATGGCGGTGGCATACTGAATGATTATGGCCGGCAAATTGCGGGTCAGGAACTCGCAATCTGGGGAAGCAAAGACGAGAAGGATCAGGAATCCCAGTTTGCCTATGGCTTGCTCTCCGGTACTTCTGTTCAAAAATGGCTCAAAATGGGCGGAGATGTTAGGTCAGTTTATTATTATCAGAACACAGCAGCCTTCACTTCGGGGCAAGCAGTACTGATGCAAGCTGATCTAGAGGCCGCCATTATTCATGATCATTTTACTATTGTGGGATCAGGTGGAGCTACCCAACCCGGATTTGCGCGCACGGTTCAAGCCATATCCAGAAAGCATTATCTTCAATATGAGTTCAGCGATACGATCCGTCTGCGTGTTGGGAAATTTATTCCAAGTTACGGAATCCTTACGCCCGATCATATGACCTTGACGAAAAGTGCGCTTGAACTCGGTTACAATTATGAAAGCTATAATGCTGAGGCCAGTTACTTATCAGAACGTTTCAGTTTGCTTGCCACTGGTGTTTTTGGGAGACCCGATCAAACTATTCTTGATCAAGACCAAGGCTTTGCGATACAAGCAGCTTTTGCTCCCACCGAACAAGTGAAGTTTGGATTAAACACTTGGTACGGTAAAAAGAAATATTCGAGTCGTTGGCTTTATGGCGCATTTGCGATGGCGGGGATTACGGAGAAACTTTTTGCATCCACTGAAATCGATCTAAAGTCGTATTCTGCTGGTGACCACGGAATTGCTACCACCCAAAGACTTTCATACGAGTTACTGGAGGGCCTGTGGTTTTATGGAACTCAGGAATATGGAACAACTCGAACCGTTCAACTTAACTCTAACTCACAAGTTTACGGACTCGGTTTGCAGATTTTTCCACGCTCTCACTTTGAATTTAATCTAGCATATGAAAAAATATCTAACCAATTGGCGGCCGGGGCTTTATCCGATACCACTAGTAATGAAGACGTAGCATGGTTCATGAGCCATTACTACTTTTAAGAGTGAACGTGATCACAGAACTCAAACGCTGGAAAAATAATTTAATACCCTTTGCGCTCATCCTTGCTGGTGCAATCATGAGACTCGTTTCGCTCGACCATTTACCTGGCCTCAATGGTGATGAGAGTTGGTACGGGGTACTTGCGAGATCGCTTTCAGCTGGTGAAACGAGTTCTTTTCGAACCCCTAATCTTGGACTTGCGGGGCCCGTGCATCTTGGCCTGGTTTTTATCTTTGATTATATCGGACATATTATAGGTATTTCCAATGCGGTCATTCTGAGAATGCCTTCCGTCTTTTGCGGGTTTCTCGCGGTGATTCTCTTTTATTATTTTATAAAAAAATACATATCTCAGCCACTTGCACTTTGGATGTCAGCACTACTCATGGTTTTTCCAATGCCGGTGCTCTATTCTCGTTTTGGCTGGGAGATTAGTCAAATATCGGTGGGTTTGTTGCTCTATTTTTTTGCGCTGTTTTCACAAAAATGGATTTGGGCTATTTTCGCGTTTATCCTCTGCATTTCCATTCATCCCATCAGCCTATTTTTATTGCCCATCTGGCTGGTGATGGTCAGTAGTTCCGTTTACTCCAGCACTCATCTACCAGCAAGACGTAAGGGGCTGAGTTATGTATTGATTGCACTCACCTGTGGTTTCATTTATAAATTCTACTTTGATATTTTTCCTGTAGCTGGTAAACCCCTTGCCATCGGGGGTATCTCGAGGCTCTTTAGCCCAGTAGAATTTTATCATTTTGCTCTTAATTTTTGCCGTTTATTTTCCGGACTCATCAGTATCGAATATATTACAGGCGAATTGCAGGGCATGCCTTCTATCATTCTATTTACGATTACCGCTCTTGTTCTCACTTGGTCATTTTATAATGCATTTAAACTGGGCAACATTCAGAAAAACAAAACTTGGCAAACATTTCTGCTGGGCCTTTACCTCTCCATCCTGGCATTCTATATCAAACTAGGATCAAGTGCTTTAGTGCCCGGGCACGAGCGTTATGGCTACATTTTTATTATCCCCTGTCTTTTGTAGTGGCGGCTGCTCTCCAGCAAGGGGGCTGGAAAATGAAAGCAAGCATCACCACAATTGCAGTTCTTTCCGTTTTTGTTTTGAACGATCGTTATTTTTTGGAACTTCATCATTCCAATCCCGGGCGCCATTTTACTTTTCGAACTGCCGAAGTGGAACCCAAACAACAAGTTTTTGAACTTCTTGCCGCCAAGGCCAACGCTGAGCCTCAGCGACATTTTAGAATATTTGTTCAAGGGTTTTGGATACAGACACCTTTAAGATACTATTTGTTTCCGCTGAGAAACCAAGTTGAAATACTCGATTTTGCTGCCTTGGATGCGGATCGAGCTGCGCTTCGCGCTTTTTTTGAAGAGGGTGCTGTCATGATCATTGAATCACCTAGTGGATATTTGAGTGTGCTGGATACTGAATTAAGAGGCCGCGAAGTCAAAAAGACGATCATCACTGATTATACTCATGATCCTGTGATCCAAATCTGGGAAAAGTAATGTGACTCACTTATTAGTAGTAGCAATTCGGGCGATTTACTCACTCTCCCCGACTCACCTTATGAATCACACAACATTTATTTTGTAGGTTGTGTAACTCATAAAAAACCCCAGATGAATTGAATCACCTGGGGTTAAATTTATATCATTCAAAAATATGTGAATTCGGGGTTGCTCACTTTGTCGGGCGTTTAGCTACGCTTTCTGCTGCGTTATGCCTTTCGGCAACTCACGCTTCGGCTCCTGCCTCACCGCGCCCTCCAGCAGGCCCGAAAGGGCCTGACGTTCCGCTACCCGGTAATTCACATCAACTGAATTACCAATTTTTCTTATCTGCGAAAGTTTCTTTCAAAGTCTTAGGGAAAGACCAACGTGGCTTTTTAGACTCTGGACGAGCTTTGATCATGATTTCTTCGCCAGTGAAAGGGTTTAAGCCTTTTCCTGCTTTGCGTGATTTCACATCACGGCGTGCAAGCACACCAATGATTGGGAAACGAACGCGCTCGCCAGAAGCTGCTTTTTTAGCACCTTGTGTGAAAGTATTTTCAATTACGTTCTTTAATTCTGAACGCTTTACTTTTACGAGACCGTTTTTACTTGCGGTAGCGATAGTAAGAATCGCGTTGTGAAGTTCGTTGATTACTGAGAATTTTCCACCTTTTTTGGCAGTTTTCTTAGCAGTAGTTTTAGTTGCTTTAGTAGCTTTTTTTGCTTTTTTCATTGTTTAGTTTCTCCTATACGAACAAGAGTAGTGCTTTTTTGACGTATTACAAGTCTTTTTTGAGCTATTTGCACTTTTTTATAAAATAAATCTTTTATGGCCAGGAATGTAGAATCTGTAAAATACCAGAATTGCCCCGAAAAAAGTGCAATTTTCATCATTCACGATCAGTGAATTGTTGCAGTTGCCGAAAAAAATTGCGAGAGTAAAGCGATGCAAACTCTTCCTTGTGGGCGTAAAAAGCAGAAAAATCCCCCCCATTCTTCCAAAAAGCAAGAATCGACGACGTGGAAAATTGCATTGAATGAATATCTAAAGAAAGAAAATCTTCGCTCCACTTTACCCAGAGAACGAGTTGCAGAGATTGCACTTCAGCGGAAGAGTCATTTTGAGATTCAAACACTGCTTCGGGAAGTGCAGTTAAAGTTCCCTGAAATCAGCCCTGCAACCGTTTACCGAAGTGTAAAAACACTTTGTGATGCCGGACTTTTGCATGAAACCTTGCAGAGCCACACTGGGGTTACCTTATACGAAGCTCACGATGACGAACATCACGATCACATCGTCTGCATTGACTGCGGAGAAATTTTTGAGTTTCACGATGAGAATCTAGAGGGCGCTCAAGAAAAAGCCATTGCGAAACTAGGCTTTGAAGAAGCGAAGCACAAGCACGTGATTTATGCCAAGTGCATGTACAAAAAAAGGTCTCCGACAACCTAATATTAAGACTCGCGTCGAAACAGGAGCGACACCACTGGTGAGCTTGATTCTCGACGCGGAACTCTACACTTAGGTGTCGGAGACCTTAATTTTTATTTCTTGAGCAAAGTAGCAAAAGGATTATTAAAGGCTTCTTTTGGAGCAACCGGTGTAATTTTAACCCCCGGCCTGCTGCCTTTGTGATCACGTTGGGCGCCATGATGAGTTGGAGTCATCGGCGTAGGTCTTCTGTTTTGCGCTTCACGCTGTTGGCGCTCGCGTTTCGCTTCATTGGCCTCAGCGCTGGCAGCCACTTGAGCGGCTACATCACCTGTGTAACTCACCATGAGTTTTTTAGGCTCTGGTGCTGGTTGCGGAGTGCGTGGCTTCTTTTCACGACGAGCTTGTGGCTGGGCCGTCGACTTGGCAGTCTCTTGCTGAGCTCCATCAAACCGCATCGTGAGTGCCATTTGTGATTTCTCTAAATTCACTTCCAATACTTTTACGGTCACTTTATCGCCGGGGCTCACTACTTGACTTGGATCTGTCACGAATTTGTTGGTGAGCTGAGAAATATGGACTAAGCCGTCTTGATGAACGCCGATATCAACAAAGGCACCAAAATTGGTCACATTGGTTACTACGCCTGGACAAATCATTCCAATTTGAACGTCTTTAAGCGCATTTAAGTCATCACGAAATTGTATTGGCACAAAAGAATCGCGGGGATCGCGGCCCGGTTTCTCTAATTCTATAACAATATCCTTTAATGTAAATTCGCCCAGTCTCTCTTTAGCTTCAGGCATTTTTAAAAGTTGCTTTGCGCCTGCACCAATAAAGTCTTGAATGGTTTTGCCTTGAGATAGCGCAATTGCTTCCAGGTCTGCATATTTCTCAGGGTGCACGCCGGTGTGATCCAGCGGACTTGCACTCTCAGGAATTCTTAAGAACCCTGCTGCTTGTTCAAACGTCTTTTTACTGAAACGAGGAACGTCCATCAAAGCATCACGGGATTTAAATAAACCGTGTTGTTCGCGGTAATCCACGATTGCTTTTGCTAAGCCTTCACCAATCCCTGAAACGTGCGCTAGAAGATGCAGCGAACCGGTGTTGACATTCACGCCCACAGCGTTCACGCAGGAATCAACAACGTAATCTAGCGCGCGCTTTAAGCCATTCTGAGAAACATCGTGTTGGTATTGTCCAACACCAATGCTTTTAGGATCAATTTTTACCAATTCAGCCAAAGGGTCTTGGAATCGTCGTGCGATTGAAATGGCACCACGAACAGTAACATCCAGATTCGGGAACTCTTCGCGAGCAACTGAACTGGCGCTGTACACGCTGGCGCCTGACTCACTCACCATAATGACGGGCAATGAAAGCCCCTTCTCCTTGAGAATACTTCTAATAAAGGTTTCAGTTTCGCGACCAGCAGTTCCGTTTCCAACTACAATGGCCGTAATCTGACCGCTTTCAGCAATCGCAGAAATAAATGCTTTGGCTTGTTCCTTTTCCGATTCAGTATTGAGCTTCATTACCGAATCAGCCAAGAATTTCCCAGAGTGATCCACGACTGCAAGTTTGCAGCCTGTTCTGATTCCGGGGTCTACTCCGAGAACTGCCTTAGGGCCGTAAGGGGGCGCGAGTAAAATCTTACGAACATTTTCAGAAAAGACCTGAATGGCCATTTGATCGGCAACATCTTTGAGAAGCTTATGGTTCTCATTTTCTATGCTGGGGATCACATGAGCGCGGAGAGCGATGCGCGCGGCCTTTTCTAGAATTTCTTTTACCATCGAATTCGAATTCGCGGCTGAGTGACTGTAGAAATGATTAATGAGATCGTCTGAAAATGTCTCATCCGTTTTAGCTCCACCAAAATTAATGCTCAGCTCTTCTTCAATCCAACCACGACGAAGCGCTAAATAGCGGTGTGAGTTCCTAGGCTCAAGAAGTGACGTGATTTTCTCTTCGTAATCAAAATAGTTATTATATTTTGAATTCGGTTTTGATTTGTCTGCTTTCTGCGTCTTGAGGCAGCCACGTTTTTGATAGGTCTCCCGAACGAACTGCCTGAGCTCTAGATCTTCACTCATGCGTTCAATCAGAATATCGGTGGCCCCGGCAAGTGCGGCTTCCGCATCTTTAAAACCTTTTTCTTCATTTTTGAAGGTAAAAGCCCAAAGATCTAATGTTAGGCCGGCCTCAGGTGTAACTGTTCCGTGCCCCACTCCCCAAATCCAATCCGCAAGAGGTTCAAGCCCTGCTTCTTTTGCAAGAGTGGCTTTGCTTTTTCGTTTTTGTTTAAATGGAAGATAAAGATCTTCTAATAAATTTTTATCAAACGTCGTTGAAATTTTTAGTTTCAATTCGTCGCTGAGCTTACCTTGTTTCTCAATTTCACTGAGAATATAGCCCTGACGATTTAAAACTTCGTCCCATTCTTCTTTAAGATCGATAATTTTTTGAATCTGAACTTCGTCTAGGTTGCCCGTTTTCTCTTTTCGATAGCGAGCAATGAACGGCAAGGTGGCCCCTTCAGCCTTCAATTCAAGGACTGCTTGAATCGAATTCGGTTTAAGAGAGGCATCGGATTGTTTGATCCATTGATCGAAAGTAAGGTGATTTGAAAGTGTTGAGCTCATGATTATTTTTTCCGGAATTTGGTCCATAAACGAGAGAGTCCCGTTTTTTCGTTATTCTTCTGAATTTCTTGAAGTTTTTCTTTTTGCTCATCTGTAAGAGTACCAGGCTCGGCACTTCCTGCAGCGGCAGAATCCATTTGTTGCTCGAGCTCAGGTGAGTTCTTCAGCATTTCCTGAAATGAAGGTGGCAGAGTTCGTTGAAACTCATCGAGTTCACGTGCAACATCTTTCCCCGCCATCGCTTTTTGCATCAGTGATTGCAAGCGCTGCATTTGCCCTTTAGGCAAGCGCTGAATTGCACTACTGAATTGCGCCAGCCAATTGAGATCCATCTTAGACGGATCAAAACCAGCTGGGAGTGCTTCGGCAGCGTTGCCTTCCGTACTCTCAGGTGCTTTTACATTTCCTTGCCAAGGGATATTCTCGCCGTGGCACTTTTTAAACTTCTTCCCGCTCGCGCAAGGACAAGGATCGTTGCGACCCACATTCTTAAAATCTGCTGTTTCCATTAGAG
>CAIMWN010000075.1 GCA_903845155.1 Oligoflexia bacterium
CGGGACAGGGTAGGGGTGGGGAGGGCCGGCGGCACGATCGGCGGGTATCGAACGGAGGTGAAAGCAGAAGGGAAAATCGATGTAAAGCCAACGCCAAGTGCACCACGCTATACGATCTTTAAGAGAGTAAAAACACAAACGAGCTTGGGGAAAACAAATTTAATTTTAATGATCGGAGATATCTCAGCCCTCAGCAGTAAATTGACCTTAATTGGCCAAGGACAAAGTTACGTGACGGACACGACCTTCATCAATCAACTCAACGGTGAACCGCTGGCAAATACAGATAAACACTTTATTGCTGAGCCGTTTAATGTGTATTTTAACGACAAGACTGACACCGGAGTAACCTTGGTCGCTCTGATTAGTAATGATTTGGCTGCAAAAATCGATAGGAAAACACTTTCAAAAGAATCGCTTAGTTTTCAATGGTATGGGAAAGAACACTGCGTAGAGTTCGAACGTAAAAAAGTGATTCCTACTCCCTCATTCGGTATGCCTGATTTGTCTGGAATGAAATGGCTATGCGACTTGGAGAGCAATATCTGTAAAGTTAACAATCCTGGGGGACCTGCCTTTACTGGATGGGACCGCAGCATCGAGGAAATGGAAAGAAACACGAACGATTTTATCTGTATTGCAAAAAATAGCCTGTTAAAAACAACCGTAAAAACAAAGAAAAGTGAAATGAGCGCCATCAAAGTTGCCTTGAGCGACAATACAAAGGCAATCACTCTTAAAGCAAATCAAAATAGTATTGATGACTTCGGTGTAAAGACGATGACATTTCAGGAATCTGAATTTGAATTCAGCCTGTAATTTTAAATCACCGGATCAATGATACGCGTATTTTAGATGGTGCCGAAAACTGGGACTCTCCCCATTTTTCGGCACATTTTTATTTTAAATGAGGAGCTTTATTTTCTTTGAAGTGCATCGCGAATGAGCATTACGTCTTTTACCCCACGGAAATCGAGTTCAACTCGCCTGTTTTTCGTCCAGGCTTTTTCGCTGTGCCGTTTATCAATCGGTTTTCGTTTACCGTACCCCACCGCTTTAATTCTTGCGGCTGGCGCCCCTCCCTTAATTAAAAGCTGCCTTACCGTTTGAGCTCTCGTTAAGGAAAGCTTGTTGTTATATTCGTTTGAACCTCGTTCGTCCGTATGGCCAGATACAACCAACTCTCGCCATGCGCCTTTATGTTCCCCCAGGAAATGACCCACTTCTTTTACTCGATTAGAGTGATAAGGGGGTAGATGGGCATTATTGAATTCAAAGGGAAGATCATTTACATCGAGGGTCATTACTAATTTTTCTTGAGCTCTTGGTTTTGGAGTTGGAATCACTTCGGGCGCGGGGGTGGGCTCAGGGGTCGCCGAGGGAGTCATTTCCGCCCATGGGGTCGCTTCAGGCACCGGCTCTGGCGTAGCAAGTGGAAGTGGATCTTCTGGCGGTGTATACACTTCTGCCTTCTCTAGATCACCTTCACTCACTTGTTCACGAAACTTTCTAACAGGTCGCTCTTCGTCGGAGATTGCATTTGAGCCAAACAGGGGAAGTCCAATTTGGAAAAAAATTTGAATCACATTGACTGTTCTTTGCGGTACTCCTAATGAAGTCATGTAGCGAGCACCAATGCGATACTTATTGCTATCCGTCCATTCAAACATTCCTTGAAGGCCAATCCATTTGGACGTATTTGAATCAGCAGTTGGCTGATCGGTAGTCGTACTATAGGGATTTAAGCCCACATCGGTGCCGAGCCAGTATTGGAACTCTGGCCCTAGTTGCCAATTCTTATTAAAACGATAGCGAGGCGACAAATCGAAATAAAAATTCTTTGAGGAAACTTTCGTTTGATCACCACCGATGTTGGTTCCAGAGTTCGACATAAACTGCCAACCAAAGCCTGTATCAATTACCCAATGTTTTTGAATATAGAAAGCCATCAAGGCACGAATACCACCATCGAAACCGCTCCGCGCACCTTCGACTGCAGGATTATAAGCAGAATAAGAAGAGATGCCTAAATCGGCACCCAAAAAAAGATACGTGGACCTTTCCTTGCGGTGAATTTTCGGAACAGGGGCTTCCACATCCGCTTGCTCATCTATTGCTTCGTCCACGGTTTCGGATTTCACCGCTTGTGCTTTCTTCGGCGTTCGAACAGGCGCAGCACTGGCCAAGGAAAGTGTGGTAATTCCGGCGACAACTGCGATCCATAGGCCGAGCTTTGTATTAATCTTCATTACTTATATAATAATTAGCGAGTGAGCTCTTGTTCAAGTGCTTTCTGCAATTTTGGCCACCAAGGTTCGCCGTGATCTTGACGGCAGAGGTAAAGTGGTTGCCTTCTTCTGACGAAATCATCAACGGTGAGCACCATTTGATACCGTACTGCATACCTGAATTGTGCCTCTAAACAAGGAAATCCATCGGGGTCTTCACTCTTTTGATCGCAATCGTTCAAATAAATTTCATAAATAATCAGGGCGTCAGAACCATAGCGCTCAAAAAGCTTTTCCGGTATCGCATACCCTTTGGCACGTGCAATTTCTCTGGCTCGCATAATCTCAGATGCAATGGCTGGGGTAAACAACACGTCTTCAGTATTGGATTCATGATACTCAAAATGCACTCCCGGATTTTTGGTTAAAGCAAAATGAACAATTTCTTCGGCCATTCTTCTAAACGTAGTGTACTTACCACCAGCAACTACTACCGAACCGCCAGGTCCATGATCAATGGTATGTTCGCGAGAAACTTTTTGAAGATCTTCTTTTCCACCTGCTTTTTCATTTCGATGAGGATTCACGAGTGGACGAATTCCGATGTAGTGATTGAGGATATCTTTTTCGGTAAGATTGAGCCTTGGAAAGTATTGCGCAAGTAATTGAATGAGATAAGCTCGATCGTCTGCAATTGCTTTGGTTTCATTTTCGATTTGATCAGGCGGTAGGGTACACGGTCCATCGGTGGTGCCGACAATCGTAATTCCTTGACCATAGTCATGTCGTGGAATCACAAAAGCGATACGACCATCTTCGATTTGCATGGTCACTGCCCCTGGGACGGGTAAACTTTTCCAATCAAAAACCAAATGTAAGCCTCGACTGGGCGCCAACCAATTATGCCAGGGAGATGGAGAAGTGTCGGGCGCGAGCATCTTACCCACTTCATCTGTCCAAACTCCTGCACATACGATGAGTTTTTTAAATTTTACCGTGCGATCCTTGCCTGTAAGTTCATCGCGAACCACCATCTCAGTAATTTGATTTTGATCATTCATTTTCGATTTAACTGCTTTGGTGCGCGAAGTAATACAAGCACCCAAACTCTGCGCTTTATTAAGCACATCTATGACAAGCGCATCATCCCACATGGAAGCATCAAAATATTTAAATGAGCACACTAGACCTTCTTTTTTCACACCAGGAATCGTGCGAAGGGTGGCACCCGCTGAGAGCCGTTGATGAAGTCCAGGAGCACGAAAAAGAGAAAGTACATCATAGAGCCACATTCCAGCACTGAGTAAGTAGGACGAATGAGGCCCGTGCTCATACACCGGCATATAAAATGGAAGCGGGCGAACCAAATGCGGACAAGCTTTCATTAAATAGGCACGTTCACTCAAAGACTCAAAAACAAGCGAGAATTCATAGTTTTCTAAATACCTGAGCCCGCCATGCACCAGTTTCGATGAGCGCGATGAAGTGCCGTGTGCGTAATCTTCTTTCTCAATGAGTGCCACTTTGTAGCCTCGGGAACTTGCGTCCCAAGCTACTCCGGCTCCGGTAATGCCTCCGCCTATAATGAGAAAATCAAATTCTTCATTTTCCAAGCGATCCAAATTATGAAGACGGGTCCGATAAGAGAACTCTCGCGAATTAGGCATGAAGTGATGTTAACGTGAGATCGATCCTTAGAAAAGCGATTCATTCAGGTTTGCATCACTTGTGGTGCGACAAACGGGCTGCAACCCTCGTCATGACATTGACCCTGGGTTTCGGCAAAATTGACAAAAACCGTAAAGACTCACCTGCATTGCCCCATTCATAAAACTAAAACGAGCCGATTCCTTACCTGGCATAGCTGAGACTGGCATAAGTTATGCTTTCTTATAGTTCGTGAACGCTTTGTAGCAAATGACCTTTGCAATCAAGGCAAATAGAAAGTGAGGATTTTTATGGTGAGAGCAGCAATTGGATTTTTTATTTTGGCCATTGTTTCAGTTTTATTTGGGCTAAGCGGAATTGCAGGCATTTCAATGGACATCGCGAAGATGCTCATTGCAGTGTTTTTGATTTTGGCCACTTTTAGTTTTTTAGTCAGTATCTTTACCGGCAAGAGAACACCTCTGCCGTAACCAACGAAGGGAATCAAAATGAATCATTCAACAGTACAGGGAAATTGGACCGAACTTAAAGGTAAGATCAAAACTCAGTGGGGCAAACTTACTGACGACGATCTGAAAGCAGTCGAAGGCAACATAGAGCAGCTGAGCGGCAGGATTCAAAAGGCCTATGGATATGCGAAAGACAAAGCGGAAAAAGAATATAACGACTTCAAGGCAAAAAATCTATCCAGTGCCAAGTCGACCACAGATGCGAAAGTCGGAGCACAGCCGAGTGAGCCACCGAAAAAATTCAGCTTTTAGTATCCCAACAGCCTTGTGAATAAACGCTGAATAGAAGAGAGGAGTAAAAATTGATTTTTGCTTCTCTCTTTCTCGTTTCTATTTAGGCGTTTTCACCACCATTACATTGAGTTCATGTAATTGTTCTTTCGAAACTTCCGAAGGCGTTCCTGCCATGATATCAGTCCCTTTTTGAGTTTTCGGGAAAGCCATGACATCGCGAATAGGCCTTACGCCACAAAGGAGGGCCGCGAGTCTCTCTACACCAAACGCAAGTCCACCGTGTGGAGGAGTACCAAACTGAAGTGCTTCCATGAAAAATCCAAATTTTAATTTCGCTTCTTCCGGTGAAATTCCAAGCAACTTGAACATCGCCGCCTGAACATCTGAACGATAGATTCGGAGCGATCCGCCCCCCACTTCTACTCCGTTCAACACCATGTCGTAGGCAGAGGCTTGAATGGCATCCATGTTGGTACCATGAATAAAGTCATCATAGAACTCAGGTCGAGGAGAAGTGAAAGGATGATGGCAAGCGAAGTAACGGCCTTCTTTATCGTCAAATTCCAAGAGTGGAAAATTCACGACCCATAAAAATGCAAAATTTTTGTCCTCTGGTTTTGGAATCACTCCCAGACGAGCACCCAGCTCTAGGCGAAGTGCGCCCAAGCTGTCGAACACGACCTTATTTTTATCAGCAACGATCATGACAATCGATCCTGGCTTCAGATTAAGTCTGGAGACGAGTGCTGCTTTTTCTTCTACTGTGAAAAACTTAGCGGCCGGAGATTGCATCTCGCCGTCTGGCTGAATTTTGATCCACAGCAAGCCTTTTGCTCCATACGCACTCAAGTGCTTCGTCATATCGTCTAAATCTTTACGCGAGAAGGAGTCAGCTGCGCTTGCGGCGCCTGATTTTACGTCGCCATTATGAACGACAATAGCCCGAACAGATCCCTGAATGCCACGTGCGTTGGTAGTGAGTGCATTCGAAAATACCTGAAAGGTAGATTTTGAAAACACGTCCGATATATCTTGAATCTCTAAGCCAAAACGTACATCCGGCTTATCACTGCCAAAGCGTTCCATCGCTTCACGGTAATCCATGCGAAGAAAAGGCGCTTTAATGTCGACCTTCAGAATTTGTTTCCACAATTTCTGAACCATCTCTTCTAAAATCGGAAACAAAGATTCTTCATCCAAGAACGAAGTCTCAATATCAATTTGTGAAAACTCGGGTTGTCGGTCCGCACGTAAATCTTCATCGCGGAAACAACGCGCAATTTGGAAATAACGATCCATACCGGAGATCATCAACAATTGCTTTAAGGTTTGTGGAGACTGGGGAAGTGCATAGAACTGCCCCGGACTTAAGCGGGAGGGAACGATAAAATCGCGCGCGCCTTCTGGCGTACTCTTGTAAAGGATGGGTGTTTCTACTTCAATAAAACTGTGAGCGTCAAGATGTTGACGAACAATCTGAAGCATTTTGTGGCGGGTAATCAAATTATTTTGGAGATAAGGACGACGGAGATCAAGGTAGCGATATTGTAGACGCAGCTGCTCTGCCACCTCAATATCATCTTCGATCGGAAAAGGAGGCGTTTGCGCTTCTGATAAAATCACCAAATCATGACATGCCACTTCAATTTGTCCGGTGACTAATTTTGTATTCTGCATCCCGTCTGGGCGGGCTCTGACTTTACCCTTACACCAAAGCACGTATTCTGAACGGAGTTTTCCGGCTTTTTCGAATGCTTCAATGGCCTCGGCAGCCTTTCCCATGATTTCCGGATCAAAGACGATTTGCGTTAAACCATATCGATCCCGAAGATCGATGAAGATCAGACCGCCATGGTCGCGACGCTTAGCCACCCAACCACAGAGCATTACCTCCTGGTTCAAATGATTGACTCCCAATTCTCCGCAGGTGTGTGATCTTTGTGTTTTCTTTTGGCTCATATGTCACTACTGTACCGATTGACGTAAACGTTTACAACAATTACGGTGTAATAAAGCTCTTTTTTTAAAATACTTGGTTTTTCACAGAGGAAAATAGACTGCGTGAACTCGCTTAAAAACTTTGACTACTTAAAAAGCATTAATGCCGAATACATCGAAGACATTTATACCAGATACATCGAGAATCCAGACTCCGTGGATGATTCATGGAGATACTTTTTTGATGGAATTTATCTGGGCGAAGCAAGTGCTCTTGCCCTTGCTTCTGACGAAGGAACAAGCGGAACTTCTACCGTAAGCGCCGACCAACTTTTCCAAGAATTAAAAGTTTATCAATTAATACAAGCGTACCGGAATCATGGTCACCTCATTGCAAACGTGAATCCACTGAAAGTGAGTCCAGAAACGACGCCACTCCTAGAACTCTCTCCATATGGTTTAGGAAATGAACATTTAGGACAAACATTTCAAGCAGCCCAATTCTTAGGCTTAGCACCTACTTCACTTCAAAACATTATCTCTCAGCTGAAAAAGATTTACTCAAGTACAGTCGGAATTGAGTTACTCCAAATTCAAGATCCGAAAGAACGTCTTTGGGTTGAAAATAAAATAGAATCCATGGCAGGAAACTACAGTGTTTCCGCAATCGATAAAAAATTCATTTTAAAACGTCTTACCGAAAGTGAAGCGCTCGAAAAATTCATTCACACTCGTTATGTGGCGCAAAAACGCTTTTCAATTGAAGGCGGCGAAGCCTTGATCCCGGCCCTCGATTGCGTGATTGAAACAGCCTGCGAGCTTGGCGCCCAAGAAGTAGTAATGGGAATGGCACATCGAGGACGCTTGAATGTGATGGTGAATACCTTTGGTAAAAAGCCAGAATATGTCTTTACTGAGTTTGATGATAATTATCGCCTGAGTTCGGATCATGGAGAAGGCGATGTGAAATATCACAAAGGCTATTCGTACGACACTGCTACTCGCCAGGGAAAATCAGTCCACCTTTCATTAGGTTTTAATCCTTCACACTTGGAATTTATTAGTCCAGTGGTGATTGGTATGGCTAAGGCAAAGCAACATCAACGCTCCGACACTGAAAAGAAAAAAGTAATTCCTATTCTTATTCACGGCGATGCCGCATTTGCTGGTCAAGGGGTGGTTTACGAAACCATCCAAGCCTCACTCCTCGAAGCCTATAGTGTGGGTGGATCGATTCATATTGTTTCAAATAACCAGGTCGGCTTCACTACCGATCCGAGCGACGCACGTTCGACCCGATACTGCACTGACCTAGCCAGAATGCTCGACGCCCCCATCTTCCATGTGAACGGAGATGATCCAGAAGCGCTATGGCAGATCATGAAAATTGCGACCGAATACCGTTATGCTTTTAACAAGGATGTATTCGTTGATCTGATTTGTTATCGTCGCTTCGGACATAACGAAGGAGACGAACCCTCTTTCACCCAACCCGCACTTTACAAATTAATCGCTAATCATGCTACTCCCCGAGATGTTTATGCTCGCAGACTTGCGAACGAAGGTTTTGTCACGGTTGACGAGGCGAAAACGATTTTGGAAGTGACCATGAATCCGCTTCAACAAGCGCTCGACAAGGTTCGCTCAGAAAAACCGGAACCATTCCATACTGAATACACGGGAAAATACTGGTCTAAGTTTAAACCTGCCCACGGGGAAGACGTTCATCTACCCATTCAAACTAGTGTTTCCGCGAATGAAATCGTGTCGATCACCAAAAGCATTAATCATTTCCCAGATGGCTTTAAGATTCATCCAAAACTTGAACGCATGTTTGATGCCCGCATTCAAACAGTGGAGCAAGGAAAAGGAATAGACTGGGGAAATGCGGAAGTACTCGCCTATGCCACTCTCATCAAAGAAGGCTCTTCTGTAAGAATGAGCGGACAAGACGTGTGCCGCGGTACCTTTACCCATCGGCATGCGAGTGTGTTTGAATTCAACACGAATGAAAAATATACTGCAATCAATAGCTTGAGCGACAAGGCAAAATTTTACATTTATAATAGCCACCTTTCTGAAACTGCGGCCATGGCGATTGAATTTGGCTGGTCTGTTTCAGACCCAGATAGCTTAACAGTTTGGGAAGCGCAATTTGGTGACTTCGCAAACGGAGCACAAGTGATCATCGATCAGTTTCTTTCTACCTCTGAAAGCAAATGGCATCGCGCAAGCGGACTCACGCTTCTTCTGCCTCATGGTTTTGAAGGACAAGGCCCGGAGCATTCTTCATCCAGACTCGAGCGTTTTCTTCAACTGTGTGGGAAAAATAACATGACCGTCGCTTATCCCACCACGCCTTCACAGATTTTCCATTTGCTCCGCCGTCAGGTAAAACGAACTTTCAGAAAACCACTTGTTGTGATCACCCCTAAGAGCTTGCTACGCCATCCTAAGGCGGTGTCTGAACTCCGTGATTTATCCGATGGACGATTTTTTGAAGTCATTGACGATGCAAATTTTACTGATCCAAACCTGTCTGCTTCCGTCAGTAGAATCATGATTTGCACGGGGAAAATTTATTATGACTTGCTGGAGGAACGTGAAACCCGTAAATCCGACAACGTCGCCATCATTCGCCTAGAACAACTTTACCCTTGGCCCGAAGCTGAGCTCGCCAAAGCAATTGAGAAATATAAGAACGCAAAAGAGATTTTCTTTGTTCAGGAAGAGCCTAGAAACATGGGCGCATGGATGTATTTCCAAGGCATGTGGTCTGGGGCCCTTGCTCAATTTGGTATTCGTTTTCCGAAACTAGGACTGACTTATGTAGGCCGTGAAATCTGCGCATCTCCAGCTGTGGGATCAAAGAAACTTCACGATAAGGAACAAAAAGAAATTATTTTAAAAGCATTTCAAGAATAAAGCCCGCCCCTAAGGTGAGCATAGACTGAGGAGAACATAATGAAACACGACATCGTAGCACCACTCGTAGGAGAATCCATCACTGAAGTCAGCATTCTGAAGTGGACCAAACAAAACGGTGAACAAGTAAAATCGGGCGATATGCTTTTAGAAATTGAATCAGACAAAGCGACGGTTGAAATTGTCGCTGAAAAGAGCGGCGCACTGACTATTTTAAAACCGGCCGGTGAGCGGGTTCTTGTGAAGTCCGTGATTGGCTTTATTGATGATGCTGCGACAGGAACGGTTTCAAGTGGAGCACCAGCGGGTGCACCACCGAAAGTACCTCCTCCTGCACCGACTAGCACTTCTGCACCATCCATCCCACCGCCTGCAGCATCCAACACCAGTAATGTAGTTGATTTAAGCCCAGCCGTACGTAAAGCAGTTGTTGAAAACAACGTCAACCCTGCACAAGTTCAGGGTACCGGAAAAGATGGCCGCATCACCAAGGGTGATGTCTTCGCCTACATGGCAGCACTCGCAGAACGAAAACAACCCGCCGCCGTGATTTCAAATGCGAGCGATAAACCGGGCGATCGCAGAGTTCAAATGCCGATGATTCGCCAACGAATTGCAGAACGCTTGGTGTTCGCTCAACATACTGCAGCCATCCTCACTACCTTCAATGAAGTCGATATGAAACCTGTCATGGATGTTCGTGCGAAACATAAAGATGCATTTGAAAAGAAAAATGGCGTGAAATTAAGCTTCATGTCTTTCTTTACTCGCGCATGCACACTGGCACTGAAGCAAATTCCGGCGGTGAACGCCATGATTGATGGAAAAGATTTTCTTTATCATGATTACGCGGATGTAGGTGTTGCAGTAGGAACGGAACGAGGCTTGGTGGTTCCAGTGGTTCGTGGCGCCGATAAAATGACCTTCGCTGAAATCGAAAAAGCAATTGGCGAACTTGCGTTAAAAGCTCGCAACGGAAAACTTTCGATCGCCGATATGAGTGGTGGAACATTCACCATTTCAAATGGCGGAACTTATGGCTCACTTCTCTCCACTCCCATTTTAAATCCTCCACAAAGTGGAATTTTGGGAATGCATAAAATCATGGACCGAGCAATTGTGATCGATGGCAAGATCGAAGTTCGTCCGATGATGTACCTTGCCCTCTCTTACGATCATCGAATTATTGATGGAAAAGAAGCAGTGACTTTCTTGGTAACGGTAAAAGACTTACTTGAAAACCCAAGTAAGCTCGGCATGGAATTCGCCTAAAACGAGCCTGAAAATACTTATGATAAAAACCTTGATCTTGCTTGCCACCACCTGGTCCGTCTGCGCTCATGCGGAGGTCCATCTAGATCGAATCAAACTTCAAAAGGGCTTTAAAATAAGCGTTTACGCTTCTGACATTAAGGGTGCACGCTCGATGACGTGGGGTGAAAAGGGAACTCTTTTTGTGGGGACCTTGGAGGCCGGAAACTTCTATGCCGTCACTCCCGACCACAAAGTGCATACACTGGGCACACACATGAATATGCCCAATGGCGTTGCCTTTAAAGACGGCGCCCTTTACCTGACCGAAGGAAATCGCACATTAAGATACGATCACATCGAAGACCATTTAGACGACCTTCCCAAACCCGTGGTCTTACGAACCGATTATCCCAGTGAAAAATTTCACGGTTGGCGATTCACTGCATTCGGACCCGATGGCAAACTTTATATTCCCATCGGTGCTCCCTGTAATGTTTGCGAAATTAAAGATCCCTATGCTGCAATCACTCGAATTGATGTGAAATCAAAAGACCAGAGCAGTGAAAAGAATCGCGAAATTGTAGCGCGTGGAATTCGGAATACGGTTGGCTTCGATTGGCATCCCGTCACGCATCAACTTTGGTTTACGGACAATGGCCGAGACATGATGGGTGACGAACTACCCTCTGACAAACTGAATCACATCACGAAGAAGAACATGCACTTCGGTTTTCCGTTCTGCCATCAGGGTGACACGATTGACCCTGAATTTGGCAAAGACAAAAAGTGCAGCGACTATACCCCGCCCGACCTCAAATTAGGCGCACACGTTGCCTCTCTTGGCATGCGTTTTTATACCGGACATATGTTCCCTAAGGAATACTATCAGCAAATTTTTATAGCGGAACATGGTTCATGGAACCGGAGCAAGAAAGTAGGCTACCGCGTAGTTTCTGTAAAAATTGATTCAAAAGGGAAGGTCCTTAGCCAAGAAATATTTGCAGAAGGATTCATGCAAAACGAAGTGGCATGGGGTCGGCCGGTCGATGTCATCAACGCTCCCGACGGAGCACTTCTCGTTTCTGATGATGAGTCTGGTACGATTTACCGCATCTCTTATTAAAGGTCGGGCCCACCTTTTGGTTTAGCTTCGCGTCAAAAGCGGATTAAGCCCTGCACTTCACTCTGCTTTTATGTTAGCCTTTCTGTATGGATAATTTTGATCTCATCGTGATTGGCGGAGGCCCAGGCGGCTATGTAGCTGCAATTCGTGCGGCTCAACTTGGAATGAAAGTGGTCTGTGTCGAAAAGAGCACTTCACTTGGCGGCACTTGCCTCAATGTAGGATGCATTCCATCAAAGGCACTCCTCGACTCAAGCGAGCACTACGCTAATGCTCAACATAAATTCAAGAAACACGGCATTGAAGTGGGCGAAATGAAAATGAACGTCCCCCAAATGATCGCCCGTAAAAACGAAGTGGTAAAGCAACTTACGATGGGCGTTGCGGGTCTCTTTAAGAAAAATAAAATTGAATGGGCTCAAGGCTATGGCCGGTTTGCCGGCATTGAGGGTGATCAAAAACTGGTAGAAGTGGAAGCTGCAACAGGGAAACGTATTTTAAAAGCTCCTAAAGTTTTAATTGCAACTGGAAGCGCTGTCATTGAACTTCCACATTTAAAGTTCGACGGAAAGAAAATTATCTCGAGCACCGAGGCTCTCAATATTTCTGAAGTGCCCGGCCATCTAGTGGTAGTCGGTGGCGGCGTGATTGGCCTTGAAATGGGTTCAGTCTGGGCACGCTTAGGTTCAAAAGTAACCGTGGTTGAATTCGCGGATAAGATTCTGACCATCATGGATCAACAAATTGCGAATGAGGCTTTTAAGTCACTTCAAAAACAAGGTCTCGTATTTAAAGTCAATACTCAAGCAATGAGTGCAAAGCAAGTCGGCGATAAAATGCAACTCGAAGTGATGGACCGCGCGACTCAAGCGAAAGAAACGATTGAGTGCGATTTAATTTTAGTAGCTACTGGGCGTCGTCCGTTTACCGATGGTTTACAACTCGACAAGATTGGAATGGCTGCGAATGAAAAAGGCCGCATTGATATCAATGAGCACTTCGAAACCAAAGTAAAAGGGGTTTACGCCATTGGTGACGTTGTTGCTGGGCCAATGCTTGCCCACAAAGCCGAAGAAGAAGGCATGGCGGCAGTAGAAATCATGGCGGGCCAAGCAGGACATGTAAACTACAACGGCATCCCCTGGATTGTGTACACCTGGCCTGAAATTGCGGGCGTTGGATCTACCGAAGAAGAACTGAAACAAAAAGGCATTGAGTACAAAGTGGGAACCTTTCCATTCCTCGCTAATGGCCGCGCGAAAGCAATGGACGAGAGTGAAGGCTTAGTTAAGATTCTTGCCGACAAGAAAACAGACAAGCTACTTGGTATGCATATTTTTGGCCCCCGCGCTTCAGACTTGATCGCAGAAGCGGTCACGGTCTTGGAATACGGTGGATCTGCAGAAGACATCGCTCGAACTTGCCACGCTCACCCTACTCTTTCTGAGGCGGTAAAAGAGGCAGCACTTGCGGTAGATGGGCGAAGAATTCACTTATGATGAGCAGCCAGCGCATTGCTCGCTCGTTTTAAATTGATCGTTTATGTTTTTTGAAGGATCAAGACTTCAGCAGCGGAAGACTTATAAAAAGAACCTTTTACTTTCACTACCCCTATCGCTTTGTAGCCTGATTTTTGCAGCAACGCATTCACACGCTGATAGTCTTCTACGCGCTGAACTTCTTTATCACCATATTGAGCAATATCTCCATTCAAATGAGTATAGAGAGATTCAAAATAGAGCGATTCGGCATTTTTCCGACGATGTTCGCTGACGTCACGAAAAATAAAACCATAGTCGTCTCCTGGAACGTTTGCAGCAATATCATTTCTGGCATAGATCATCATTCCCGAAATCACAGGGCCCGATTTAGTGACTAATTTCACACCTAGCTTTTTGATGAGAGTGTTTTCAAGCCCCTTCCGGAAACCCTCTTTAGTGGTTTCTCGAGCATGATCCGCACTAGTATAAACCGGATTTTGGCCATCATCACAATGCAAAGAATAAACCAGTCGCCCCGGTGTGGCTTGGTCAATGACATTCTCAAAACTACCCACACAGTATTTTGGCAAGGCATGCGCATTGGTCATGGTCGCTGAAATCAGCCAAAGAAATGCGAAGAAACCTGGGAATGCTTTTGTCATAAAACGGATGCTACCTTTGAGGCAGCATCTTGAAGCATTCAGTAAAATTCGTCAACATTATTAAACAAGTGCGCTTTAAAAACAGTGTGATTCGCGCGCGATTCTGTCTCTTTAATTCGCACACGATTATGTCCCTGCCCACCAAGTCATGGATTGAATTAATTAAATACACTCGGTAGACCTAAGCTGCGTATCGGTTGCTATAGCATTTTATTAATGCTTCTA
>CAIMWN010000076.1 GCA_903845155.1 Oligoflexia bacterium
AGTCCATCTACTGTTACTGAATGATCAAGAGATTTTGCAGTAGCGGGCATAAGTTGCATTAGCCCCGTCGCTCCCACGGGTGAGCGGATATTTTCTTGAAAGGCGCTTTCCTGCCGGATCAGGGCAATCACCAAAAATGGATCTACGCTCACGACCTTTTTTGAGATGGATTGTAAATATTGAATGGGGAAAAATAACTTCAAGGTGGCATCGATGACGTAGTCGCTATGCGACCTAAAAATGCTATCTAGGATTCTAAATACTGAAAACTGATCATGAGCGCGATGTGCAAAGGTAGCGAGGTACAAACGCACGGAGGGCTCAAGCGAGAGCAAGTATTCTGGTTTAAAGCGAACTGGCGAAAGCAGTTTAATCACTCCTGCCCGGTTCCCGATTGCATCCATATCCTCAATCGCTTCAATCCATAAATTATATTGCTCGTCGATAAGTGAGCGAGTTTGAAGGAGCGGGTCAACGTCTTCATGCAATTGTTTGGTAAGAGGCGAGAACCCATCAGCGATGGATAAGGTATGAAATCCAAGTGGATTGACCTTAAATAAATCAACAAAATTATTTCGAATCTCTTCTTGTTTTCCCGCAGTTTTTGCGCAGAATGCTTTCCAGTAAAATGAACGGGACGTAAAATCATTTTCACCCATTTGAATCAATCGGGTAAATACTTCAACGGCTTGATCGCAGTGGTTATTGAGAACGTGCAAAAGACCAAGGCGAAACCGTGCGAGTATCACAGAGTGATTCTGTCTTAGGTTTTGGTTTTCGAGTGCGCAGTCATCTACTTTTTTGTAGAGTGCCAAGGCGCTTTGCATGCGCTGGTCATCGGGGAACGATTCTTCCAACTTCATTCCGAGTCTGCTTAGAGGCTCGGGGTTGTCGCAGTTGGTCTTAGCAAGAAGGTCTTCGCTTCTCTTTTCTAAATTCTGAGTCTCTTGAACAAACGGGAGATCTTGTTTCCGATTGGTCTCTTCCGAGGGTTCGGATGAATCTGTTGCTAAAAACCAGTTTTGGTTCCAATCTGCTTTGGTGAACACGCATTCTTCGGAATAGGGATACGTTTTTATGCAGGTTTGAAATAAAGTGGGGCTGCTTCTTTGTGCAATAAAATTCAGCATTTTCTTGCGGCTGAAGGTTAACTCGCGCGTAGAAATACTTTTCTTTAAGGCTGCTGACAAGTGTGGGCCTTCTCCGTAGCCAATCGTTTTAAAATGGGCCGAGGGCACCAGCGCTGGGGTGGTGGACAAAGCGTTTGAAAGTGGGACAACTGAGGTGGTAGGCGCGGTACTGCAAGCTTGAAAAGAGGGGATAATGATCCACAAGAAAAATGGGTGCAGGAAAACGCGCATTCCTAATGAATAACGTATGGCCCGGTCATTTCCAAGCGATTCAATGCAGAACGCGAAATCATATAAGTGTAGATCTGGTTCGTTAGATCAAGGTCATTTTGAACTTGGTCTTGTAAAGCGTTGATCAGGTCACTCAGTGCAAAAGCTGCCCCATATTTAATATTATTCTTCAAACGGTCTACTCTTCGTTTTTGAAGTGCTGTCGCATCTACATCAATCGTATATTGGTCTACTGCGAGATTCGCTTCCTTGGTTAAAGTATGAAGTTTTTGAATTAAGATCGATTCCATTTGTGAGTGACGAATGCCCATTTCACGAATCTGGGACGTCCCAATTTGCACGTATGCAGGGAGCGCAATTCCTAAGCCACCAGCAGGGTCACCAGCAGGGTCCATCCAATTAAACCAGCGCGCATTACGGCTCGCTTTTGAAGCGAGAATCAAGTGATCCAGCTGTTTCAGCTCATAAGCATTATTTAAAGTCATTTGATTACTGGAATCATCTGTGACAGGTTGGACCGGTAGCAGCTGATCGGCAGTCAACGGCTCTAAACCTTGAATCACAGTCATATCTTTAAAACCACAGGCTTGTGCAAGGGTCGCGTACTCTTCTTGAATTCCCTCGGTCATGGTTGCAACTGTTTTTTGAATACTGACGATGAGCGAACTAATGTCATCGTGGAGGCCTGCAGGAAATTGCCCCAATTTTTCGCGAAATGCGAGTTCATCGCGAATGGTGGTGATTTCCGTAAGACTCTTTTTTAGCTTTTGAAGCATCTCTTGGTCTCTTAAGATTCCAAGTCCTATATTCTCAGCTTGAAACCCAGAGTTTGCTTTCACAATCACTAAGGTATCTGCCTCGGCGTCACTGAGCTGATTATTAGCGCGTTTCAATAGCCAACGGGATGGAAGCAAGAAGGGCATAAGATCTCCGACCGCCCCAAGTGTACCGCTCATATCAGCTACGGAAAGCGGGATGATACTGCCGATGGAAACGTGCGGAAACATATTGAGTCGGGTTGCAATCGCAAGTTTTCTTGCCTGAAATGCATGCTCAAATTCAACTTGAGTATCAAAACTATGTTCCATTCCTTCACTGCGAAGCTCAACCAGACTATAAACTTTTGTAGGATGAACCAGGGACGCATTATCCGAGTTTTTATCGGACAGTAGCGAAATCTTGGTAGTAACGGTACCAGTAGAGTCGCGAACTTCTAACAAAAGAGAAGTCGTATCGCTGCAGACCCGTACGGTAACGTCAGCGTTACTCATGCAAGTGTCGTCATCTGCCTTTAGTTCAATGTCTTCCGTTCCTAGTCCAGTTAAAACAGCTTTCGTTTTACGTTTTTTAGAAAGCGAATATTTCCAAATTTGGCTTGAGCCCGCTGTGCTATCGCGTACTTCGAGGAGTGCCGTGTTGCCATCCCAGCTCGTCAAAGTGGTCACTAGTATTTCTTTAGTTTGACGGTCAGCAGTTAAGCTAACAGTCCCGTGGTAATTACCTTGAATACTTTCGAGGGGGTTTGCTTTTGATCCACTCGCGTTTGCGTAGTTGATTGAAAATGCAAATCCAATAACTAATAAAAAATATAATTTCATAGTGCTGCTCCTAAACCGAATGTAAGTGAAGTGCCGTCGCTGAAAAGCTCACCTTGCGAAGTAAGCACATGATTATAGCCTAATTGTAAAACGCCACGTAGCGAACCGTAAATTTTACTATTGATGCCAATCATGGGTTCAAGCATAAATCCTTGGCCAATAAACTCAACCGCTTGAGGATTAGAGGTGCGATATGCAAACGCCCAAACCTCAGCGCCAATGAAGGGTTTTAAGTATGAGTTCAAATCGTAAGTTAAAACCGGACCAGCCCCTAGCCTGCCGGTGAGCACTTGTCCTGAAACCGTTTCCAAATTTGATTGAGGATCAGAAGGAGCAAAGGTCGTTTCAATGGAGCTAAACTCGAACGAAGTTTTGAGCCATAAGTCTATATTTTTTGCCCTGGTACTGTCTTCCGAAGTGAGGCGGCCAAAATAATTCAATCCATAAAGGGATGAGCGCGCATTGTTTACAGTGATATGGTAATTTCCGTCTTGGAAGCCATTTGGCGAGAATTTTTCAGTGTCGGCGACCATGAAAAGGTATGAGGCAGGATCAGTGTCGCTGTTCCATTGATCTGTGAGTGGCTGAGAAAATTGACTATCTGCATAGGTAACCTGAGCCAATGAGCAAAACAATAATAATATCCGCATTAAAGTTTTCAGAAATTCCCCTCGTTTATTAAACATTCACAAATGTGAATTTTACAATTGTGAACTTTGGTACCACATGTTACTGGTCAAGGCAAGATAAAGGGGTAGCTAATGTTCAATTCAAAAACTTACCAACTGGGGACCATCTTTTTAAGTGTCGTGATCGCGCTGGCCAGCACTGGTTGCGGTTCAGATACGGTTCAGAATACGCTCAATCAGGAAAGAGATCGTCAGCGCACCAAGTCCGCTGATTTGGAAGCCGAATACCAAAAAATTGCAGGTTCATACGTTTCAGCCGATTCAGCAACGATCCAGAAGTCTGGTAAATCAGAGCTGTTGGCGGATAATAATAATCAAATCATTATGGTGGCCAAGTTTTATAGAAGCTACAAGTTGCCGGATGGAAATTTGGTACAACAGCCCGTGGTTTCGGGCGAGTTCAATATGTTTCAACGCTCTGATCCCGCTGCGCCTACTTCGGCAACGAGGGCACAAAGGGTAGTGACGAATTGCAAGAATATAGGAAGTACAGCGCCGGAATGTGGTGTGTTCTTCAATTTTAGTGGAGTTTACGATTCAACAGCTAAAGTGCTGACCGGCAAGGTACCGGCCGTGGGTGTGAATGACATCGATGTTTCTTGTGTGCTGGTTGCGGCCCAACTTTGGAATTGTAGATGGCAGCCAAATTCTGCGGGCGGTATGGGTTTTAACTTCGTCCTACAAAGTTCAACGCTTCAGTAGGACCATAAAAATGAATACTGTTCATGAGCTCAAGGTTTATCTTGAAAAAAATAGGACCTCGCCTGAAGAAGTGGCGATTAAGGTCAACATTTCTAATATGACGCTAAGACGCTTACTCAAAAAGCCCGCTCAAACAAAAATTCCCGGAAAATATCGAGTGCAGCTAGGTCAGCTTGCAATGAAAGACCAGGCTTTAGATATTAACAAGATCAATGATGTGATTGATTACCTCAATGAATCAGGCGAAAAAATAACCCCCGATAAAGTGGATAAGTTAAAAGTTGATTTGGATGAAAAGCTAAAAACGGCGAGCGTAGATCAGAGCTTCAAAGACAAGTTGAAATTACTAACTCAGGTTGCACTGTCAGGAAAAAATAGAAAATCACAAGTAGTGGCTATTGGTGCTTTGCTCTACTTTATTAATCCTTTTGACCTGATTCCCGATTATCTTCCTCTAGGTTATATCGATGACATTGGTGTGATTACAGTGGCACTTGGGGCTATTTTGAAAATGAAATCAAATTCAGATGAGTCCGTTTTACTAGGGACCGCTGAACAGACCGCCATCACTTCTGCACTCAATCATTAGTTCCACTATTTTAAAAGAGTTTGTAGGTATTCTTCATATTTCAGGCCATCATCTTTTTGCCCGTTAGGTGTGAGCTCAATCACCCGGGTGGCGATGGTTTCGATGAATTGTCGATCATGCGAGGTGAACAGAACGGTACCAGGAAACTTGGTTAGGCCGTTATTGACTGCCGTGATCGATTCGAGGTCCAAGTGATTAGTTGGGCCGTCCAAAATTAAAACATTGGCGGAACTGAGCATCATCTTTGAAAGCATACAGCGCACTTTTTCACCACCCGATAAAACGCGGGTTTGTTTGAGCGCTTCGTCCCCTGAGAAAAGCATTCTTCCTAAAAATCCACGAATAAAATTCTCAGATTTTTCCTTTGAATATTGTCTCAGCCAATCCACTAAATTTAAGTCTGGGTCTTTGAAGAGCTCTGCATTGTCTTTGGGGAAGTATGCTTGTGAAGTGGTCACTCCCCAAGTAAATTTACCTGAGTCAGGTTTCAATTCGCCCATCAGAATTTTGAAGAGGGTAGTATTGGCAGTTTCATTATCGCCCACGAATACTACTTTGTCGTTCTTGAAAATATTAAAGGTGACATTGTTCAATACTTTAACGCCGTCAATAGTCTTAGTGAGTCCTTCTACTCGGAGGAGTTGATCACCCGCTTCACGTTCAGGCTTGAAGCCCACAAAAGGGTAGCGACGAGTGGACGGTTGGATTTCTTCAATACTCAATTTTGCGAGCTGTTTTCGGCGTGAAGTGGCCTGAGTTGATTTAGATGCATTGGCACTAAATCTCGCGATGAAGGCTTTTAGTTCTTCCGCTTTTTCGGTTACTTTTTTATTTTGGTCTTGTTGGAGCTTGAGCGCGAGTTGACTCGACTCGTACCAAAAATCATAATTGCCGGTATAGATCTTAATATTGCCAAAATCGATATCGGCCATGTGGGTGCACACCTGATTGAGAAAGTGACGATCATGCGAAACGACGATGACTGTTTTTTCGTAGTTGAGTAAAAACTCTTCTAACCAGCGGATCGCAGCCACGTCCAAGTGGTTGGTCGGCTCATCTAGTAAGAGGATGTCGGGATTTCCGAAGAGGGCTTGTGCAAGCAAAACCTTAACTTTCTGACTGGGTTTCAGTTCCCGCATGAGAAGTTCATGAAACTCGGTTTTAATGCCCAGACCTTCGAGCATTTTCCCTGCGTCAGATTCAGCTTCCCAGCCGTTCATCTCTGCAAATAATCCCTCTAATTCCCCCGCACGAACGCCATCTGCTTCAGAGAAATCAGGCTTTTCATATAGCTTCGTTTTTTCGTCGATTACTTTGGCAAGCTCTGCTTGTCCCATGATGACGGTCTTTAAAACGGGTACATCATCGAATTCAAATTGATTCTGCTTCAATATCGCGAGTCGCTCGCCAGGAGTGATGTTGACACTTCCTGACGTAGGTGCAATTTCACCTGAGAGAATCTTCAAAAAAGTGGTTTTACCAGCACCATTGGCGCCGATCATACCGTAGCAATTTCCCGGGAGAAATTTAATGCTCACTTCTTCAAAAAGTTTATTACTACCAAAGCTGAGGCCTAGATTATCGGTGCTGATCATGGATGTTTTTCCCATTTAGTCTGAATGAATTCAGAGGATGTTTCGTAAGATACGGTAAGGATATTTCGGCCAACGGGGCGACTCACGTAAGCATTTCCCCAATGCGTTTCTGGCTCTAAATAATGAGTGGTCAGGAGTAATTCCTGATCCAGCGTCGCTTCAAAAAATAAATGTACTGCATTCACTTCCGGAAGGGTGCTCAAATCCACCACTGCTGAAAATGCGGAAACGCTGGTTTCGCCCAAAGCGTAGTCTGTGAGTACTTGAAAGTCACCAATGGCGCGTGCATCGGTGAGCGAAGTATAGCGGATTCGTGATCCCCAACTGAACTCCAAAGTAGAGAGGATGGCTTTATAATCAAAGGTGCCAAAGGATGCACTTTCGTAGGCTTTATAAAATTCGGCCTTCAGTTCATTCAGTTTTTCTGAATGAATAGGTTCAGCGCAGATCCGTAACCGAGAAGGAATGATGGACTTGATGTGAGGATGGCGTTTCTTGAAGTCATGACAAATTTCAACGATGTTTTCTTCAGGACCGATCGCTCCTATGGTTTCGGTAATGAGGATCTCGGGTTGTGGATTTAAAGTAATCTTATAAGACTCATCATTGAGAATTTTAACTTGGGTCAGTCCAGCAGCTTTCATCATTGAATCGGCGAGCAGGGCGCTATGTTCGAAATATTCTATTCCATAGATGGTATTGCTAGTTTCTGCGGCGGCATAAGCTGAAAGAATGCCCGTTCCGGTGCCAATTTCGGCTACCACCATACCGGGCTTTACTTGGTTTCGAATTGCCCTTCTATAAAGATCAAGGCGAACCTGGTCGCCAAGCATGACGGCGTGGTCAACTGCAGAAAAGTCATAAACTGGATTCATGCCTCCTTTTATAGTGAAAAGGGGCTTTCTTGTCCATCAATGGTGTAAGAAGGGTTGGAGTTATTCAGTGTAATGATCAATAGCTTCGATGAGGGCTTTACAATACATTTTGGGAAGTCGGGTGTATTGAGTGGAGCCCAAATCATCTACTTGTTTAAAGCCTTCACGGTAGAGCTTCGTAGAAGCGCTAAGATGGTACATGAGTATGATCTCAGGCATATATGGAAAGCTCAGTTGGGCTTGGGCCAAAAGGGTATTGTAAATTCCCCAGCGGGCTTGGAATGGGTCGATTTCGCTGCCCATAGGGAGAGAAACATTGTTTTTCATTAGGTATGCTTTCCCTTGGTCCTGAATGATTTCAATTTTTGTTTTCAGGGAAGGGCAGTCGAAGCCACCCGCAAATGTGTTAAATGAAATACAGATTCCAGCTAAAAGGCTTAATAGATTGATGTTCATGGCTAAAGTTTAAATCACCTTTTTTGGAAATGCAAACGGGCCCATCTCTCCAATGCATGTATTGCATGGATGATAGCCCGATTGCTTATTTTTTGAGTGCTTTGTGTTTTTCTGAGTCGCTTACTTCAGCGAACTGGTGCTTTGTAGGCTGTTTTGTTTATTAGGCGAGGCAAAGGCAATTTTTGATGAATCTTTCCCAGATTTCACTTGTTTGCTTTCGGCTACCTTGGTCTGTTTAATTTGCTTTTTTTGTTTAGCAGAATACTTTGGTTTATTTGACTTTTCTTTCATAGTTCCCTTTCATGATTGAGGCAAAATGCCATTGAGGACGAACCCCAATTGTAAAGGAGCAAGCTTTGTACCAATGATTAAATTGAAAAAATGAATGGTGGCACCATCGAGAGTCGAACTCGAACACCCGTAAGGATACACGATTTTGAATCGAGCGCGTCTACCAATTCCGCCACGGTGCCTAAGGTAATATTTGAATGAAGTTTTAAGCTAGCATCAAGTAAGGGAATCAGCAAGGACAATGCGGCGCACCATTAAATTGCAGTGATACCATCCCGGGCGATATAATATTCCAAGCCCTGTTGATAGCCCCCTGTGGAGAGTAGCTTAATTTTGTAATCCAAACCAAGAAACCGGAAAAACTCTACATCCTCCAAAAGTTGATCTGAATACGATTTGTTTCCATTGGGGCCAGGGCTAGTATACTGCTCAAATGAGAGTGCGTGTGCAGTTCGCTTCACCTCAATGATAAAGCCGTCCCCGACGATATCGAATTCCTTTGTTCCCATCCATTCTGCTACTTGATCAATATAATCAAAGGACCTAAAGAGATGAGGATAATGACTCTTGAGCGTTTGGAGATGGTGGGGGTCTGTCTTAAGTCGTAATTTTACATCTGCGACTTTCGCTTGTAGTGCCTGTTTGAATTCGGGAACCTGATCCAGTGTAACTGAAAATTCTTGCACGTGGTTGAGTGAAGCAAATGCGTAAATTTCGGCAATCGTTCCGGCCATTTTTCTCGTGAGCTCGCTTAGGTGCTTTATTTTATAATCATAACCGCGGGCTTGTCTGGCCTGGCCTAAGGACCCCTTCATTTGAGTGAGTTGAGTAGTGATATTGTTTTTAAAATGTGCGGCCTTGAATGCGTCGATTTCCGAAATAAGGGTAACGACTTTGTACACGCCATCTTGAAAAATTTTAAATCGCGTATCGTAAAATTGAATGAGGGTTCGTTCGTCCGGCATTCGTTTGTATTTGCTAGAGTATGCTTCTTCAAATGTTTCAGTATTCATTTGATAGTAATTAATGTCATCGACGATGTAGGTGATTTCTGGTTGCAAAGACGCGAAAGAACCCACTTCAGTTTTGATGAGCGGCGTGCTCCGTTGTTTAAATTCTAATTTTGAAAATGGTGCATTGAGAGCGAGCGGAGTAGTGATTTGAGTTGGGCTCATGGGCGTAGCAGCCCATTTTGATCGGGTCAAGTTGAGTGGCAATGAAGGCAGTCCATGAAGGACATCATTTGCCCACTTTTCATCGCAATCGGGTCTGGCAACCGTTGGATATAAAAGTCCCGACCAGCAAATCATTGCGAACAATGCATAAACTTGAATATTTGATTTTGGCTTGAGGGGAGTATTTCCGAGATTCATCAAAGCTTTATCGGCAGAATACGGCGTTAACGTAACTGTCATTTTCCTGGCCTTAAACTGGGAAAATCTGACCGAAGTGTCAAAGTTCAAACGTGATTGGATTGCTCCGATTTTATGCTAAAATTTGGAAGGATATGAAGCGCACAGCAAAGGAATTAAATCAGTATCACCATAAGAAGTCTGCGGCGATGGATCCAATTACTCGTGTGTTGCTCGCTTCGATTTTGGTCATCGTTCCTGTGCTCGGTTATTTGATTTTAATTCCCAACTCCAAAGCTCCCTCCCTTCAAAATACCAAAGACTTTGCGAAGTTTATGGAATCTAAGCCGGAATTGGCCAATCGAGAAACGCAAAGAAGGCTTGCCTCTGCACCTGATTCTCGTTCGGCCAGCAGCACTGAAAGTGCGGGTCGAGGACTTGCGGAGCAGGATAAGAATCTAAGCACCGCCCTGACTTCGGGTGAAGAAAATCAAATTCAAGAGTACGAGACTGCCTGGAATCAAAGTGCATTTGTCCAAAATCAAGTTTGGATTGACCAGGTCGAGGAACTAGTTCGAATAGCAGATCGCAGTCATAATGTCGCAGTTTTGGAACTCTTTCGAAAACAAATTGTGATCGCAAAATTAAGTGATGATCAAACACAACGTACGCGAGCTTTTGTTTGGTACGAGCATTATTTGAAATTAGAGAGCAGGCCTCAAATTAAAAACGAGCTGATCGAACTCTTCGGTGGACAGCCCCCCAATTAATAGACGCCTCACTTCTTTTTTAATCTCATTTCAACGCAATCAAAATAAACCGCATAGTAAACGCCGCTGTTGGGTTCGCTCAGTTTCACTCGTTGAGCCTCAAAGGGAAGTATTAAGTCGCGGGGAACCACCAACTGTCCAAGTGAAATGGGAATGATGGAATACAAGGATGTGTTCGAATCGATTCCAAGATCAAAATTCAATTTATCGGCATGCACTCTAAAATAAGGGTGTTCGGCTTCTGTGATCGGCGTATAAACATTCGTTTGAGGATCGTAGATTTCTATCCAAGAATGTCCAAAGCTAGTTAAGATTTCACCTCTGAATGTGTCTGTGCGATGATTCTGGTTTGTGCATTTGAAGTAGACATTTGCGTTGGCAGCGCTGCCTATGAATAAAAACGAAACAAGTGTGAAGATGAGTTTGGCGAGAGTGTGTTGCATTTTCAAAGGTGAAAAATTACGAAGTATTCTCATAAAGTGTGCGGAGCTTCTCATAATGCTGAAAAACGGTCAAGTTCCTTTGGTTGAAAATGAGCTTGCATTGTGTGATTCGCGCGCGATTCTGTCTCTTTAATTCGCACACGATTATGTCCCTGCCCACCAAGTCATGGATTGAATTAATTAAATACACTCGGTAGACCTAAGCTGCGTATCGGTTGCTATAGCATTTTATTAATGCTTCTA
>CAIMWN010000077.1 GCA_903845155.1 Oligoflexia bacterium
AAAAGTTTAAAAGATAGTATTTGCAAGGACGGTCGACTAGAATGAGGCATTGCGCACTTTCAAAGAGCTTCACGCCATTAAAGATAAGGAATAAATATGATGTTAGGTCTAACCCTGTTCCTCTTTGGCTACCTGATTTCCATGATTTATACTTCTATTTTTTATCATCGTGCTCTATGCCATGGTGCGATTTCCTTATCTCCACGGATGGCTAAATTTATCGATAGGACCGGAATGGCGCTTACCGGGATCGATCCATTAGGATGGGTGTGTATGCATCGGCTCCATCACGAGTTTTCAGATACCATCAAGGATCCACACAGCCCGGCCCATACTGGGTTCTGGTATACACTGGTAAAACAACATAAATCCTATGAGCGCATTCTCAGTCGCTTGGTGCTTAAAGATGCAAGGCTGATGGCCGTCGTGAAAGATGTACCGTTTGATGTACACGCCTTAAATAAAAAGCAATTGTGGTGGCTTCCGTTTTTCTATCAAGCATTCATAGGCGTATTGATTTCTTTTGCCACACACAACAGTCTCGCTGGTCTTGGCTATTTTCTCGGAATTTGCGGTCACCCCATTCAAGGGTTTTTGGTGAATGCATTTGGGCATGGAGTCGGTTATCGATCTTTTGATTGCCCGGATCAATCCACAAACAATACGCCTGTTGCTTTGCTTTGTTTTGGCGAAGGTTACCAAAACAATCATCATCAATTCCCAAGCTCACCCCTATTTGCAATGAAAGCGGGCGAGTTTGATCTTGGGTATCTTTTTGCGAACGGATTGGAAAGCCTCGGACTTCTTAAAATCCGACGGGATTTAATTCCACTGACCAAGATAATGGGTGACAAAGCCACTTTTAGTCCGTCAAAATAGAGAAATGCACACTGTTCGTTTTGCAGGAAAAACACTTTTTGGAATCCTTGCGATCTTCTTTTTAGGGGTATCTTGTACTAAAGTGCAGAAAGTTTCCGCTCCCGCTCACGCAGATTTGCTCCCCGTTTGGGGAAATCAAATTATTTATCAAGTCATGGTAGATCGTTTCTATAGCGAGAAAATAGCTCAAGGTAAATTTGACTCCGATGACATGAATCAATACCAAGGGGGCACCCTCGATGGTGTGACTCAAAAACTGGATTACATTAAAAGTCTGGGTGCTACTGCAATTCTTCTCAATCCCATTACTGATTCGTCCGAGTACCACGGTTATGCAGTGAAGAACTTGATGGAGGTAAATCCCCATTTCGGAACACTGAGCGACTATAAAAAACTAATCGTCGAAGCTCATCGAAGGGGTATGAAGGTTTTGTTCGATTTTGTTGCCAATCACGAAAGTGGACAATCAGAGAACTTGAAGACTCATCCCGATTGGTTTAGACCGATCGAAAATACCAAGGCCCTGAATGATCCTGATCTTAACGAAGTGTGGACGAAGACCACTTTTTTTGGTTTGCGAGATCTGAAACAAGAAAAAGAAGAAGTGTACCAGCATCTTTTGAAAGCAGCGAAATTTTGGGTGGATGTAGGAGTCGATGGATTTCGGATGGATGCGGGTTCACTCATTTCGCCTGAATTTTTTGATCGATTTCGGAATGATGTAAAATCCTATGCAGGCGACCGATTTCTGGTGATGGCCGAACTCTATTTCGATAACATTGAGCGCTACAATTCTTATGCTCCTTTTCTAGATGGGGCTTTTGATTTTAGAATTTTTTTCCTCATTACCAATATTCTTAAATTTCATCACGACCCTCGGTATTTTAAAATTGTGATGGATGAAGATCGCTTAGTGAACAATCCTCGTTTGCTCAGTTTTACCTTTATCGATAATCATGACTTAAGTCGTTTTGTGGCGATGACCGCACTTCATGATCGGGAAAGATTGCTGAAGCTTGCGCTTACGATGTTGTTTACTCTGAGAGGCGTGCCGAGTATTCTCTATGGAACTGAACTTGCGTTTGATAATGAGCCGCAACTTTATAAAAGTGAATTCGATAAATCACGTCGCCGGATGATTTTTGATCATAACGAAAACCAGCCGACGTTCAAGTATATCCAACTATTAGCCGAGTTGAGGAAGAGTTTTGATTTCAATTCTCAGGATAAAAACTTTATTCTTGATGGAACCAGAGAGTCTCTCGTCGCTTTTGTTGTTCGCAATCCGGATCATCAAGCGAGATTGATGATCTATAATTTATCGGGTGTTGAACGCTCGGTGCAACTTAATTTGAATTACGCTCTAGGCGTACCTAAGAATGTGAGCCTTCCAAATCTTCTGGGTGATGCAGGCGCTTTAATCATTAAAGATGGTTTTGCCCCCCTTCATCTAGGCGCCTATCAAGCTGCAGTTTATAAAATTGAAAAATTCTAAGACTTCTTGGTCAGGAGTGCTCTTGCGACTCTTACGGTCACTGGTGTAACTCCGGGAAAGGGTATTAATCCCACCAGGCGATCAAATGCGGTGAGATTAATCTCATGTCTCGCAATCAGAGTAGAGATCAATTGTTCGATGATCTCTTTTACTGCAATGGTGCCAACCATGAATTCCAAAAATGGAATTTCTGCAAAAGTAGCGACCAAGTCAATTACTGCTGAGAGGATTGCCAAACGGATTAGCTTTTTCCTACGCGTGGGGTCCATCTTTTATTGTTTTTCACCATCAAATGAAGGAGGTGAATCTTCTACGCTGCTTCCCCATGTGCTCGGTTGATCCGTGAAACTAAAATTCAAATTCGCGCCGTCTTTGAGGTCAGACCAGTCAATCCAAGTCCGTGGATATGGTTTTTCATTCACTGAAAGATCGCGAATATAAAATCCGGTTCCCGTGCTCTTCATATGAATTAATTTTCCGTTTTCGGGTTTCAATTCAATATCTGAAAAATACGGGCCGTGGATTGCCAGGCCGCCTACGCCGGGAACTGCAGGGTAAAGACCAAGGGTAGCAAACACATACCAGGAAGAAGTGGCCCCGAGATCATCATTCCCAGGCATTCCACCAGGGACATCGTAAAAACTTGTTTTAATAGTGCGGTGAACGACCTCTTGATTTGCTGCGGGATCGTGGGACCAAAGAAGAATCCATGGAAGCGAAAAGCTAGGCTCATTTCCAATATGCATATATGGAGCATCGAGGCCGCCATTCACTTTAGAAAAAAAACTGGTGAGTCGCTCATGAATTTGAGATTTAGTTCCCATTCTGCTCAATACCCCTGGGAAATCAAACGGGACCATGAGGCTATATTGAGCTGCAGTTCCCTCAACAAAACCTTGATCAAAATCAAGAGCAGGATTCATTGGATCTTTCATTGTTGGATTCTCGTCGGGGAAAAATGGCTCAATCCATTTTCCATCTTCATTCCTACCGCGAATATAACTCAGACTTGGTCCTTTGTTGGGTTGCCACCATAGGTTTTTCCACGATTCAGATTGTTTTAGAAAATGAGCCGAGCTCGCTTCATCTCCAAGTGCATGAGCGAACCGAGAAATAGCAAAATCGGAAGCCGCGTATTCGAGAGTATTTGAAGTAGTTCCAGATTGAAGAGATCCTCGCGGAAGGTATCCTCTCGTTAAATACTCAGTAAGGCCTGGGCGCGCCAAATGGCCGGTGCAAGAGGTAAGCGGATCTGATCCATGCTTGATCATATATTTTAACGCAGTTTTTGCATCGAAATGATCGGCTCCAAAGCCGTAAAAATCTGCAAGCATGATGGGGCCTGCGTCGCCACCCATGACAGCTGTGTCTGCGTTATTGATTGCCCATTGCGGAATGGCGCCACATTGTTCGGCCGCGCTGACCAGAGATTGGGCCATATCCGAAGCGCGAGCAGGGAAGAGAATGGCGAGAAGCTGAATTTCCGAACGGTACACATCCCATCCAGAGAAATTCCCATAATGATGATGCCCGGTTTCGAGGGTATAAATCTGATCATCGTAGCCGCGGTACGCACCACTCACATCGTCCTGTACGTTGGGTTGCCAAAGTGAGTGATAGAGTGCGGTATAGAATATTCTTTTTTCCACTTCATTGCTACTCTGAATTTTAATGGTGGAGAGTGCATGGTCCCAGGCTGCGAGGGCACCGTTGCGGGTACTATCAAAAGTTTCTTCTGAACCGGTCTGATCATGTCTTTCAGAGTCTAAGTTTTGAAGCGCCCCCTCGACCGACACATAAGAAAGCGCAATTCTCATTTCGAGCGTAGCGCTTCCATCGCGAACTGCATGGTAATCGGCGCGTGCAAGGTTTTCGTTCACGAGGGTTTGCTCTGAATCTTGATTGAGTTCGCCTGCGAAATAGAGTTTATATTTATTGGTGGACTGACAGAAATCACCCCCTTCAACAAACCCGGTAAAATGCCTCGGGTCCTTAAACTGAAAAACCGGTTTTTGAATGACTTCACCAGCTTCAGGATGATTCGACCTTTTTGCCGTGAGAAAGTTTACGCCGTAGAGTTCACCCTTTTTTAAGTTCTGAAAAGTAAAGCGACCGTAGCCCATGCGTGTCTTGGTGGTGAGTTCAACCTTTACGCCATTGTCTAGGGTAATTCGATAATAGCCTGCCTTCGCTTCTTCATTCTGATGATGGTACCGGACGGCTGCTCCGTTCGGATTTGAGATAAAAGGAAGAATGGGCATTTCGCCGCCATTGGCGCAGCCAGCACCACTTAAATGCGTGAGGCCAAACCCTTCTATTCTGTGACTTTCGTAGTTATAGCCCACATCTCTTTCGTATTTATTTTTGATCTTCTCATCGTGGTTAGAAATAGTATTGGGGCCCCAGGAAATCATGCCAAAAGGAACCACCGGGCCTGGTTGGGTCATGCCGGGATTATCTTCTAAAATATCCTTTTTAAGATTGCTTTTAAAAATGCCGGTTCCAACGAGAGGATCGACATAACGGCTCAGCGAAATATTGTCGTGGAGCGCTTGAGCGCTTGCGGTAAAGGAGATAAAAAGAATATGTAAATTAATGAATGCGCGATATGTTTTTTTCATTTGATTCCCGATGCTCAATATTAATACCGATCCAGGTAAAGAGGAGTGAATTCCCCAGTTTTAGGAAGGGCCTTTTATAGATGAGTAATTTGCCACGGATCGTGTGGCCAGTAAACGCATTTATTACATACGAGTCATGTAATGATATAAAATGAAAACCGTTGCAGTGGATAAATTCGGTTCAGAGGTATCACGGGCATTAAAGCACTATTTGAGTGGAATGCTTTTAAGGTTCGAGGGAACCAAAATATTTTCCTGCACCGATATTGTTGATGTAAATATAACGAGGTGTTACTTCCACTTGTTCGTTCTTAGCTAAACCATTTTCAATTACTATTTTTTCATTGATCATGAGTTTGTTGATTGATCCATGATAGGGGATGCCCACCCGCGCTGTAACATTGCTTGGTACTTCGAATGAGAATTGTAAGTTGGCACTTTGATTTTTCAATTTTTGCCAGCTCACACTCACGGGGCCGTTTTCTGTGGAAACAACTCCCTTTGCATATTCCAAACTTCCCAAATGTGGCTCAATGAGAATGCTTTTGTTTGTTGCAGGCCCAAGAGTCTGCACTCCTAAGATGGCCGAACTAAAGTATGAGCCAGGGACCATACCAAAATTATGAAAATTGCGTCCACCATCACACATCTCGGAGGTAAGGAAGCCTGGGCTGAGCGCATTCCATTTATTTGCGTATTTGTTATGAATGATGTCTAGCACTTGCTGGTCAGCTTCATCAGAGTTCATGTCATAGAGATCTTTAAACCAAAATAAGTGCAAGAGTGGGTACTGAATGGTTTCTTGAGTTTGTGCTAAAAGCCACTTCTGTACTCTTTCGCGTCTATTCTCAGAGAGCACATGGGCGTAGAGACCCATTACGGCAGCATGAATGGTTGGTTTTCCATTGGGCATTCCATTGACTGTGTTCTCGCTTTCATTCCAGAGATAGTCATTGAATGCGATTTTTATTTTTCTTGCAGCATTACGGTAGATGCTTGCTTGTGCTTCGTCACCCTGAATTACCGCCAGCGCAGCGGCGTCGCTGAATGCTTTAAAGAGAACTGCATTTAAGGTAGCGCCTTCTCCGTGTTTATAGGCATAAGGATTATCAAAAATTAGCCATTCCCGCGCAGAAACAAGCCCTCTTGCGGTCATTTTTGACATGAACCAATTCATCTGTTTTTTAACCGCACCCCAGGTCTGTTGGACCAATTGAATGTCACCCGTCATTTCATAGTAATTGCGGATGCTCATTACCCAGTAAGCGGAAAAGTCTTCGATGAACCAATGAGTGTCATTTCGATCGGAAGGATGATGGGCCTTGACCCGACCGTCTGGCATCTGGCTAATCGCGATATCAAGTAAACCCTTCTTTAGATAGCTGCGTTTCGCGTAGTTCAGAGTGCCATCCGCGTTTCGCTCTGCAAAGGCGACCTTAGTGAATTGCGAGATGTTAAAGATATCGCCCATCCATTCATTGCCTTCGGTCGCACCATCCGTATAAGTGTCTTGGGTGACTTGTTTGTGTGTGTTTGCAATCACGTCGTAAAAACGATTGAGTAAAGGATCGGAAGACTCAAATTTACCAACCTGAACGAGTGGCGCGACTGCATTGATGACATGGATTTCGTGAAAAGTAATTTTCCCCTTTTTGATATGAAGTTTGATTGAAACGTCGTCTACGTTATCAAATGCCTCGTCACGTTCAAGAATCCCGTGGCTTCCCGATCCAAAGATATCTGCACTAATGTACTCTTGATCGCCTTCTCGAGCGGTATAGTGATGTCCGAAAACTTCAAAGCTTGATCCTAATTCAGCCGTAAACTTAAAGCGGCAATAACCTGAGATGTTTTTTTCAAGCTTAAGCACTACTTCTTGTCCAGCGCTCGTGTTGAGAGGGAGCGATGCACCTTGGATTTGGTAAGGAACTTCCACTTCTTGAAGGAGAGGCGTAACCCGAGGAATCAATGTCCCCCAATCGGTAAAGTTTTGATGGACGGGGCTCTTCCAATAGTGATCATCGAAACTTGGGCTAATCCAATCGGCTGGTTCTAGGTCAGCTCGAACGTTCTCGCGGATTCCGTCCCAAGAGATTTCTGGCGACTGGAACTGAGTTTGGTCGCTGACTTTCCAACTGAAATCGGTCTTCACGGTGGTTTGGCCCGCTTCGAGGAGCAGTGTCAGGCCAGGGCTATTCTCCATTGCGTCTCCGCTTCCGTCTAAATGACCGTAAACCAGAATAGCAATGGTATTGAGGCCTGCATGTAAAAATGAAGCAATTTTATGAGTATCGTATTCAGGTCGTTTCGGATCAAAACGGCAAGGCCCACGCGCCACATAGTTTCCGTTAATGTAGAGCATGTACTTCGTGTCTGCAAAAAGATGGAGTTCAGAAGTGCTCAATGCTGTGTCGTTGGCGTTGATGGTAAAGTTCTTTCGAAAGGCAACTGCCTTAGCATTAAAGTTCGGGGCCCAAATAATAGAATTGTGAAGTTGACTCGAAATGGAATCTGCGAGGGCAATCTGATGGGTAACAAGAATGGATAAAAATAAAAGTACAGTAACTTTGCTGAAACTCATTTTTGTATCGTTAGTTTTCGGCTTAAAAAACACGCAACAGATATGCTTGATCATTTCCATGCGCGTAGTTTAATGCAAAAACGTATACTTTCCTAGTTAATTATTACACTGGTTTTGTAGATTTTGTTGTAAATACCAGCCTTTATTGAATGAATTTAGTTTAACTTTGCGTCTGGAATGGGTGATGCTCAACAGTTTTAATTGAAAAGCGGAGTCCAAGTCCAGCTGCCCGGACCCCATTCAATCTGCGAATTTAGTTTTCCTCATTGAGTGCGCTATTATTTGAGTTCAAGTGACATGGTAGTTAGAGCGCAGATCCATGTTTTATGTGCAACTTTAGTCACTTCGTAAGTGGCATTGATGAAACCGTTTTGTGCGGCTAATTCCTCGACTGCATTGGCGCATACTTCGGTGTCTTTTTTACTAGGCATGCTTACTTCGTAGCTTTTCTCTACGAAAGTAATTTTGTCTGAAGATGATTTCAAATCTGTGGCACAGCTGTAGTCATAATGTGAACCAACATGGCTCATGTGGGTGCCGTATCCGACATTGTATGTGTTCCAATTGCGAGTGTTGATTGAAATATTTTTGATGATTTGGTCTGCGGGTACACCATATTGTGCGGCAATTTTTGCAACTAATTCAGCGATAGGTTGTACTTGGTTTTGCTTACATTTTATATCGCTGAGTTCACTGGTGTCCACATCGCCGAGTTTTGTACTTTCGACGAGGATCGTTTTGAAGTTTTTGTAGCTTGAAGATGATTTCACTTGTATTGGAGTCAGTTCTGCATGTGCAGAACCTACTAAGCCAAAGCTGATTGCTACTGTTACGATTCCCGTCCATAATTTAATTTTTTTATTTTTCATTTTTATAATCTCCTTTTATTCTTGATTTGCTTGTTAGCACATTTTGGAACTGGTGGTTACAACAAAAATTCCACGTGATTTTCCTTAGCAATGCTCTTAATTTCCCACTCATACTTGAGTTTTCCATCAATCCTGACGCTCTGGTCGAGAATAGTTTTAATGATCGCCCTAAATTCAGCCTCTGTGTTCTGGGTTTGGCAATCTGTACGCTTTAGGTCTGGAAGTATGGGTGTACCCCAAATGTAGCCATAAGCACTGACTGCTTGATAGAGGAGCGTGTTGTTGAGGGTTTGGTCAGGTTCAGATATCTTTGCACCCTTTTTTAATAAAAGTGGGACAAGGTCAAGATAAGGGCATTGCACCATTCTAGGGTCAAATGATGAAGCGAGAACACTTTCATCAATCTCTATGCAGTTCACCACATTTGGATCAGTTTGAACTGCACCCAGAAATTGCTGATAGGCTTCTTCGTGTATGGATAGATGTTCCTGCCGTTGAAATACAAGATGGCTATTCACATCCCCGAGGCTGTAATAGAAATCACCGGGGCAAGCAATGGCCGCGAACAATTGAAGTAGTGAATATGTTCTCATTTTTTAATTCTTTCTTTAGTTATTTTTAATTTACCTGTTGTTATAAAAGTTTAAGTATGATTGCTTTGGTGAGCTTGAAGCGAAGTTGGAGTACCTGCTTCTCGTCATTGCTTATTTTCGTATTAGCGCTGAGAGTTGTTTTGTATGAATTTATCTCTTTTTCGCCCAGCGTTTGCAAAATGGGGTATCCTATAGTTTGGTTATTTAGTTCAAGTTGCGCTTGGCTCAAGATGCTCAGCAATAAATCCTTATTTCGTTCAATTGACTGAAGTCCTGCTTCAAATTGATTGAGTGCTGCAGCTAAAACTTGTTTTCCTTCGCTTGTGGAAACTTCTTGGTTCGATTCCAGTAAGGATTGAACTTCGGTCTTAATGCTGTTGAAAGTGTAAGTCGATGCCAACGCTCCATTTAGACTGGCGAGCGGTGTAAGTATAAAAATAATGGGTATTAAGTAATTAGTCTTTTTCATGTCTACTCCTCATTGTCTTCTGATTTTGCGATGGTTCGTAATAGCTTTCTGTATGAAATGATTCTTTTATCGTTGATACAGATCTTATTTTGGCCGATGAGTTCATTGACCGCGTCGGATAATTCTTCTTCTGTCAGTTCAGCTTTGCGGCGTTTTAGTCGCTTGAGCGTGGGAGAAAGACCTTCGCTGTCCTGTTCATCAATTGCTTTCAGTAATGATAAAAGTTTATGATTGGAGTAGAACTCATTGAGGGTTAATCCTTCTTTGGTTAAAAAGTAAGCAGCACTTCCCCAAAAGCCAACGGTCGCGCCGATGCTGGAGGCCGATACTTGCGCCCAAAGTGAGTGGTGGGTTATGATGCGGCCGACTTCCGAACCTGCAAAAAGGCCTACTGCAGTTGTGGTTGGAATGGCGGGTATGCCAATGAGTGGAATAATGAATGATCTCCTGATGAGACGTCTTTGACGATTTTCGATTTGCTCGATGCAGTCACTTAAGTTTGAGTCGGTTTCGTTGGATCCAGTGCTAGTAACGGTGAGTGCATTTAAATTGATGTTTAAAAGCGACGCTCTTTCTGTAGGTTCTAATTCTGTCATTTCCATCGCCTGATCTTGACTTAAGAATGATTGATAGCGGGTGGCACCATTATCTGCCAACGCCGTAAGGCAATTAAGGTTAAAGCAAAGTACCAGCGTTAGTGCTAATAGTGAGTATTTATATTTCATAGTGGATGTTTTCATTCGATGGTGATCTCTATACTCATGTTTTGAGGCGCAGCTTCGCTTCCACCGAAAAAGGGGCTGAGTAGCTGGCCGCCTAACGGAGTGGAGCACTGGGTACGTGGTACCAATCGTGAACCGATAATTTTTTGAGTAGTAAGGTCTTGTACCGTAAATTGATATGAATTTCCGACAAGATCTACGGCATAACGGTAGTCCTTGCCAGGAGTGATGATGGCGAGAGGGTTATCGAATGCACCATAATTGAAGCCGTTTGCGTACTGTGGGCCATTGATAAATGGGTAGATTCGCATTTGCTGATTGAAATAGGCCCAACCAAAAAAAGCATCATTATGATAGGGGCCAGAGATTAAAGAACCGCAATCAGTAAATCCAATGAGCTTGTTGACTTGTGTGACGCTTGAAGTTGGGATTTCATTAGCGAGAGGGCTCTTGTAGATCGTATTTGCATTGAAATTGATCTTAAAAGAGACATGAGTTAAGCCTGAAAAATGTTCGTAGAGCAGTGGCGAAAACGCTTGTTGTCCGCCGGTAACTTGGTAGGTTTGTGTTCTGTTGATGGGGGTCACTAGTGACACAAATTTGTTACAGCTCATGAGGCAGAAGGTTTGTATAAGGAGTAGAGAGGTTAAAGTTTTTGCTTTCATGGTGGCACCTTTGATTATGAATTTAAGAGAGTTTTAAAAATAAGAGAGAGAAGTGTGAAGTGTGACGGTCGTTGAGGGTTCGTTCACTGAATAGCCCTTGATTTGAGAGAGGATCTCAGGCTACTCAGTGTGAACGTTTAGTCATTACGATTTTCCAGAGAAGGGACTTGTCACTATTAAATGAAGCAGCTTGGTTTTCAAACTGAGCTGCGATGAGGCGTTTGAGAAACATGATATCTATCCTTTGGGATCTTTCCCTATTTTTTAGTTTAATGAGGCAATGTGTTTCGTTGATGGATACTAATGCGCACCGCATTAATTAAATAGACCTTATTTAGTTAACTTAGAGGGGTATTTTTAACCTGGGGGTTAAATTAGTACGGAGAGGTGCCGATCAGTAGTTATCATGAAGGTTGCGCAGGATAAGTCATCTATATTTGATTTTAAGGAATACCGTAAGTATCTTGAGACCAGATTAGGAACCTCAGGAGAAACGCGCGGACTGAGGAGTTTGATGGCCTCTCGTTTGAATACGAAGCCTGCCTTCATTTCTCAGGTGCTTTCAGGCAAGAATGACTTTGCACTTGAGCATTGCCCTTTGATTAGCGAAATTTTAGGACACACGAGCGATGAGGCCCATTATTTTATCCTTTTGGTGCTGTATGCTCGGGCAGGAAGTAAGCTACTTGAAGAGCATTTTAAGTTACAAATTGATGAAATTTTAGTGAAGAGACGCAATCTTCTCGAACGAATTAAGTCGACTGATGTCTTGAATAAAACTGATCAGGCACTTTATTACAGTCAATGGCACTATTCTGCGATCCATTTGCTCACGTCCATTCCGGAGTTCCAGTCCAAGACGGCAATTGCTCGGAGAGTTAATCTATCGTTAACTATTGTTTCTGAAGCGGTGAACGAATTGGTAAAAATGGGCCTTCTTTCGGAGAAAAGTGGCAAATATCAAATGACGAGTAAGCGAATCCTCTTGAATAAGAGCTCGCCTTGGATAACCCAAATGCACACTCATTATCGCTTAAGGTCTATCCATAAGCTTACAGAGCCGATGAAAGACGACTTTCGCTATTCTTTGGGTGTGAGTTTGTCAAAAAAAGACTTTGAATCAATTAGGGAAAAACTTCTGCGCCTACTAGAGGAATTGGATCCACAAATGAGAGCTTCGAGTGAAGAAGAGGCTTATTGTTTGTTGGTCGACTTTTTCCAAATGTAGTTAGGCTACTGAGTGCGCTTCAGTGCCATTTTTAAACTTGCTGCTGGAACACCAGTGCAATTTTCGGTATTAGTCAGGTCGAGGCAAGCATTGACCATTTCGTTGGTGTCGGTACAAATTTTTTCTCTCGATACTTCATTCAACGTGAGGTTGCGATCAGATGCAACAAAGTAGCAAGTTTGGTCGTTAGTGCCACCCCCGCCTGTCTGGCCACCTTCTGTGGTCGCAAATGAGTTGAGGGATGCAGCTGTGAAGATCAATGCGCAGAAAATAATTTTATTTATCATAATAGTGGGATCTACCTTGGTCTGAATAGTACACTGCGTTTATGTAGTTTGCAAGCGGTTAGCAATACGGGACGAATGGCTTTTTAAATAATCTTACTATTACGCGGGTTTGCGTATTTGGAGTTGAGCGTGAGTACTTCGTAAGTAAGCAGAATACCATTCAAGCTATTTGATTGACTAGAAAAACCTAATCGCGATCATAGGGGCAAGAAGAGAATTCTAACTGGAGTCAGGAGGGCTTGTAAAAAGGGGATTGAGAGAGCCCCCTTGAGAATGATTGCCTCCAAGGTCGCTAGACCTTGAAGGCAAAGGCTTATAGACTAATGTAATATTTTTATGAGTACGTTTATTTTAAGGCTTTATAGGCAGTATTTAAGCATGCTGCATCGACGTCATCCTCAGCAGAAATTGCTGAAGCAATTTCTGTTTCGCTTGAACTCACTTGGTATGCGGTTCCTGCAACTGCATTGGCAGGGAACTTTCCTTTAACCAATTTTGCTAAATTCAGCACTGAGTTGGAATTTACGCAAGGTATTCTGTGATAAATGTCGATTGTTATCTTCATTTTGGGTCACCGAATAGCTCAAAAGTGGTATTTACTACCACGATAACTTCCATCATCCCAAGGCGCAAAGTTTTCGGGTGGATTGAGTTTCAGGGTTTGGGACGGAGTTGTAATGTAAAACTCAAAGTTACGATCAGCGGTAGTGCTTCGATTTCTTAAGTTTTGATTCTGAATCATGAGCGTATTGTTCGTTGCTAGAATCCAATCACAAGGAAATGAGATGGCATCTTTGAGGCCCTCGGTTCCTACTACCCCAATTAATTTTCTATTGAGTACAAAGCCAAATCCACCTTGGGTTACTCGAAACCCTTTCATGTTTAACGTGCATTCAATGGGCGCCCTGTACTCTTGGAATTTCGAACCTGCTATCGTTTGCACTCTTTGGTTTCCAATTTCGATTAAGTCGATTTGTTTGTCTATTTTTTCAATAAATGAGGAAAGCCCAGGAGCGGGGGCAACATCAGCTTCACCCTTCAGAGGATCATGACTGGAAACGCTAAAGACAGCACGCAGTTTATTGAAGGAGGGGTTTTTCGAAAGTTTACTTCGTAGGGAATAGGTTTCGAAAACCTGATTTCCAATACAGGTGTAAAAGCTGAGAGAAGTGAGTGAAGGGTTGATCTGTTCAAATGCGTTAGTAGATAGCTCATTGTAGTGTGAATCTACGAACTTCCCGTTATTTACTCCATGGCCAACAATGATTAAATTTCCAATATCATCAGCTTGAGCATAGGAGAGGACATCTTGAATTTGTGAACTCGGAATGACCTCCCAGTGGTGCTTCAGGGTTTTTAGAAAACCAAGTTTTCTTCCGGCATTTTTAGCAAGCTTCGTCAGATATTCTGCCTGGGCCAACTGATCATCGACTTCGTATTTAGTTTTTGAATTAATGAGTTCTTGGTAATGGGCGTAATCAAATCCTAATTTGGTCTTTCGAAGATGGCACTCTTCTAAGGTCGCTGCTTTTAAGAGTTGCTTTAGAGTTCTGCCACCTACTTTCAATTGTTTTTTTAAAATCGAGTAGTCGGGTTTTAACTGTTCTGCTTCTTCTTTTTCAGATTCTGATAACGATAAAGTTAAAATAACATTTCGAAGTTTTTTACTCGTAACCTCAGATTGGCGAACGAGGTGATCATCAGGCATGTTTACTTCTTGTGTTTCGGGCTTGGAATATCTTGAAGGATTTAAAAGTAACTCCGCTTCCTCTCGTCTTTCCTTCTTGATACTATCTCCGAGTCCGTTGGTTTTGGATTCATAGAGAAGTGCACAGATGTCAGCATTCGGATCTGTCCAATCTTGCTTGGAGGGCGCCTGAAATGCACCGACATGGTAGACGATGGGTAAGCCATCCACCTTGATGCCCAGCGATTTTGAGATTTCGGCAAGTGAGTTCTCATCTTTGACTTCAACACCGATAGAAACACATCCACCTACGGGAGGTGGGATGGTGATGACTGCACTAATTTCAGAAAATTGAGCCTTCCATTGATTGCCATGTTGTTCAATTATTTTTTCGGAAATGCGCATTTGTTCATGAGGATCTCTGTTGCAGGCATTTTGGCGGTTTGGGAATTCATGATTAAACCAGGTTCGCACTTTCGATCCTAGTTTTTCTCCCTCTGCGCTGCTCGCCGTGGCTAATTCTTTGATCCATCGATAATGTTTGCAAAATCGAACTTCATTTTGATTCTTATTGTTGATGTCGTCACAGACCGCCGCTGATTGCAAATCGATCAAGGGGGCGATTAGGGTAGAGGCGAGGAGAGGCGTGCCACCACTGAGCTCAGTTAAGCGGATCATTTTGTAAGAAGCATAAATTAAGGCACGGCCATGGTTGGTGCCGACCAGTCCTAGATACGAAGGTGGGTGTATTGCATTTTCGTTGGTACGGGTGAAGAGACCTCTTCCAAATCGGTAAATAAAACGAATGGGTAAGAGGAGTGCACTGGTCAGTGTTGAGGCAGCGAGTGCGGTAGTGCGAATGCTGGCACCACCCAAAACCACCCCTGCACTACAAAGATCAGAAAAGGCATGTTTGAGTACATTGCGGTGGTCGGTGGATTGGCTTAAAATTTCAAGATCGTGAATTGCCATTGCTTTAAGTCGTCTCACGTGACGGTTAGAGTCTTTACTTTGAGCGAAGTCGTTTTTTGCTATGGATAATTCTTCTTGAAGCTGATCCTTGAGATCCGTATTGGATACGCTATTGAGCTCCTCCTGTAGTAGTTTTGAGTAAGCACAGGTAATCACTCCGTCATGATCAAGCGGGTCTCGTGCAATTTCAAGCAGCGGATCTGAGTTGACGGTTTCTTCTGCAATAGAGGTAGGTGTGCGGTCGTACTGCTGTTTTAGATTTGAACAGGCTACAGTGAGTAGGAAAATACTTACAAAAAATGTTTTTGAAATCGGGATTTGGACCTTCATGTCTATGTTTGTCGCCTCAAGATATTTTCGGTTGAATTGCCATTGAATGCAACTAGATTTTGGTCGGTCAGTTTTGCCCAAATGGGCAAAATTTGCTGGGGACTTGAAGCTTAATTCATTTTCTAAACCAAAAGTGATGGGTAGTTCGGTGCGCTCCTTGGCGTCATATTCTAATGAAGCAATACGTTCTTGGGTAAGTCGTTGGAGCCAGGCAGCTAAAATAAGTGAATATTGAGCAAAAATGGCAATGCTTTCAATTGTTACTTAAGAGCCCGGAGTTGCTGTTGTCAGCAATTCAAGCACTCTGTCTAAGAGTCGGTCTAAGGGAGTCCTGCCGTTTGCTTCCTTGACCAATGCAGGTGTGGTGATGGACCCGTTGAATATTCTTGCGTGAGTCACTACTTCTGATAATTGATTCAGGTCAGTTACTTTAAATGCGCCGCCAGTTCTCAGAGCGGTGTTTGACATTTCTTCGTAAGCGGCTTTTTGTTAATAGTGGTGAAGTTGTGCTCCATTTTTGAGGTCGTAATAAACTAACGGCGTATTGACTGTGAGTGGTTCGAATAAATTATTGGGGCCAGAAATAAATGCCAAATCACTTGCCTGGTAAAGCTGATGCATTTTTCCGGTCATGTCATTGTAGACCATCCATTTGCCTTCATTTTTGGGTTTGCGGTCTAGCAGTAGAAATTCACTCAAGTTGATGAAGTGATTTTTGCTGGTCCAGTCGGTCCACGCGAAATTTTTTCGCATGAGGTGAGGCGAGATTGAGACAAAGATGACGCTAAAGTTCTGTTTTTCTAGTTCCTGATAGGCGGCTTTCGACTCAGGACCGATTTGATCGAAGTAGAGTGAAGCGACTGGAGTGTCTGAATCAATCTGAAGACGTTCTCGCTCGAGTGCGTTTGTGTTTTCTGGTTTTAAAGGGATGGCTTGTTTTAGAAGCGCCATTTCAATGATGTTTTTTTTGGGACTTTTTTTAACTCTCGGTTTGTACTCGTTGGAATCGTAGATGCTGATTTTTACGTTGAGTCTTCTTTTTGATGCGTTTGAGTTTAGAAAAGTTGCTTTCGGGAAGATGTATTCAAGGACGCGTTTGAGTTGTTTGCTTTGATTGCTCTCACCCAGTTCGAATTGAGGCGTGTCGTCTAGATATCCGGGCGGAAAGTCAAAATTGATCAGAGGATGTTTTTTTGCAAATTCTGAAATGGGATGATTCTTGATGACTGCATCTGCGGTTGGGTCCATGATGGCATAATAATTCGACCATAGTGGATTGATGATTCCCTTACAGCGCAAGTCCGTATCCACCGCTTTTTGTGCGTTGACGTCGGGAGACTGTATCAGAAGCGAAATAAACAATAAGGAGAGCATCTCTATGCGTATCGGTTCGTTTTAATATTCAATGAAGGGCTAAGACGGCGACGTACCATTGACGTTACGATACGCAATTTCCCTTTTCGGCGCCTAAAAGGAAACGAATTGTCCGTAAAGATCCCAATGGCCCCAACAATAAGGTGAAGGAGAGACATTGCAGTCGTTACTGGTGTATTGAGGACTTAAATCAAAGGGCGCGCCATAGGCAACCAAGGCTTTGTTTCCGATTAAGTGCCCTTGTTCATTACCGCTCATTCCTGGGTTATTTGCCCATTTCGGGAAGTGTTTCTCGTCATTGATGATTTGGGACTTCGTCCAAGTGATACCATCCGGAGATCTGCGAAATGAAAGGATGGAATGATCGGTGTGTTGATTAAGAATTTCAATCATCACAAAATCGTTTTTGGCTTCGTCATACTTCACATCAATAGATGAAGTTTCTGCGTTGGTGATGACCGCTCTCGTCCAATTGATCATGTCTTTTGATTTATTAAGCAAAATCAGATTTTTACCGGTAACGGTAGTGTCCGTAAACCATTGATAGATGGTATCGCCGACCACCACCAGGCTTGCCTGGCCCGCGCCATAAATATTCGAACCTTCAGGTGCGGCCACTTTTGGCCATACCATTACTTTAGAGTCGTGAGGATTTTGCTCCCAAGTTCTGCGATCGGTATAGCGGTAGAAGGGGCCTGAAGGATTTTTAGAGCGCGCAATAAAGTTTACTGTTTGAACATCGAGAATGTTTCCCGAAAACATCATGTAATAATAAAGCCCATCGCCTGCATCAAATCGTACTACTGACGGATCGCATGCCGCTCTTTCGAGGCGCGTAGACTGAACAATGGATTCAGGAGAGGTCCAATGAATTAAATCCTTAGATTCTGAATATCGAATATGATCCCAATCCAGAGACCCTGCACCGGTAGAGCAATAATAAGCATGATATTTCCCTTCAGAAAAAATGATGCTTGGCCCATAAGTATAGGCATAGTTCGCTCCAAGGGGCGAAGCATCTACCATCTTAAATGGTTTATCTTTTATGTCTGAATTTCCAAAGAGTCTGCGCTGTGCTTGTGCAAAGGGCATAGAACTGATGGCGATGAGTAGAATTGCAAATTTTGAAATGTATTTTAAAGACATAAGGTTCTCTGTTTCTTTTATGGGTTATTTTAGAAGGTTAAGACAGAAGTCTAAAGCAAAGACCCCTGCCTCATGAAAATTCAATTATGGTGAAACGTAGCCTAAGAAAGCGTTTTCAACTTGAAATCCTGCATTATAGCATTCGCCAACATTGGTAGTAATTAAATGATCGTTGCCGCCATTAAAGCAGCGATAGAGTCTGAGTGGCGCATACTGTGTTCTTCTTGCGCTGGCAAATCCTAAAAAGGTTTCTGTCCTTTCTCCCTCACATTTTTGATCTGAAGATACAAAATGTCCGGCGCCGGTATAACAACGGAGCAGAGGGATTTCACCTTGATCTAAGGTATTAAAAAACACGCTACTGCCGTTACCAGTGTTAAATTCAAGGTTGTATCCTTGGTTGGTTGCAGTCCATTCGTTTGGGTTAAGTGAGCTGATGTGGTCAGCAATTCCCGGATTGTAATAGCGATAAACTGGAGCCGCTTGGGCGGATAAAGTAAAAAGAGCAGTCAGGAGACATAGGGTTAGTTTCATAAGATACATTCCTTTCGTGAACGTTTTGTTATTTTCGAATCTCTGTTTGCTAAAGTAGAGAGAGAGAAAATAACACAACAAACTTAATTAAATAGATGCTATTTAATTAAAAAGGAGCGACTTTTTTAAGTTGCAGGTTAAATTGGATGAATGGCGATTGAGGCAGGGCTAGCGATACAAGCGTGTTTTATTCCATGTTTTCAAGGATGGTAGCGACACCCTGGCCAAAGCCAATACACATTGTAGAAATCCCGAGTCTTGCTTTTTTAGCCTTCATTAAATGAATTAGGGTTGCCGTGATGCGAGTTCCAGAGCACCCGAGTGGATGGCCAAGGGCAATCGCGCCGCCATTGAGATTCACTTTGGTTTCCATTTGCTCGATTAAGCCCAGGTCTTTTAAAACCGGAATCCCTTGGGCCGCAAACGCTTCATTGAGCTCGACCAAGTCGATGTCTTTGATGGTAAGGTTTGCACGCTTGAGTGCTTTTTGAACGGCAGGGACCGGGCCGTAACCCATGATTGATGGGTCACATCCGGCTGCTGCCATGGAGATTACTTTCGCCAATGGCTTTAAGCCCAAAGACTTTGCACGTTCTAGAGACATCACCAGAAGGGCAGAGGCACCGTCTGAAATCGCCGATGCGTTTCCTGCCGTGATTGTTCCATTGCGTGGATCGAAAACCGGTTTTAATGCCGCAAGTCCTGCAAGAGTAGTGTCGGGACGAATGACTTCATCGTAATCAAACATTTTAGGAACGCCTTTTTCATCGTGACCTAACGTAGGCACGATTTCGTTTTTAAAGCGGCCTTCCACCGTAGCGAGATGCGCGTTGTGGTGAGAACGATAAGCAAATTTATCTTGATCTTCGCGCGAAACTTTAAAGCGCTGAGCGAGTAGTTCGCAAGAAAATCCCATGTTTTGAGCGCCTTTTGCTACCATTTTGTTTGCCTTAGGATTAAACTCTACACCATAACTCATCGGCACGTGTCCCATGTGTTCCACGCCACCGACGATAAAAATATCGCCGTAGCCCGCTTGGATGCTCATGGTGGCCGTGTGAAGTGCAGTCATCGATGAACCGCAAAGACGATTGATCGTTTGCGAAGTAACCGAGAAAGGGATTTTCGTTAAGAGTTGTGCATTTCTTCCGATGTTAAACGCCTGCTCGAGGGTTTGTTGAACACAACCCCAAATGATGTCTTCGATCTCTGCAGGGTTCACGCTTGGGTTTCGTTCCATTAACGACGTCATCAGGTGAGCGGAGAGTTCTTCCGAGCGAATATTGCGATAAGCGCCGCCTCGTGAGCGAGCCATCGGAGTTCTGATTGCATCTACAATTACCACATCTTTTGAATTAGACATTTTTCAATACCCCCTCGATACCACTGGTGACTTCATAGAGTGGTCCATATTTTTTAGCAAACAGTTGTCCTTTTTCGATTAATGATCCGGCACCAATGGCTTGTGCGTATCGCATTGGTCCACCTCTAAAGGGAGGAAAACCGAGGCCGGTAAGCATGGCAAGATCAAGCTCGTATGCTTCATCTACAATCTTTTCGTTTAAGCAGCGCGCAGATTCAAAAACGAAGGGCAGCATGAGCCGCGATACGATGTCTTCATCACTGACTGTCGTGTTGAATGTTTTTCCGTCTTGGCCCAGCAAAGAATAGATCTCGGGTAGAACTTCTTTTTTTGGTTTCCCTTTTGCATCGAGAGAGTAGCTGTAAAAACCCTTTCCGTTTTTTTGTCCAAAACGATTGGCTTTGTAAAGGAGTGCAACGCTATCGTCAGCGTGAAGTGGCATGCGATCGGGAAAGCCCTTCGCCATCACTTCGCTCGCGTGATTGGCAGTATCTACTCCTACCACATCGAGAAGGAAAGCTGGGCCCATCGGCCAGCCCCATTTTTCCATTACTTGATCGATGCGTACAAAATCTACACCTTCTTTGACGAGTTGATTAAATGCCGTAAAATAAGCGAAAAGCACACGGTTTACTAAAAAACCAGGGCAGTCGTTGACTACAATCGGAGTTTTACCCATGGAAAGTGCGTACTGAACTGCGGTGGCAATGGTTTCTGGTGAAGACTTTGCTCCGCGAATGATTTCGACGAGTGGCATTTTTGGAACTGGATTGAAAAAATGCATCCCGCAAAATTTCTCAGGCCGCTTGAGTGAATTTGCTAAATGAGTAATCGAGATCGTTGAAGTGTTAGACGCGATGATTGTGTCTGGACCAACGGTATCTTCGACTTCTTTCAAGACACTGATTTTTACTTTTTCATTTTCAGTGACTGCTTCAATAATATAGTTGGCAGTTTTCAAATCCTCTTGTTTAAGAGTGGGTGAAATTTTTGAAAGTGTGTCTGCCATCGAGAGTGGGGTTGCTTTTCCACGCTGAACTTGTTTATCAAGAAGTGTAGCAGCCTCTTTCATGCCGTGACCCAGGGCTTCTGGACGAATGTCTTTCATCAGGATGGGGATTTTGCTCACGGCACTTTGGTACGCGATTCCGCCCCCCATGATGCCGGCGCCCAGCACCGCTGCTTGTTTAATTTCTTTCGCCAGAGCTTTTGCTCCTTTCGCTTTCTTCTTTACGGCTTGATCGCCAAGGAACGTGCCCACTAGAGCTGCTGCTTGGGTGGTTTTCGCCATTTTTGCAAATTGGGTCGCTTCATTGAGCATCGCCTCTTCGCGCCCACTGTCGAGTGATTTTTCAATTGCTTCAATTGCAGCGAACGGCGCAGGATAGTTCTTTCCAGCTACCATAAAAACGCCAGCTTTACTGATGTTGAGGGCCATGGTTCTTTCAGTAGTGTTCAAGGTGATCGGAGCTTGTTTTTCAATTTTACGTTGCTTCCATTTCATGGTTCCAGCCGCACACTGAGAAAGGAGGCTTAGGCCCGCACTCCGTAAATCAGCGGCTTGTACGATTCCGTCAATCACGCCAACCTTGAGCGCGTCGTTCGCATCATATTGATTTCCACCTGCGATCCATTCAATGGCAGGATCGATGCCGATCAAGCGTGGAAGACGAACGGTGCAACCCCAACCGGGAATAATGCCCAGTTTTGTTTCGGGAGCACCAATCTTGGTTCCCGGCGTTGCAATTCTAAAGTCGCAGGCCAAGGCAAATTCAAGCCCACCACCCAGAGCAAATCCGCTGATAATGCAAACGGTAGGTGCGTTGAGGTCTTCCAGTTTTGAAAATAATTTTTGTCCGTTTCCGATCCAAGTACGAAGTTCTGCTTCTGGCTTTTTGAAGTGTTCAAGAAACTCGGTAATGTCGGCACCTGCAAGAAAAGTTTCTTTTCCGCTAGAGACGAGTAGGCCTTTCAGTGAAGCTGGTATTTTTGAAATAGCTTCTTCCAGTTCACGGAGAGTTTCCGCATTGAATTTGTTCACTGATTCTTTTTTAAGATTAATCGAGAGTTCGTGAAACTCGGTTCCTTCTATGGACTTAAGTTCGACGCAGTTTCCGCTATAAAGTGATTGTGACATGGTTTATTCTGCCTTTCTGGTGAGTAGACACTATTGTACCCCCATCATTCGAACTTCACAAAACGATAAAAATTTGCGTTAATAGAAGGATGTACGAAAAACAAATGATCGCCTTGAATTTGATGGATACGATCCGCTTCTTGGGTCCGAAGTTAGTTGCCGCGTTATTTTGTGGTGGTTTGGTAGGGCTTGAGCGTGAATTGAAAAGCAAGGCTGCGGGAATTAAGACCAACATGTTGATTTGTGTGGGCGCGATGCTTTACACATCGATGTCAATTTTAATGGCTTCTTCAAAAGATCAGTTGGGAGTGCAGGGTGACCCGGCAAGGCTGGCCGCCCAAATCGTATCGGGGATCGGTTTCTTAGGTGGGGGCGCGATTATTCAGTCAAAAGGTAATATTGTCGGGCTCACTACGGCGGCAACTATTTGGCTCGTGGCTGCGATTGGTGTTTGGATTGGAATGGGTCAGATCGAAATGGCCTTCCTGATTTCAATTGTGATTGTTCTGGTTTTGATCTCAGTAACCTTTTTTGAAAACCGGTTTTTAGGTAGAAAGCGTTTGTTTAAGATAGTACTCCATCTTCGCGGAAAGTCAGATGAACTGACTCGTTCTGTGCTGGAAGAGCTTCTGCTTTCCAATGAGATGGATTTAGAAGAATACCGGGAAACCTCCGCAGGGGCTCAGCCGGAAATCCGCCTGACCTATCACGGACGGGTTCAAGATCATTCCCGGCTCGTCCTTGAGCTCTGGAAGATTCCCGGCATCCTGGATGTGAAACAAAGCTGAAAACGCACGAGCGTCACGTTACACAACGCTTAAAGAATTAATCAATTGATCTTGCGCGAAAAAAGAAGATATCCCCTTGTATTTCTTGCATTTGATACGTTTGCTCCTTAACCTTTATAGATAAGGAGAAAACTCTCATGACCAAGGCAGATCTGATCAACGTCATCGCACAAAAGGTGAACTTACAAAATCGACAGGCAGAGACCGTAGTGAATCTGGTTTTCGATATGATGTCGGACACTCTCAAGAAGGATGATCGCATTGAAATTCGCGGATTTGGATCATTTGTAAATCGAGTTTATGGCGCGTATGAAGGCCGTAATCCAAAAACTGGGGAACTCGTCAAAGTGGATCCAAAAAGGGTTCCCTTTTTTAAAGTTGGAAAAGAACTGAAAGAAATGGTGGACCGTAAGAAGTAAGTTGTAAAATTAGCTGCGCTTTTCACGCGCGAAAGAAGACTTCATGAAAAATAAACTATTGAAAGTTTTAGGGATGTCTATGAGGCCAAAAGTGAGAGCGCGATTGCTTTTGATCGCACTAGTGAGTCTGGGCGTGGTTGAATCCATTTCCACTGCTTTCGCAGCCGACGATGATGATTATAACTTTAGCTGGCTTGACCCAGAAAAGAAAATCTACGTCCTTCAAAATAGAAAATATCGCAAAGCGAATCACGCCATGCTTTTTGCCCTCGGTGGAGCCGGCATCGGTGAAACTTATCGCAATGTTTACCAGGTGCAGGGTAGGGTAGGATATTGGTTCAACGAAGACTTTGGATTTGAGGCTTTTTATAATCAACGCTTCAATAGTGCGAACAATTCTTATAAAGCGCTCGCTCAAGCTGAGGGTGCTGGCGCTGGCACTAGTCCTTATACCCGTGAGATATTAAGCCAAATGGGCTTACTTCTGAACTGGGCGCCTTGGTATGCCAAAATGAATGTTTTCAATTCAGTGCTCTATTTTGATTGGTACTTCACGCTGGGGCTTGGAACTATGTCTACTCAAGTGGGGCCGAATCTGCAATCGGATTATCCCGCGCTCTGGTCTCAAGAAAATCTTCTCGCGGTTTATTTGGGAACCGGGCAATTGTTTCATCTAAGTGAAACGTGGATGATGCGACTCGACTTTCTCGAGCATTTTTATAGTGCAGAAATTTACGGTGGTAAAGTGGGCGCACCTACTGACAAAAGTTTGTTTTCAAATTTTGCAATTAACCTAGGTATTGGGTTGAAGTTTGGAAACAACAAATGATGGCCACTCGCTTACTCCTTGCAGGCGTAATCGGTTTTTTCGGTGTCACGGTTGCAGAGGCTTCCATGCAAGACGTGAAGCGCGCTTATGATACGGGCCAGTTTTTTTCCGCTGCTCGCATCGCATTTAATGATGCCAATCATGCTCCGAGTACTTCTGAAAAGGCCCTGGCTTATTATTGGGTGACTCAAAGTTTGGTTCGGGCGGGGCTCGATCAATCCGCTCTTTATTTTTTCCTCCGCACCGTTGAGCTTCAAGATCGAGCGGCGTCCCGAAAGGTACTTGATCTTTCGCCGCTTTTTATTGAGCGTGTGGGCCCGGATTTAATGAGGAAGTTTTTAATTAAGTTCACCCATCCTGAAGATTATTCAGCCCGAGCCAAGAATGCTTATTCTCTTGTATTGGCTAAAGATAAGTTACTCAAGGGCGACTATACAGGTGCAGTGGCGAATGCATCCCAAGTTCAGGCCAGTCATGCATTGTACCCAGTTGCGCTTCAGTTGCGTGCGACTGCCGAAGTGATGCAAAACGACCAAGAAGCAGGGCTCCGGGATTTTGCAGAGTGTGCTCGTCGTGCAGAACAGCGAACTGACGTGGAAGAAGGAAGTTTAGAAGCCGAACTTTCGAAAGAACAATCGTCCGTTCTCATGAATAAATGGAATATTTTAAAAAGAGATGCATCTCGGGATTTAAAGTCTCGCTGCATCGCCGGGCAGGCGAGAACTTTCTATGAAATGAACCGTTTTGAGGAGGCAGACCGCGCCTATGATCGCATTCCCAAAGCGAGTTTTGTTTGGACCGACACTTTGTTTGAGCACGCATGGAATAGTTTTGCCCGTGAGGAATATAATCGTACCTTAGGAAAACTTGTTTCGTATAAAAGTCCTGCTCTCAAGTTTGTCTTTAATACTGAAATTGATGTTTTAATGGCTCAAAGTTACATGTCTCTTTGTCTGTACGCTGATGCAGGACATGTGATTGATGAGTTCATGCATGACTATGGCAGTGTAGCTAAAGAAGTAAAAGTGTTTGTGGATAGCAACAATGGCGACATGAGGCCTTATTACTCACTCGGACGTCAAGCGCTAGAAGCTAAGCTTCACACTGACCGCATGTTATTTCGATTCGTCAATCGCTTTGCCAGAGCCCCTTATTTTCAATCGCTGACACTCTCAGAAGATCGAATTGCCGCCGAGAAAGTTGCAATCGCGAGAATTGATCAATCGCGCCCTGAAACTAGTACTGGGATGAATGCGGGTTTTCCTGGCTTCTTAAGTATGATTCTCGATTGGCGGGTTCGCACTATTCAGCGTATGGGAGGGATCTACATTAAAAACTCCATGGTGGATTACCATCAAATCATGATTTCCGATTTCGAGAAAATGCAGTTCATGAAAATTGATATGCTCGCACATCAAAAGCAAAGACTCATGGAGCCTGACGCCGCAAATGCATCTGAGCGTTCCCGTGGAAACCGTATTCCTGTGAGAAGAGATGATCAATTGCTCTGGAATTTTAATGGTGAATTTTGGAACGATGAAATTGGAGACTATGTGTTTGCACTCCAATCTGAGTGTGCAAAGGGTTCAGAGGATACCGGAAAGAAGGCGCCATGAAGTTATTCAAGCTGCTTCTGATGCTCGGAATATGTTCGTGCGCAACCTCTTTTGCTTACGGTCCTGAAGAATACAACGCAGTTCAAAATTCAAAAGAAAAACAAATCGAAAGCCTACGCAACGAAGAGATTCGTGCGGTAAAAACTGCACTCAGTCTTCGTTCGCCTGAAAATCGTAAGGCCGAACTTTACATGCGTTTGGCTGAGCTTTATTTGGAAGCTTATCGTGCCGATTTTCTGAATGAAGGCCGCATTCATGAGAAAAAGGTAGAGACAAATCAAAGCGCTAAGATGGAGCACACGCGCTCACTTGATGATTTAAAATATGGGATCGCTTCCGCCGAGCAAATTCCCCCGCTGAATGTCGATAAAAGCAAGCTTGATAAAGTCTATTACTTTTTGGGCTACAATTACGGTGAACTGGGGAATAATCAAAAGAGCCTACAATACTATAAAATTCTTGCGCAAAACTACCCGGATTCTCCTTTTGCCGTAGAGGGCATGAAGGCCGTGGCCGATGAATCGTTTGCGAAAGGCGATTATAGCCAGGCGCTGAGCCAATATGAAATGGCTTTAAAGAAGACCAAAGATCCCTCTCAGCAAGCGCGAATCTATCACAAGCTTGCTTGGTGTTATTATCGTCAAAAAAGAACTAACGACGCAATTAATTCGATGAAAAAAGCAATCTCGATCACTCAGAGTGATCAAGAGAAGTTCCTCAATATTCGTGAGGAAGGCTTAAGGGATATTGCTGTTTATTATGCTGAATCGGGCCGCGTGGACGAAGCGATTGCGTATTTTAAGCAAAATGCGGGTGGGGAAGACAAGCTTGCAAAAGTTCTAGAAAAACTCGGTAAAGAATACGAGCGCACCGGTCAAACGGACAAGGCAAAACAAGTTTATGATGTACTTTTGAAGCTAGGGGGAAAAGGAGACAGTACTTTTCGTGTCGCTTCAAAACTGATCGAGTTGGAACTTCAAAAACAAAACTTTGATTCTGCTTATCAACGTTTGACTCAAATTGAAATTCCGAATTCGAACGATGTCGATACCCGAAACACACTTCTTACGCTCCGGAAAGTGGTGCGCAGCACGGCGGTTAGCAATCACGAGCGTTATCAAAAGTTGGATGATAAGGATGCTGCAAAGAAATATTTAATTGTTGCCGATCATTTTTATTATCTGTATCTCACCAAGTTTCTTCCAGATGAAGAAGGAACCCGGGCTGAACGCAATGAGATCAGAATGTATCTTGCTGAAGTGAAGCGTGACTTGAATGAGCCGGGACCTGCAGCCATGCTCTATAAAGAAATTATCCAAGAAAAAGACGCCCGCTATGCGAAAGAGGCAGCTCAGTTGTGGGTGGGGAGTTTGGCGGCTGAATTGAAGCAAAAGTCGGTAAATGGAGAGAAGCCAGGTTCAACGCTTTCTCCTTTAGAGGTTGATTTCGTCAATGCCTCCGACTTGCTTGAGAAGTCTATTCCTGATTCAACGGAATCGCGTGAGGCGCGTTTGCGTTCAGCGCAAATTTTAGCGGCCTATCCTGCCGAAAAAACAAATGCGGTTTCTCGCGCATCTAAACTGGCGAAGGATTCACCGGGCACTCCTCAGGGGGTACTTGCAGCCAGACTTTGGTTGCAGCTCGATCCTGACAGGTCAGTGCTCAAAGAAATTCAAGCAAACCAGGAATTAGTGAATGCGGACAAGAAGCAAAAGGGCGAATTGAATCAAGACGTCGCTGAAGCTTCAAGAAAGCTCAGAGTGGGAGAGATTGCCTCTTTCGAGAAAAATAAAAACTATCTAGAAGCCGCAAAGGGTTACGAAGAGTTTGCTCACCAAGCCAAAACAGAAAAAGAAATTGAAAGCACTTACATGGGTGCATTGAATGCGTACGCTCAAGCGGGTCAGTCGGAAGATGTCTACCGCATGATGAAAGAGTGGAAAGTAAAGTCACCGAAGAGCAAAATGATTGAGAAAACAGTGAAGGGGCAAGCCACTTTGTTTTTCATCAAAGGCTTGTTTAATGATTCGGCTGAATTATTTTTAGGAATTGGTCGGCAGTTTAAAGATTTTTCTAGTTACTTAACCGCCGCAGCACTCTTTGATGGAGGTTTGCAACGGGATAAGGCCCGAGATGTATACCGAATGACGGTACCTCTTGCACCAAATGACGAAGAGAGAGCAAAAATTCATCGACTTTCTGCGGAAGTTGCGAGCGACATGAAAGAT
>CAIMWN010000078.1 GCA_903845155.1 Oligoflexia bacterium
AATTATTTTCGCGATAGAGGCATAAACCAATGGGCCCAGATCATGTGTATGAATGAGCGCTATTCTATTTTGGTATAAGAGCTTCATCAACTTTACTAAAAACTTAAACGAGAAACCATTTTTCTTCTGATAACTAAAGACATTTACACCCATCTCTTCGAAATTCGGCTTCAACGAATGCGCTTGTGCTCGCAGATCATAACTTGCCACCCAAGTCTCAATCGAATGAAGCTGATTGTAATTGCACAGCGATTGAATGATCCTCTCTAGCCCACCCATTTCCAAATATTGCGTAAGGTGCATTACCACCAATGTCTGGCGGGATTTAAAGTGAATCTTAAATCTGCGTTTGCAAGTGATGGCTAAATAAATCGCCGCAAAAAGGGGACCACAAATCAAAAACCATTTGATCCCAAATCCGCTTACCTGACCCACGACCACTGATAAAATAGTAAGAATCAAACAGAGCATTGATTGATAAACGATATCATTAAAGGGAATGAAATCAGTAATTCTCCAAGCAGTGGTTTTACGAATATGAAAATATCCACCCACTCTTAACGACGCCTGGGTACACAATAAACCAATCAATGCTCCCATTCCTTGATACAAATATGAAAAGAGTGGGATAGTTACCACTGCAACTGCTACTGCTAAAAGTAAGTTTTTCAATATCCATCGCCCGTCGCCCCTTGCTCTAGCCCAAGCATCATAGGGAAACGCTAAGAATAGGTAATTAATTGCATAAAGACGTAAAAATGGGGCCGTCCAGGAGTAACGATCAGTAAAAATGAGTGTGATGATGGGCTGGGCAAAAACAATTAACCCTACCGTGGCAGGAATAAAAATCCATGTAAGTTCAGAAATGGATCTTTTAAAAAGCTCCGGTTTTTTTTCAGTGAGTGATGGGATTAAAACTCGATTCACTGCTTGTTCAAACGAGTTCAATGGAGGGATGGTTAGACAGCCCAAGGTATAACCAGCAAAATAGCTTGCATCAGTAAAATGAATAAGCACCAGTTGATCTGCAAAATGGGTGAAAACCGCAATTAAAGAAGCAAACGAAACCGGTATTCCATAGCGAAGCACCTGCATTGATATTTGTTGATTTTGTAATAAGGGATTAATTAGTTTTTGAAGCTGAAATTGTTTTCCAAAATACATTCCAATCAGTACTTTAACGAGCAAAACACCAACATAAGCCTGCACCATCCATTCTAATTGATGTGTGAGCACAGCAACGGTAATCACTAAGCCAGACCTTACTATTTCAGAAACAGAAGAAAACAGTGCGCCTCTCCACGTCAATCCAGTGGCAATCAAAGATTCCTCATGAAAATTGGAAAGTAGGATCAAAAAAGTTCCGAGAGCAAACCAACTTCCAAGCATTCTATCTTTCAAAAACAATAGTGCAAGAACAGCCACGACGCTTGCCCACCAAAAAAGAAGCGTCCAACTCATTTGAAAGTATTTCTTAAACTCTTTTTGATTAACCCAATAATAAAGCCCGTTGCCAATCCCGGCCGTCAGAGCAATCCACGGCATGAGAGAAAGATAGAGGAAAAAAATCTTATATTCGCCCATTTGGGCTGGAGTAAAAGTTCTAGCCAAAACCAAAGGCAGCGTCAAATTGCACACGGCGGAGAGACTCGAAAAGAACGTAAGTGGCCAATGTGATTTCAAATTCAAATGAGTCTCTTCCATAAACTTACTTGCCTTTGCTCCTCCGAATTCGGTAAAATTAAATGAGTGATCTCTAAAATTACCTATGTTCTGAAAAATCGGCCTTTCTTTGTCTTTCAGTATGTCAGAACTCATTTGCTTTTCCAACGAACAAGATGCTTGATTTGGTTTTTCCAAGCTATTGGAATTTATCCAAAAGGAATCCTATTGGGAAAGTCAGTCCGTATTCAACGACTCAACTGCATCCGCAAAGATGGACCCCATGCTCATATTCAAATAGGTTCCCACACCCTGATTTATGAGCATGCAAAAATAGAATCCTACTCCCAAGGAAGAATAGAAATTGGGGAAGCTTCGATTATTGGCGATACTCGAATATTTAGCCGCTTGAATATAAAAATTGGTGAACGGTTTTTATCAAGTTGGAATACTTTCATTCAAGATTTCGACGCTCACCCCCTTGAGATGGAACTCAGAAAAAAACAAATGGAAGGATTGCGTGGGATCGGTGCTGGACTAGAAAACTGGGAGTTTCCTTGCGAATCGATCTCGGTGGGAGATGATGTTTGGATGGGCGCGAACTCAACTATCTTAAAAGGGGCACATATTGGTTCTGGTTGCGTCATCGCAGCTCATGCTGTTGTCGCTGCCGGGAACTATCCTGAACAATCTCTTCTCGCCGGAGTTCCCGCAAAAGTAATCAAATCACTCAAATTGGTTAACCGATGAAAGACTTCTTATTCTTCCTTCCCTCCCCCCAGCATCCTCGGCATGCAAAACCCGGTCTCCATTTGCGCTGGCGAATTGGGTTCTTAAAGGGATTAATCTGCCGTCCATTTTGGTATTTCCGTGAACAATTCGGAGGCAGTAAAATTCGAGTAGGAAAACGCTTTTGCTTAATGGGGACCCTCCGAGCACAGGGCCCCGGAACTGTGATCATTGGGGATGATTGCATAGTCGATGATCTCTTCACTCCATTTACTCATCATCCTCTTGCCAAAATTCAAATTGGAAAAAACTCATTTATTAATGGGACTCGATTAGGCTGTTTTCAAAAAATCGAAATCGGTGAATCTTGCATTTTGGCAGATGCGAGAATTATTGATACTGATTTTCACTCTTTAAACCGGAATCGCAATACGCAAGCCGCTCGTCCTCCTGTATCTTCCCCCATTGTCATCGAAAACAACGTTTGGATTGCGGCAAGTGCTGCCATTCTAAAAGGAGTCCACATCGGTGAAAACTCAGTGATTGGTTTTGGATCGGTGGTAACTAAAAATATCCCAGCAAACCAAATTGCAGCCGGTAATCCGGCCTCGATCATCGGCGAAGTACCTCAATGATTTTCTTAATATTTGGCTCCCTGCTAGTGATCGCACTCCTAGGGGGAGGGAGTCTGCTCGCTGCGCTTATTTATCGTAGCCCTTGCACCACTCCGGGTGCCACGGTCAATCATCATACCATAAATGTCAGTATTTTAATTCCTGCGCATAACGAAGAAACTAAAATTGAAACTACTTTAAATGCACTTTTTAATACAATAAGTGATTTTCAAGTTTCACCCCGCATTTTCATTGCACTCGATTCGTGCACCGATCAGACTGAAACAAAAATTGAACCTTGGAAACAAAAGCTTTCCATTGAGACACTCACCGTTCACCATCAGAGCAAGTGGCAAACACTTCAAACATTAGTGCAACGTGCGGAGAGTGATTGGATTATATTTTTGGATGCAGGAATCAGTTTCCATCCATTGTTCATCCAAAAATTACAGGTGTTGATGCTAGATGAACGGTTGATGGCCATAGCCCCCCATTATCAAATAAAGGGTGCTTCGCTCGTCCAACGATTATTTTGGTTTTTTGAGAAATCATTAAAAAAAATGGAGAACCACTGTGGTGGACCAATCAGTCTGCATGGAGCAGCAATTGCCTATCGGCGGCAAACTCTAATCCGTGTTTTCGAGAAACTAAATTCCTTCTCAAAGGAAGATTTTAGCAACGATGATATCATCATTCCCCTCGCACTCCGAACATACTTTCCAGAGTCCATTATTTATTACCTTGATGACGCATTTGTTTTCGATCAAGCAAAACATGAGCAGACAAATTTTAATACAGACCTCAATCGACGAATACGAATGGTAAATGGTAATTTACAATGGATTCACTGGCTTTATCAAAAAAATAATTTTCGATTCATGATGGGACTTATATCACTCAGAAGAATACTGAGGCCATTTTGGAGTGAGATTCTTTTGATTTTAATCACTGGGGTTGCCCTGACCGTTGGCTCCATCGCTCTTCTACTGAGCTTACCTTTATTTGTATTTCGAGGAGCAGCATTGGCGTCACTCATGGCACCGATACTCCTCCTCCGTAACAAATTTCGATATAAATCAGCCTGGAAATAGCGCCTTAAGTGCAACACTGATGGTCTTTACTGAAATAATAAAATCCATTTTTGGCGACATATGTTTTAAATAATAGAGGTCATATTCAAGTTTTCTCTTTGTCTCACCGACGGTAGAAGCATACCCACCCATCACCTGTGCCCAACCGGTGATACCAGGGCGTACCAGCAGACGGAAACGAAAGAGGGGAATTTCACTTTCCAACTTGCGATAGAATTCCGGTCGCTCTGGCCTTGGCCCAATCAAACTCATTTCACCCTTCACTACGTTCCATAATTGAGGAAGCTCATCTATTCGGGTTTTGCGTAAAAACGATCCAAATTTTGTGATTCGGGGATCATTGCTAATTGACCACTGGGGCCCAGCACTTTCAGCATCTACTCGCATACTCCTGAACTTCCAAAGTGAAAACACCTTTTCTTTAAAGCCCCATCTGGTTTGTTCATAAAAAACAGGGCCATGACTTGTCATTTTTATTGCAACCCCTACTAACAGGCTCCAGAAAAACTCAAAAAACAGCTGACTTTTCAGTTTCTTAGAAAAAAGTTTTTGAATTTTTCGCCATTTTTTATTTTTTCCAGAATTTTTTAATTCCGGCTCATTTCGATCACAAATGATCAGGTGAATATC
>CAIMWN010000079.1 GCA_903845155.1 Oligoflexia bacterium
CCGCAGTGTGTGAGGAGATTGGACTGAAATGGTCGCAGGCAAAATCCCTTTTCGAGGCAAGGATGCTGAGTTTCAATCCCGGTGCGTCGAAGCTATTGACCGAAAAGCAAGCTAAGGAGCTTCGCTTCTTGGGTGTTTTAATGGCAACATTTTCAAGTGTAGAATCGCTCAAGAAAATCGTGTCGTCGCTTGAACGACCCTACGCATATTCCACCTCTGATATTTACTATTCGTGGCATCGCCATGAGTGGCTCGAGCTTCCACAACCGCTGACTGTTGATAATGTGAGAGAGCTGATCGAAACACTTGCTGATTCCGAAGAGGGCGAGGAACTAGTAAAACTCCGTAAATTGATTACCGATGCTTTGAGCAGGTCTCAGAGCGAGATTCAGCAGACGCATACAGCTTCACCGCCGAAGAAGGGAAGCCAGCGGATTCTTTTCCCGTGACACCACTCATGGTTACCGACCTAGCTACTATTAGTAAATCTTGGTACAGAGAAGATGTTGAGGGTACGATTACAGCAATTCATGCGCGTGGTGTCGAAATGGACGTTCCTTCTTTGCCAGTAACAACAAAAGCACATCTTCATATTTCTGAAGCGTCTGAGGGACATTTAGAGAATTTTAATACCCTTTTTACCGTCGGTCAAATCTTGAAGGTTAAGATTCGTCTGCTTCGATGGGATAATACAAGGTGGGAAGTCAGTCTTCGAGCTGTGCTAGTTGAGGCTCGATGGAGGAATGAGTTTCCGGGGGCGAACAAATTCCCGGATTTATCTAAAACTGTTGGCTATGTCGAACGAGTCGATGAGTTTGGTGCTTATGTAAGACTTAAAGATAAATTTGCAGGACGCGTTTCAGCGCATTATTTAAATTTGATCCCTTATAATCAGCGACTTCAGGCGGGAGCCTCGATTGCAGTTCATGCGGGCAGATGGGATTTTGAAAACAATTGCCCATTTCTTCATCCGGTGATAACAATAGAGGTGACAGGCGTTGTCGAAAAAGTTAAGGTATGCAATACCATTAAACAGCGAAAAAATAAAGCGTATCTCGAGGGAAAAATGTCAGTTATTTTACAAGTGCGTACCGAAACGCATGGCATAGTAAGTTGCAATGTATCCGATCTTATAAAAATTTCGGAACGCTTTTGGGTCGGAAAACAAGTGTCAGTTTCAATTCAGCTAGAACTTTTAGCAAAGGGAATCCGTAATGCGAAAATTGTTTTAAATGAATCTGATAAAATCTTATATGGTAAAGTGCCGCAAATAGGAACTGTAGTGGAAGCGCTCGTGAAATCGGTCAAAGCTTACGGTGTATTTTGCGCCCTTGCAGATAACCTGGTTGGCTTAGTCCGTCACAATTTAGTCGTTCATGAAAAGACAACTGATTTGGATCGGCGCATTCGACCAGGGGATTTAATTCGCGTGATGGTTTTGCCCACGTCCCCAGAGCGAAGAGGGCTTAATCTCGACTTTGTAACTATGATAGCGCCCCACGCGCCCGATGAGCAAGAAGGGCACGAAATCCCGAGTCAGGAAGACTCGATAAACATAAATACGGACTCATAATATGAAAAATTCCAATAATGCCGATTTAATTGATGGAGTTTTCCGCAAAATGGGTCTTCGCGGGAAAATCAAGTTAGAGAAGTTTTGGCAAAAAACTATGCATGAGATTGGTCAAGAGGCTGAGGATCTTTATATATGCATACAAAAC
>CAIMWN010000080.1 GCA_903845155.1 Oligoflexia bacterium
ACGCAGTTCTCAACACAAAGATCGGGACGACCTTTTGACGACCTTTTGACTCATGTTTCTTCCTCCCTACGCCGATGCAGTAAGCGAAGCATAAATTAGCTGCTCGCTTGCGGCGTGGGGGATGGATAAATGTCTTTTGTAAAGCAACTACTGTTGTCAGCAATGATCATGTTTTTCGCTATGAATAGTTACGCGCTGAGAATTAATGTTATTGACCGCGATAATTTAAATACAGAACAATCACAAAAGCTCGATCAGGCAATTACGGCATTGAATCAGGTTTTAAACTCAGTTGAATTCAAGAACAGAGTGCTGACCTTCAGCTATCAGGGGAAGCAAGAGTTTGTTCAAAATAACGGGATGAGCAATCAGCAAGTTTATGATTTCTTAATGGGCGGCGCAGAGGAATACCCTGTTCAGTCAGAGGCGAACCAACTAGCCGATATGCGCCTTACTATTTATAATCCACCCCGGTATAGAAGCCAATCTAGTACGCTTGCCTTCACGAGTGTCGATGATCCCTATTTGCATATTTATAAGAAATATTATCAATCAGCTACAGTAGCGGAACTCTCAAACACGCTTGTTCATGAATGGACTCATAAAATGGGTTTTGATCATGATTATGATGAGACCCCACAGCGACCCTATAGTGTGCCTTACGGCGTGGGTGATATCATTGAAGAACTTGTGAGTAAGTATCTTGGCCAAAAATGATTGGTTCGTGTACATGATTGAAGCCGAAAATGGAATGCTCTACACCGGCATTACCAAGGATGTAGAGAGACGATTTAGCGAACACCAAGGAACTAAGAAAGGAGCTAAGTTTTTTAGAAGCTCCCCGCCTAAAAAAATCCGTCTAAAAAGAGGTAGGCTCACCCTCTCTCAAGCATTGAAACTCGAAATATTAATTAAGAAATTAAAACGGAGCGAAAAGCTCGCTCTGCGACGCATTCCTTCTCTCTAGCCCACCCTCGTCTCAAAATCTGTATTGGGACATTTTTGGCCATAGCTACAGTGATCACGGTGTAAAAACGGGTCATTTTACGCCAAATTGGATATACCTGTAGCTCAGATCATGAAAGAGTGTGGCCGAAAAATTGCAACGCCTCAAGTGCAAATCGCAATTTTGAAGAGAGGTGGGCAACTATGATCGAGCAAAAATTAATACTATTCGGTTTTCTGGTGTGTGGGTCTTTTTTTTGGTTGCTTCATATTTGTAGTTTATGAGCACATTATTTTACGTAATTTCCCTAAGCATTTTTCTGTACTTAGGATTTATTGGTGCTCCATTTTGGATTTGGAGTATTTTCATCTTTTTTGCACTATCTATTTTATCCCTTCACGTCACCATACCGCTTTGGCTGGTGGCGGTGGTAGCCACCGTAATCGTGTTGGGAGTGGTTAGACTTTTAAGAGCGCAATTGATTTCAAAAACCATTATGGATTTGTTAAAGCACTTTAATTTCCTACCTAATATCTCTGATACGGAGAGGGAGGCGATTGAAGCGGGAACAGTATGGCTTGAAGCAGATTTGTTTTCTGGGAAACCTGATTTTGAGCAGTTTATGAGTGAACCAACGCCTGAGTTAACGACGGAGGAGCGCGTATTTCTGCAGGGACCCGTCCATCAACTTTGTTCGATGATTGATGATTGGAAAATTTGGCAAGAGCGTAAGTTACCTGAGGACGTTTGGAAATTCATCAAGGAAAAGAAATTTTTAGGATTAATTATTCCTAAAGAATATGGTGGCTTGGGGTTTTCGCCGCTGGCGCATAGTGAAGTGATCAGAAAACTTGCTAGCCGAAGTCTTGCCGCTAGTATTCATGTCATGGTTCCAAATTCCCTTGGACCTGCTGAACTGCTGATTAACTATGGCACCGATGAACAACGGAAGCGTTTATTGCCTAAATTGGCTTTGGGAGAAGAGATTCCATGTTTTGCACTTACCGAGCCCGGTGCAGGGAGTGATGCTGGGTCTATTGTTGCGGAAGGTATTTTATTTAAAGGCAACAATGGCGAGCTTCTCATTAGGTTAAATTGGGAAAAACGCTGGACCACGCTTGCCTCTATAGCAACCCTAATTGGCCTCGCTTTTAAGTTAAAGGATCCCGATCATTTATTGAGTGACAAAGTAGATGTCGGAATTACTTGCGCGTTGATTCCATCACGCACTGCTGGTGTGATCTTAGGCGATCGCCATGATCCACTGGGTGTGCCTTTCTATAATTGCCCTAATCAAGGTAAAAATGTGATTGTTCCCGCTGACGTCATTGTGGGTGGAATAAAAAATGCGGGTAGAGGTTGGCAGATGTTAATGGAGTGCTTGGCTGCTGGGCGCGGGATTTCTTTTCCGGCGCAGACGGTAGGAAGCGCTCAACTGGTGACTCGCTTAGTGAGTGCTCATGCTTTGGTGAGGCAACAATTTGGTATATCAATTGGTAGATTTGAAGGAGTGCAGGAGCCACTTTCGAAAATTGTTTGCTATACCTATATGCTTGAAGCGCTTCGCGAACTTACTTTGACGGCGCTTCAACAAGGTAAGAAGCCAGCAGTGGTCACCGCAATAGCTAAGTACTACTGCACTGAGTTCTCTAGAGTAGGGATTAATCACGCCATGGACATTATGGGTGGAGCAGGCATTTCTCTTGGACCAAAAAATCTAATCGCACCTTATTATATAGCGGCACCCATTGGAATTACCGTCGAAGGCGCGAACATTCTCACTCGAACATTAATGATTTTTGGACAAGGAGCAATGCGCGCGCATCCTTTTGCATTTCAGGAAATAAAGGCATTGGAGGCTGGTAATGTGCAAGCTTTTGATCAAGCACTTTGGGGGCATGTGGGACATATGGTTCGTAATACTTTTCGATCGGGATTGCTTTCAATCAGTCGGGGGTGGTTATCATTTCCTGCAAATCGGGGTTCTTTAAATAGTTATTACCGTAAACTTACTTGGGCTTCTGCCTCCTTTGCAATCCTCGCAGATGTAGGGATGGTAGTTTTAGGTGGAAAATTGAAATTTAAGGAAAGTCTAACCGGACGCTTTGCTGACATTTTAGCATTTATGTTTATTGGAACTGCAATTTTGAAGAAATTTGAAGCTGATGGCTCCAAAGAAGAGCAATTACCCTTGGTCCATGCAAGCATGAGTTTTGTACTGGGTAAAATTCAACACGCTTTCAGCGAAATTTACCGAAATATTGAAGTGCCAGGACTCACTTGGGTCTTTCGCGGCCCGATCCGGCTGTGGTCTAATTTGAATACGATGGGCGGCGGCACGCTTTCAGATCGGCACATTCATAAACTTGCGAATCTAATTTTGGATGATGAAAAGATCAGAGATTATCTCACTCACGATATTTACTATCCTCAGTCATTAAATGAACAACTATTTTATGTGGACCAAGCAGTGATTGCCTTAAAAAAAGCAGAGGTGGCCGAACGGAAGATTAAACAGGCGATTCGAGATAAGAAGCTTCCTAAAAAACCATTTGTAGAACTGGTTTCTGATGCGGTTAAACTTGGAGTGATCACAGAAGAAGACGTGTCGAATGTAAAACATTGGCATCAAATTAGGTATGAAGTGATTAAGGTGGATTCATTCAGCGAGTCAGAATATATGAGTCGAACGACGGAAAATCCCGAACCTTCGCGAATGATTTCCTAAGTTGAAAGCCGTTTCAATACTTGTTGATATTGCTCAGCATAAGCAAAATTACCAAAGCCTCCGCCGGAATGAAGAAAAAGTATTCTTTTACCGTAAGCGGATGGGTTCTTTTCAACTTCTGTAACCATGCCTTGAAATGCTTTTCCCGTATAGCAAGGATCGAGCATTACTCCTTCAGTTCGGGCAAGGTTAATATAGAATTTCAGGTCTTCATCTGAAGCGATGGAGTAGCCAGCGCCTACATAGCCGTCAATCATTTGTGATTGTTGAGTATGTGGTTCAATCCCGTAAGTCTCTAAAACACTTTGGCGAAGATTGGAAACGTATTGGACGGGAATGGGCATGGGGCCGATGACATTGATGCCATGAAGTTCGGTAGTTAACCTTTGTTCTTCGAGGCCCATTTGTAAACCGACGTAGGTCCCGGCTGAGCCTAAGGCGCAAAAAAGATGATCTGGAGCATTTGAACCAGAAACCAATTCTCTCCAGGTATTCACCATCTCATTTACTGCGTTGGCGTAGCCGAAGCACCCCAATACATTGCTGCCCCCGAGAGGGATAATATACGGTTTTCTACCCAGTGCTCTTACTCGGTCGGCTTCAGCGTTTAAGAAAAAATCGTACGTGGAGCCCCGTTTTTGAAATTCCTCATAGCTCAGCCACACTTGATGGGTGGCAAATATTTGATTAAACATCAAATTACCAGTTGCCGTTTGATCTTGATCGTATCCAGGTTTGGGCAAGGTGAGGATGGAAACGTCAAGGCCCAATTGCCTGGCTACCACCGCAGTGGCCCTGGTGTGATTAGATTGAGGACCCCCGCAAGTAATAATCCAGTCACAATTTTTTTGTAACGCGTCGGCGAGTAGAAATTCAAGTTTTCTCAACTTGTTTCCAGAATCCATAAATCCCGTCAAATCATCCCGCCATAAATAGATCTCTTTGCCCAATCTTCGCGAAACAGAATTTAGCTTTTGAATGGGAGTAGGAAGTCGTGCGAGAAAAATGCGTTTAGGTATTTCCATCTTAAAATAGTAACAGAGATATTATTGACGGTGAACTACTAAACTGGCTTTATTCTTCATATTTGTTAACATTAATAAAGACTTACTCAAAGATAAAACACGAGGATCCCATGACAGGAAAAATTTTAAGATTTTTACCAAAGTCCGTTTATAATTATTTCCCGGGCCTTTCGAGACCAGAAGCGAAACCTGCGTTCACGGCAATTCAGTTCTATTTCAGTATCTCAAAAAAGACTACCGAACGTATCCGTCAGTCGATGGGATTATCGATGGAGGGTTTAAGCCCGGCGCAGGTTCAGCATCGATTGCAGGTGTTTGGAAAAAATGAAATCTCGGCCGATCTTGAGGATACCTGGTGGAAGCATCTTTTAAAAACCATCATCAACCCTTTTGTGATTCTCCTCTCCGTCATTGCATTGGTTTCATTTGCGACAGACGATATTCCAGGCGCCATCATTATTTCTGCAATGGTCTCGATCAGTGTGTTTCTTACTTTTTTTCAAGAAAGACGCTCCAATCAGGCAGCCGAGAAATTGAAGAAAATGGTCAGCACTACTGCGAGTGTACTGAGAAGACCAAGAGACCAAGACGTCATCCAAGACCTCGATCAAAAAGATACGGTAAGAGGCGAAAAACAAGAAGTGTCGATTGAAACCTTAGTGCCTGGGGACATTGTTCACTTGGCTGCGGGTGACTTGGTGCCGGTGGATGTCCGTATTCTTTCTTGCCGAGATCTATTCATTAGTCAGGCACCACTAACTGGTGAGTCAGTGGCGATTGAAAAGGATTCGGTCGAAGAACCGAAGGATGTGAAGAAAGAACTTTTAGAAATTAGAAATATTTGTTTTGCAGGAAGCAATGTCGTGAGTGGTACCGCCATTGGTGTCGTGCTCAAAACAGGGAGTAATAGTTACTTCGGTTCGATTGCAAAAACCATTGGCGCTAGGCGGGAAGTCACTAGTTTTGAAAAGGGTATTCAACGCTTCACCTGGCTCATGATCAGGTTTATGTTGGTGATGGTGCCGGTAGTGTTTATTGTAAATGGATTCACCAAAGGAAGTTGGGTTGAAGCCTTCCTCTTTGCGGTTGCTGTAGCTGTTGGTCTCACACCAGAAATGCTCCCTATGATCGTTACGGTCAATCTTGCGAAGGGCGCTTTATCCATGAGTAAGCATAAAGTGGTGGTGAAACGCTTGAACTCAATCCAAAATTTTGGAGCGATGGATGTCCTGTGCACTGATAAAACGGGGACGCTCACGCAAGATAACGTCGTACTTGAAAAGTATGTTGATGTAACAGGACGGGAAGTGGATCAAGTATTGACCTTTGCCTTTCTGAATAGTTTCTACCAAACGGGATTGAAGAATTTGCTCGATGTAGCGGTATTGAAACACGTAGAGGTTCATAAGGCGCTTCAGATTGAAACGGATTATTCAAAAATCGATGAGATTCCTTTTGACTTTAATCGTCGAAGAATGTCAGTCATTGTTGCGGAGAAAAACGAGAAGCACATTCTGATTTGTAAGGGAGCGATTGAGGAGATTTTTAGTCATTGCACCAATATTGAATTAAATGATGAAACGATGCCCATTTCTGACGACGTTAAAAAGACTTCATATGATGTCGCTCGCAATCTCAATGAAGATGGAATGAGAGTGATTGCCGTGGCTTATAAAGAGCTACCTCCCACCCAAACTACCTATTCGGTGAAAGATGAAGAAGGACTCACACTCCTGGGATATGTTGCATTTCTTGATCCGCCTAAAGAAACCGCTTCACTTGCAATTAAGAAGCTAGCGGCCAAGGGAGTGGTGGTAAAGGTTCTGACCGGCGACAACGATATCGTTACTCGCAAGATCGCCTCACAAGTTGGAATTCCGTTTGAGAGAATTGTCCTTGGGTCTGAAATAGAAAAGATGGACGAAGCTACTTTGGATGAAGAAGTAGAGCGTGCCTTTATTTTTGCAAAACTCACCCCTGCACAAAAAGAGATTATAGTGCGCTCCATGCATCGGAGGGGCCATGTGGTGGGCTTTATGGGTGACGGAATTAATGATTCTCCGGCCCTGAAGGCTGCTGATGTGGGGATCTCGGTAGACAATGCTGTGGATATCGCAAAAGAATCTGCTGATATTATTTTGCTCGAGAAGAGTCTCTTGGTTCTGGAAGAAGGCGTGATTGAGGGACGGAAAGTTTTTGGAAATATCATCAAGTATATTCGAATGGGATCAAGCTCTAACTTCGGAAACGTGTTTAGCTTACTCGGAGCAAGTCTTTTTCTGCCCTTTCTACCAATGCTTCCCGTACAGTTGTTGATTCAAAACCTACTTTACGACTTGTCCCAAACGACGATTCCGCTCGATCGGGTGGACGAAGAGTACCTCTCTCAGCCGAGAAAGTGGTCCATTAATGACATTAAGCGTTTCATGTTTTACATGGGACCGGTCAGTTCCATTTTTGATTATGTAACGTTTGCGCTGCTCTGGTTTGTTTTCAAAGCGAATACTCCAGAGAAACAGGCACTATTTCAATCAGGTTGGTTTGTAGAGGGCTTACTGTCGCAGACCCTGATTGTGCATTTTGTGCGAACGGCGAAAATACCATTTTTTCAAAGTACGGCATCCCTCCCATTGATTCTCTCCACCATTGCAGTGATGGCGGTAGGTATTTATATCCCTTTCGCATCGGTTGCTTCAAAAGTGTCGTTTGTTCCTTTGCCGCTTTCCTATTTTGCATGGTTGGGTCTAATTTTAGTTGCTTACGCAGTGACCGCTCAGTTTGTAAAACAGAAGTTCATCAAGAAGTATGGATTTAATGGCTAATTGATGATTTGAATAATGATGTCTCGGTGAGGAGTTTAGAAAATGATTTTAATTAAAGTGTTGGTGAGCTTAAATGCGATTTTACACATTTGGTTCATGATTCTTGAGATGTTTCTCTGGCAAAAACCTATTGCGATGAAATCATTTAAGATGACCAGAGAGCGCGCTAAAGATTCAGCAGTGCTTGCTGCAAATCAAGGACTTTACAACGGTTTTCTCGCGGCAGGGCTAATCTGGAGTCTCATCACACCTGATCCTGCTCAAGCACACTCGTTTCAATTGTTTTTTCTAGGTTGCATGGGCATTGCTGGTATCTACGGCGCCGTGACCGCAAGTAAAAAGATCTTATTTATCCAGGCGCTGCCGGCAATCATTACCCTAGGATTGGTAATTTATCTTTGAGACTAAGTTCTTAAATGCCAACCCCGTGGCTTAGTAAATGCAAGGATACCTAAATACGATAGCGTTGCCCCTAGGCCTGAATGCTTTCTTCCACTCCATGGCAAATAAGGACTGACCCGATCACAACAATTTACATAAGCGGTGCCTGAGTCTACTTGTGAAAGTACTGTTTTCGCGCGATCCAGATTGCGGCTATAGACGGAGGCCGTAAGACCGTATTCACAGTCCTGCATGAGGCGAACCGCTTCTTCGTCATTCTTTACCTTTTGAATTCCAATTACTGGTCCAAAAGTTTCAAGCTTCATGACATTCATTGTGTGATTCACATTTACGAGAACGGTAGGTTCAAAAAAAGCGCCCGTCCCAGTGCTCTTTTTACCGCCAGTGAGAATTTTTGCACCTTTTTGAATTGCATCATTAATTTGCTCCATTAAGAAATCAATGTGCACGGAGCGAGCGATCGTGCCTTGAGTGCTTTTCCCATCGACCGGATTTCCTAATGTGAGTTTCTTAGTTTCATCTACAAAATTTTGGATGAAGGAATCGTAGATCTCTTCATGCACATAGACGCGTTCTACAGCGCAACAGCTTTGCCCGTTATTGTAAAAGCATCCTTCTACTACTGCTCCGGCAACTTTCGCTACATCCACATCATTGGTCACGTAAAGTGGGTCTTTGCCGCCGAGCTCAAGCCCCACTGGCACTAATTTGTGCGCCACTTTCTCTGCAATTGATTTGCCGGTGCGATAAGAACCGGTGAAGAAATAGCCGTTCCCATCCAACTCAAGAAGAGCTTCACCTGCTGCTTTTGCACCCACAACAGGGATAAATGCATCTTTCGGCACGCCAGCTTCATGTAGCGTCTTAGCGATATTGAGCCCGGTGAGAGTCGCAAATTCAGAAGGTTTATAGAGTACGGCGTTCCCCGCAATGAGGGCTGGCACGAATACATTTACCCCCACTAAAAAGGGGTAATTCCAAGCGGAAATATTGATGACGACGCCGAGTGGTTCGTGCGCGAGTACCTCGCTGGTGTTCCCATCTTGATTCACTTTTTCTTCAGTAAGCCATTTGCCTGAGTTTTCAATAAAAAAGCGAATGCGCTTACATGCTCCGTTAATCTCATTTTTTGCTTCGTTCAATGGTTTACCCATTTCAAGGCTTAAGTCATGAGCAAGAGTGTCAATGTTCTTTGTGAGCAAATCATGAAAGTTTTGAACAACTTTCACGCGTTCATTCAGTGGTTTTAAGGCCCACGCTTTTTGCGCGGTTTTGGCGAGCGTGTATTTCTCCAAGATTGAGCTCTTTGAATCTTCATTTACTTCTCTGATCAATTCTCCGTTAGCTGGATTGATTATCTTCATTGGTATTTTCTCCTCGGGTTTGAGTGGGTAAATTTAACTGCGAATATTTTTTAAAAAGAAATCATAGAGAGGTGCCGGGTCGACTACCGTATTTCCCAAGGTATGAGAAAATTCCGGATGCCACTGAACACCAAGTGCAAAATTATTTTTCATATCGTGGTAGTGAAATGCCTCGATAATCTGGTCATCTTTAGAGACTGCATCCACGACCAGGCCTTTTCCTAAGGTCTGAACACCCTGATGGTGGACGGAATTTACGACCATCTCCTTTTTCTGAGCTAGCGTTGGATAGAGTTGAGTGTAGAGACTGTCTTCGGTCAACGTAACCGCATGATGAACATGATCGTATTTGTCAGCGTCACGATGCAGGACAGGTGTTTTTGTTTGAATGCTTAAGTCTTGGTAAAGGGTTCCGCCAAAGAATACATTCATGACTTGAAAGCCGCGACAGATTGCTAAAATGGGTTTTTTATTCTTAAATACGTAGTCCATGATCTTCAGCTCATAGAGATCGCGGTGACGATCGCCCATCCAGCGACCATTTTCAATGGGGGTCGCACCGTAACTTTCGGGCGAGAGGTCAGCGCCACCCTGAAATACAAAACCATCCAGTTCTGCTAAAAATGGGATGAGTTCCGATTCCGGCAAGTCAGGAATGAGTATTGGCATTACCCCTTTTCTCGATAAAAAAAGACTCATGTCTTTCTCAAGATAAGTAAGTGTTTTATGCCCAAAGACTGTGCGTGCAGGATCTGGATACATGAAACAAGAACTGACACCAATTTTTAACATCGCCGTCGATTTCATTTAGAGTGCTTTCGAATACAAGCGATGGAAGTCTTCGCGCGTAACCGTTCTTGGATTTGAGGCATGGCATGGATCTTTGATCGCGAGATCGGCAAGTTTGTCCAAATGTTCCTTGCCCACTTTTTGAGAACCAAGTGTAGCTGGAATTCCGATTTCTTGATTCAGGTCGCGGATGAATTGAATGAATGATCTCGGTGAAGTGTCGCTCAGTTGACAAACTTCAGCCATGTTTTTGAATCGTTCTTCTGATCCTTCCGCGTTGAACTCAAGACCAAATGGAATCATGATGGCGTTTGCAAGTCCGTGGTGCATATCCATGACCGTTGAAAGGGGATGGGCTAAGGAGTGCACGACACCAAGGCCCTTTTGGAAAGCGGTAGCACCCATGAGGGAGGCCATCGCCATTTTAGAGCGCGACTCTAAATCAGGGCGATTGGTCGCGCGCTCTAAGCTTTCTGCAATAAGGCGAATCCCTTCTAGTGCGATTCCATCACAAAGAGGTGAGAAGCCCTTGGAGAGATAGGCTTCCACATTGTGAGTAAGCGCATCGATACCGGTTGCAGCCGTAATGAACGGAGGAAGTTGAAGTGAAAGTGCCGGATCCACAAAAACTTTTTTGGCGAGTAGTTTTGGGGCGAAAAGAATTTTCTTCTCGTGGGTAACGTCATCTGCAATCACGGTGCTTCGGCCAACTTCTGAGCCCGTGCCTGAAGTAGTGGGGACAGTCACAAAATAAGGAACTTCGTTAGTGACGAAGCGGTCGCCGCCAATTGCGTCATCATAAGCAAATAGGTCGAGGGGGTGATTTACTTTCAGCACAATCGCGCGCGCCACATCCATGCTGGCGCCTCCACCGAAACCGACCACGCAGTCGCAGCCCGATTTTTGATAAAGCGCTACACCATTGAGTACGTTCGATTTTACCGGATTCTTAGCGATTTCTGAGAACACGCTTACCTTAAGATCGGCTTTGGTGAGTGAATCCACCACGCTTTGAAAGACGGGCAATTTTAACATGCCTGGATCAGAGACCAGGAGCACGTGTTTGAGTCCTTGTTCTTTTAAGTGAGGGGCGAGCTCGAAAATCACGTCTTTTCCAAAACGGATGCTTGTCGGAAAATTAAAATTACATTTCATGGTATTCCAGTCAGTCATATATGCTCCTTTATTCCTTAGATAATTTCAAAATAACGTTTAAATTCCCAATTCGTGACCGACTTTGAGAATTGTCGCCATTCCCATTCACGAGTCTTGGTAAAGTGATTTACAAATGTTTCTCCAAAAAGTTCGCGTGCGAGAGGAGAGTTTTTCATGGCTTGAGTGGAGTCCCATAGATTGCCGGGTAGAACGCCGTTTTTTGTTTCTTTGTAACCATTGCCCACGGTTTGGGGGACCGGCATTTTTAATTTATTCCTCACCCCATAAAGACCACTCGCTAGGGATGCGGCATGAGCAAGATATGGATTTGCGTCTGAACCCACCACGCGCATTTCGATACGTGTAGATTTGGATGAGCCAGGAAGGGCGCGAACAGCTACCGTTCTATTATCGACGGCCCAAGTAATGGTGGTCGGTGCCCATGCGCCTTCAACTAAGCGCTTGTAGCTGTTGATAGTTGGAGCATACATCGGAAGAACATGTGGCAGGCAATGAAGCAAACCTGCAATGTAATGTTCCATAGTCGCTGACATTCCTTGATTGCCTTGGTCGTTATAGAAAGTGTTTTTCCCATTTTGCCAAAGGGATTGATGAAGGTGGCCTGAACAGCCGGGCAGATTCTCTGAAATTTTAGCCATGAACGTAGGCATAATTCCGTATTTGTGCCCAATTTCTTTGAGTGATGATTTAAACAATACTGCGCGATCGGCGCTTTCAATCACATCACCATAAAGGATGGCCGCTTCCAATACTCCTGGACCCGTTTCCGTGTGAAGTCCTTCAATGGGTACTCGGAATTTGTAGAGGAGGTCATAGATGTCGTTAATGTATTCCTTGTTCTTAGACATGCGAATCAGCGAATATCCAAACATGCCGGGAGTGAGTGGCTTAGGTGCATGAAAGTCTCTGGCACTTAATTCTTCGGTATTCTCTCTAAAATTAAAAAATTCAAACTCTTGCCCGAAGGTCGCCTCATAGCCCATCTCGTTTGCGGTTTTTTTCACCTTTTTAAGTAACTGCCGCGGACAAATGGGAAGGGCTTCATCTTTGTCGTTAATAAAATCACCCAAGAAGAAAGCGACATCATTATCCCAAGGTACTTTTCGGTAAGTTCCAAGGTCAAGTCTGGCTACCGCATCAGGAAAGCCAGTGTGCCAGCCTGTATACTCCACATTGTCGTAACCTTGATCGCTCGAGTCCCAACCAAAAATCACATCGCAAAAACCTAAGCCACCTGAGGCGATGGATTCGAATTTATCGAGGTGAATATACTTTCCTCTCAGAACGCCATCGATATCAGTAATGGCGACTTTCACTTTTTTATTTGGAGACGATCTGACTTCAGCTAAGATTTGTTCTTTGGTCATTTTCATAAAAGATAAAGGCCCCCGCGTAGGCCACTCCAATGAGTGCGAGATAAATGAGAAATAGATTTAAATTATAAAAGATCATTGCAATGAATGATACTACAGAAATCACCAGTGCCGCACCGGGTGTAAAAGGATAAAACGGTACTTTGAAAGGGCGCTCCATGTCAGGGTTAGTTTGACGGAGTTTAATGAGGGCGAGCATTGAGATCGCGTAAAGGGTGAGTGCGCCAAATACAGAAATGACGATGATTTCACCTGTTTTTCCGGAACAAAGCGCAAGGATACCAATCAAAGAATTGACGATGAGTGCAGCCGTAGGTGTATGAAACTTGGAATGAGTGGTTCCAAGGATTCTTGGAAAGTAACCCGTTCGTCCAAACTCAAAAGTGGCACGGCCACCCGCAAGCATGAGCCCATGAAAGGAAGCGAGCAAACCAAACAATCCAACCGTAAGGAGTAAATGATAAAGGACATTGTCTTTGCCTACCACATGGGCGAGTGCAAGAGGGAGTGGACTATCTGAAGGCGAAGCTCCCACGGTCGGATAGACAATCATCTCCCAGCCGCCGACTCCAATCGCGGCAATAAAAGTTAAGGCACACAAAATGAGCAAAGTAATAATGGAGGAGCCAAAACCGCGCAAAACATTTTTTTGGGGTTGAATGGTTTCTTCGGCAACGTTTGCGACACCTTCAATACCTAAGAAAAACCAAATCGCAAACGGAATGGCTGCAAAAATTCCACTGACCCCATGAGGAAATGCATTTTGGCTCAGGTTCGAAAAGTGAAATGAGGGAAGGGTCACGGCAGAAAAAATAAGAAGTTCAAAGACCGCAAGTACGGTAATCACGAGCTCAAGAACGGCCGCCAGTTTCACCCCTAAAATATTGATGACGGTAAAAATGAAGAAAGCGATGATCCCGATGGTAATCGCCGAAATACTTGGAAAAAACTCGTGAAAATAGGCTCCAATGGCTGCTGCAATAGCGGGTGGTGCGAATGCGAATTCCACCAATTGTGCAATTCCGGCTACATAACCAATACGCGGACCAAAGGCTTTGGTAGCGTAATCGAAGGCGCCACCTGCTTTGGGAATCGCACAGGCGAGCTCGGTGTAGCTAAAGGTAAATGCTGCGTACATGATAGCGACAAAAACGGTCGCGACCGCCATGCCTAGAGTGCCGCCTTCGGGCAGGCCCAAATTCCATCCACAATACATTCCCGAAATCACGTATCCAACACCGAGGCCCCAAAGCATGATAGGGCCCAATTTACGTTCTAAAATAGGGTTTTTTTGAGTCATGCCGAAATAGTACCGTACAAAAATACGAGAGTCACTTCAAGTTACTGACATTGAACTGTATACTGATAAACAGTGCGTTGAGTGGTGGTCGGATTTTCGCTATAACTGCATCTCCCATAGACCACCTTCAGTGTTTTACTGCATTGGCCTTGGTATTGGGCATAGATTCCTGACGGGTGGTTTTTCAGATTGGCAATGGGATCAGCAATGTCGCCACACGTTCCATCATGATCAGCGATGCTCAGGTTTTGTGGAATACCCGCTGGCATTTTGCTGATGTCATTGATCTTCATCTCCATGTCTTGAGGAGCGGGAGCAGCTCCACCAAACCAAGTGTCAATGATTCTTCCATCAAAGATTCCCTGTGAGCAAAATCGCTCCATAATTACTTCGTCATTGCTGTTGGCGCGGAAAGAATAATAGCCGTTCAGCACACGAATTCCTAAATTAACGGTTTGATAGCGGGGAACCGTAAGCAAGTGTGAGTATCTAAAGTCTAGGCCATTTGCCATATTTCTCTCGTTGTGTGCATAGCCCAGCAATTCAATTTGATTCGTACCTGCAAGGTGACGAAATCCAATCATCGCGGCATCAGTAGTGGCGGGTGCGATGGTGCCACAATCTGTGGAGCCAAAAAGCTTATTCACTTGAGTGTTGGGCGGAGAAAATTTGGTTTGGTAATCGGTTCCGTCATCAAAAGAAAACTGATACCGAATCTCAGAATCAAAGAAGGGTAAATCTGCAAAACCAACGCAAGCGTGTTGCCCATTGTAACAGTAGGCGTGGTCTAAGTGTGCATGGGTGTCTAAACTGGAAGCAATGCTTACAATTTTAGTACATCCGGAAACGGACAGAAGCAACAGCATGAGCTGCGCAATGCTATTTAATCTGAAGTGCATTGAGTCTCTCCTGCGTCGTTTTAATTTGTTGATCTAAGGCGGTAAATTCACCCTTCCACGCGCGATGAGCCGCCAGTTTTAAGGCAGCCCTCATTTCTTTTATCGCGGGATTTTTAGCGAGGTCAGGAGCTGCCGCAAGGGAAGCCTTCAGTTGATCTTGGTAAAGGTGAAGTTGATCGAGAATCAATCCTCGCTTCAATAGGTTTCCATATTGTTCTGAATGAATTACTTTTTGCATGGAAGAAAGGGTTTCAGAATAGGTTGCCGCTTCAGCGGTTAAAGTGCCCAATGAAATTGAGAAAAAAAGCAGCATCGTTAGAATAATGGTGAGCAATGCTCTTGATAGGGTTGCCATGTGGGCCAATATAGCATGGGTCAGTTGTTTCTACATAAAAATTGTGTAATGCAGTGTCAGTTTAACACGCCTTTTTATGTTAGCTTCAACTGATTCAGTTGACTAACCCTTTAAAAGGTCGTGCCATGATTTAGACAGCATTTCGCGGTCGTCAGGATGAGCAATTCCAATCAAAAGCTTTGAGCGCTCTCGAATGCTTTTTCCGTATAGATTCACTAAACCATATTCAGTGGCAACAAAATGCACATCGGCTCGAGTGGTAACTACCCCTGCTCCAAAATGTAATTGTGGAACGATCCGGGGGGTGCCTTTTTTGGTTCTTGAAGTGAGTGCGATGATCGGTGTTCCTCCGCGTGAGAGAGAAGCTCCGCGGATAAAATCAACTTGCCCGCCTACACCTGAGACCACGTGATTACCGATTGAGTCAGCACATACCTGGCCGGTAAGATCAATTTCGATGGCAGAATTAATGGCAGCCACTTTCGGGTTTCGAGAAATGACTTCTACATTATTCACATATGCCGCATCCAAAAGTGCCACGCTGGGGTTGTTATCGATAAATTGATAAAGTTTTTTTGTGCCCATTACAAAGGTACTAATTGTTTTGCCAGGGTGATTTCTCTTCTCTGAATTGTCGACCACTCCGGATAAAATTAATTCTAAAGCTCCGTCAGACCACATTTCAGTGTGGATTCCTAGCCGTTTGTGCCCCTTCAATTCTGCCAAAACTGCATCGGGGATTGCTCCGATTCCAATTTGAAGGGTGGCGCCATCTTCAATAATACCGGCGACATGGAAACCAATTTTTTTCTCCACCTCCGAGAGCACCTTTCTCTCGAGTGACGGGAGTGGTGTATTTACTTCCACCCCGTGATCAATTTTACTTTCGTGAATGAAGGCGTCTCCGTGAGTGCGCGGCATTTGGCTGTTTACTTGAGCAATAATAAGTTTTGCATGTTCAAGGGCAGCACGGGTGGCACCAACGCTGGTGCCTAGAGAACAATAACCTTTGTCATCGGGAGGGCTGACTGAGATCAGTGCAACATCGGGAACGATGATTTTTTTACGAAATAATCCGGGCATTTCTGACAAGAAGCACGGAAGGTAGTCTACCCGATCTAAGTCCACATAGGGCCGAATGTTGCTGCCAACGAAAAGATTGACCACTTCAAAGTGGTTTGCAAATTCAGGTTTTGCGTAATCCGCATTACCCTCAGTATGGAGATGAATCATTTTGAGATGATCAAAGCGACTCGCTTGTTCTACTACTGCCTTCACGAGAGTGCTAGGGGCCGCCGCTTGGCCATGTACAAAGACAATTCCGGTGTTAGGGATATGTTTAATTGCCTCACTGGCATTTTTATGAAGAATCATGGTCGGAGATTAGCATAAATTTTAAATGGAGCCAAGTCGCAAGCTGTTTCTAACTAGCTGATTTTTTGAGACTCTTTGTCTCATTCTTATCGTTTTTCCACTGTGGGTAAATTATTATTCTATCAGTATTGATATAATGTTCCTTAAAACCCGTTAAGAAAATAGAACTGTAAATACGTTCTTTGCTCATCTATATTTCGCACATAGTTAGCGATTGCTATGGAAAGAATTATTGGGAATTCATGTACAAAAAGCAGCTAGAAAAAGATTTAAAGCAAAACCGTTCGATTAGATATTGCATTCCATTTCAGGGTTTGCTGATAGTTATGGTGCTCTTGGGATTCCAATTTCAACCCACTAAACCGCATCTTCTTACTCATTTATTAGTAATCGGTTCCTTACTTTTTTTGTTGTTGATTGAAGTTTTTCTAGTCATAGGTTGGCGAAATAGGGTGCAGTGGGAGCTTGAATTGCTCCAGAGTGAAGAAAGATATAAAGATCTTTTCGAGCAAGCGCCCGATTCCATTGTGGTGATGAACTCTAAAGGAGTGATTGAAATGGTCAATTCACAAGTCACCAAGAACTTTTCCTACCAGGCGGAAGAACTTACCGGCAAAAATATTGAAACCTTGATCCCCAAGCTCGGAGACGAAAAACACAACTTGATTGCGCTTAGAAAAGATGGCTCCAGCTTTCCTGTGGATCTTACTTTTGGTCCTACTATAGTCGAAACGGGTGGGAGCGGAGTCTCGGTAATTATTCGCGATATTTCTGAACAAATTCAATCTGAAAAGCAAACGAAAGAGGCAACGAAGGCAAGAGAGGATATCGTTGCTATCGTATCGCATGATTTAAAAAATCCGCTCACGGCGATTCAGATCAGCGCTCAAACTTTAAATTATATGATGAAAGAAGCGGGAGATGGTATATCGGTAGAAATCTCAAAAAGACTTTTTAAGGCGGTCAGTAATATTGAGTTCGCTTCTAAGTCGGCAATTGATCTGATTAGTAATTTATTAGATCTCTCTAAAATAGACATGGGAAAATTTGAAGTCACCTCAGTTAATGAAAGCCCTCGTCGCCTAATGAATGATGCGATCGAGATGATGCGCCCCCTGGCTGCAGCAAAGTCTATGACCATTCAGACTGAAATGACCGATCATCTACCGATGGTAAAAGCCGATCAAGAGCGAGTGTTGCAGGTATTTTCTAACTTGATAGGCAATTCGATCAAGTTTTCTCCCCCAGGGGGAAAAATTCAATTGAATGCTTTTCAACTCAATCATTCAGAAATATGTTTTGAAGTTGCAGATCAAGGCCAGGGGGTCCAGGAAAGTGAGTTGTCGAAGATTTTTGACCGCTACTGGCAACCCGAGCGGAGTAGAAAAAGTGGCACGGGGCTCGGGCTTGCCATCGCCAAAGGAATTGTCGAAGCACATGGAGGCAGAATTTGGATGATGAGCAATGCAGGTCAGGGAAGTCAGATTTTTTTTACCTTGCCCACGGCTAAAAACGAAGATCAAGCAGGACTCACTATTGATCCGAAAGTAATGAGTGCAGAAAAAATTAGAGTTAAAATAAAAAATACTTAATGTTATTTCTTCGCTTCAATTCCAACTATGAAAGAGGTGGTTTTCAAAACAGCATCAGGGTTGAGTGAAACACTATCGATCCCTTCTTTAATTAAAAATTCTGTAAAGTCAGGATAGTCGCTCGGTGCCTGACCACAAATTCCGATTTTCTTTCGCGCGGTCTTGAGTCCGTGAATCGCTCTAGAGATCATTCCCGTTACTGCAGAATTACGCTCGTTAAAGAGATGGGCGACAATTTCGGAGTCACGGTCTACTCCTAGAATAAGTTGAGTGAGATCATTCGATCCGATGGAAAAGCCATCAAAGATTTTAGCAAATTCATCAGCGAGAATCACGTTACTGGGGATCTCGCACATAAGATAAACCTCAAGCCCATTTTCGCCTTGTTTAAGGCCGTTTTTAGTCATTTCGGCAATCACTCGCTTGCCTTCCTCAACGGTTCTGCAAAAGGGAATCATGAGTTTCACATTCGTGAGCCCCATTTCATCCCGAACCTTTTTCATGGCTTTACATTCGAGGGCGAACCCCGCTTGATAGCGTGGATCATAGTACCGGGAGGCTCCACGAAAGCCGAGCATGGGATTCTCCTCGTGCGGCTCAAATGTTTTGCCGCCGACCAGATTCGCGTATTCATTGGTTTTGAAGTCACTCATTCTGACAATCACGTCTTTCGGGTAAAATGCGGCCCCAATCATCGCCACTCCTTGAGCCAGGCGTTCGACAAAATATTCGGATTTATTGATGTACCCTTTGGTGAGTTTGTCGATTTCTTTTTTTGCGGCCGCGTCTTGCAAATGTTCGTAATTGAGTAGTGCCATGGGATGCGCTTTGATCGCCGTACTAATGATGAACTCCATACGAGCAAGGCCTACGCCGTCATTAGGAATGAAAGAGAAACGAAATGCCTCTTCGGGATTGCCGATGTTCATCATTACTTTTGTCTTGGGTCTGACGAAATTGCTCAAATCAATTTTCTCTAAATCAAAAGCAAGGGCTCCTTCGTAAACCGCACCCGCTTCGCCTTCGGCACAACAGACAGTAACGATTAATCCGTCTTTAAGTTTTTCTGTTCCATCACTCGTGCCAATGACCGCGGGAATTCCGAGCTCACGGCTGATGATGGCAGCATGACAAGTTCGGCCACCCCGATTGGTGATGATGGCTGCCGCACGCTTCATGGCGGGTTCCCAATCTGGGTCAGTTTTGTCGGTGACTAAGATTTCCCCCGCCTGCAAAAGTCCCAGGTCTTGAACATTTTTAATGACCCGAACCTTACCGCTTGCAATTTTCTCGCCCACGCTTCGTCCTAAGAGCAGGCGATTTCCGTGTTCTTTGAGATGGTACGTTTCAATCGTGGTCATACCGTTCGCTTTTTGCGAATGAATCGTTTCAGGACGCGCTTGAACGATAAAAAGATTACCGCTGATGCCATCTTTCGCCCATTCGATATCCATGGGAGTGGGTCTCCCATTTTTCTTAGAGTAGTGTTCTTCGATCATGCATGCGGAGCGGGCGAGTGAGAGAATCTCTTCATCATTCAATGCAAAGCGAAGTCGATCTTCGTCCGATACTGGTATGTTTTTTACTCTTCTTCCCCCGCCTGCGTCGTAGACCAGTTTAAACTCTTTTGTCCCAGCATTTTTTTTAAGTATGGGTTTAAATCCCTGTGCAAGTGTAGACTTAAACACATAATATTCATCCGGATTGACTGCCCCTTGGACAATGTTTTCACCAAGGCCATAAGCCGCATTAATTAAAACTACACCGGGAAATCCTGATTCGGTATCAAGTGTAAACATTACGCCCGAAGTAGCGAGATCAGAGCGCACCATTTGTTGAACGCCGATCGAGAGAGCAATTTTTACATGATCAAATCCTTGGTCTGCACGATAAGAAATGGCCCGATCGGTAAAAAGTGAGGCAAAACAACGTTTACAGGATTCTAGTAAGGAAAAGTCACCCTGCACATTCAAATAGGTTTCTTGTTGTCCTGCGAAACTTGCACCAGGAAGATCCTCTGCGGTGGCGCTGCTTCTCACTGCAACATCGAGCAGTGCCTGCTCGCGTGAGCTACACAATTTTTGGTAAGCTTTAAGGATCTCCGCACTTAAGTTAGCTGGAATCTCAGCGTTGATAATGCACTGTCTGATTTTAGTGCCTTGCTCCTGAAGCTTTTGAGTGTCGCTAGTATTTAAACCTGAAAGCAAATCCTTGATTTTGTTGTCGAGCCCATTTGTGCTCAGAAAGTAGCGATAAGCATCTGCAGTTATTGCAAATCCATTCGGTACTTTTACCCCCTTCGCACTCAATTCCCGGTACATCTCTCCGAGAGAAGCATTCTTTCCGCCGACCATAGGTACATCATTGATAGAAATTTCATCGAAGCGGAGTATATACATCACGCCGCCACAATCAGGTGATCTTGAACATCTTTCACTCCAGGAGCGCTCCATGCGGCTCCGCGAGCATCCATGAGTTCAGACAACGAGCGCACCTTGCCACTTAAGGTCACTTTACTGCCCTCGACTGCAATATGGATTTGATTCACTTCACGTTCTGCTGAACGTTTCAATGCTTCTTCAATTTTTGCTTTTACGTCTAAGGCTTGAACCTTTGGCTTAATATCCACAAAATTGGTAACCCCAAGCACTCCGGCAAGCGGTTTCACCGCGTCTTCTGCAGCGATTTTCTGGTATTCCCATTCAACTTCGCCGCTCAACGTAACCCAACCCTTGCTGACCTTTACCCTGATTCGATCTTCCGGAATTTGCACATTCCATTTAAATGCATTTAAAATCATCGTCGCAATGTCTTCGTCTCCCCGATAATAAGAACCTGGGTAACGAACTTCAATTTTCTCGACAATGGCTTTCACACCGGCAACCCTTTGTGCGGCCTTCTCTGAGGTGGATTTTTCAATGTAGCTTGGGACATAACCGGAGAGCGTCACCACTCCGTCTTTTACCGCAACCCCAATATGCTCATGAGCTACACTTGGGCACCACTTTAACTCATCGATTACGTCTTTCTGAATTGCTGCGTCTGTTTTCATATTCGATCCCTCTTTAAAATTTATAACTTCGCATTTATTAAGAGCAATTATCGTGCCCACCCAGGCAGATTATGCGACTGATAGCGAATAGGAGTAAGGGGTAAAAAAAATATTGACTCAAGTGTGGGTCATCCTGTCCCTTGGTGGGTAGACTTCTTGCTATAAGTAAAGCAATTGGAAGTGTCAGGAATTACCCCGCATCGGGTAAATTTGCCCTATGCAGTTCACCGGGAGCTATTCGTCCTGCATTATCGCTCCCGCTGCATGGCATATCTCCTGCAGTCCTTCTGTTAGAATTTATTCACATACGCGAGGCACATCATGGCGAAAATGAAAGCGGCGGAGATCAGTAAACCAGGAGCACGGTTTCAGCTGGTTGAACGAGAGATACCTGAACCCAAAGAAAATGAAGTTCTCATCCGAGTAGAAGCATGTGGCATCTGTCACGGGGATGCGCTCGCGATTGCGGGGAATTATCCGGGATTAAACTATCCCATTATTCCCGGCCATGAAGTAGTAGGGATGATTGAAAGAGCGGGCACTAAGGCAGAGCGGTTTTGGCAGCCGGGACAACGAGTGGGGGTGGGTTGGCATGGCGGTCATTGCGGACAATGTGCAAACTGTAGGGCAGGCAGCTTTTGGACATGCGAGCAGGCGATCATCACCGGCATTTCAACTGATGGTGGTTATGCGGAATACATGACTGCTCGAAGTGAAGCGCTCTTTTATATTCCAGAGAAATTTCAATCAAAAGAAGCAGCACCACTTCTCTGCGCGGGAAACACCGTTTTTGGAGCACTTAAAAATAGCGGTGCGAAAGGCGGAGATCTCGTTGCAGTGGCTGGAATTGGTGGCTTAGGACACTTAGCAATTCAATACGCAAGAAAGCTTGGTTTTCAAACGGTAGCATTATCCCGGGGAAGAGAGAAAAAAGGGCTGGCCCTGGAGTTAGGTGCCCACTTCTACGTGGATATCAGTACTGGACAAGCAGCGAGTGAGCTACAAAAACTAGGTGGGGCGCAGGTGATTATCTGTACCGCTCCCAATAGTAAACTGATTTCAAGCTTGATCCCCGGCCTTGCCCGAGGCGGTAAAATTATTATTGTTTCTTTCTCTGAAGGGGTGATTGAAATTCCACATTCGCAATTACTGGGCGGCATGAATTCTATATCAGGCTGGGTCGGTGGACGAGTAGAGGAAGCACTACACTTTAGCGCTCTTAATAATGTGAAACCCATGATTGAAGAGTTCCCGCTTGAAAAGGTGGATGAGGCATTTAGTAAAATGATGGAATCTACTGTTCATTTTAGATCAGTACTCATCATGGGTGGGCGTCATACTTAAGAAGCTTTAGGGTGTGTTTGATTGCTTTGGGAGCCAAAGATTCTGCTTTTAATTTCTCTTTTTCTTTTTGCTTTTCTATTTCTTCATTTTTTCCGCTGAATCGCTCAAGAGAAGCCAAGTCGCAGACGCGGCCCAAGTGTCTTTGGAGTTCCACCAGTTTTGCTTGGGGGCAATTGATCATTTCTAGTGAGTAGCGAACCTTCTTCATTTTGAGTCGGAATTGATGTGTTTTCTCATCGGAGGAAACCGCGTGATGAAGTAAGGGTTTCATTTTTTTCCGTAGCCCCTTCAATCCTTTTTTTAATTCGAGTGCCGGATCAAGTTTGATTTTTTGGGTAAAGTGAGTGAGTTTACGAAGAATTTTGATCTGCCTTTGGCGATTCAGCTTAACCTTGATTTTTCTCCTTGCCCGTTGCAACTTCAACTCTTGTTGGGGAATGGTGACATGAAAGATTTTAGCATTTTGAATTGCTACATTTAATTCACGGAGATCAGAAAGTGCAGAGCTTAGGCTTTTCAACTCGAGATCAATCTTACCAATCGCTAAACTCTTGTCCGACAGCTTGGCCAAATAAAGTGCGGTTCGAATTTGCCGAAGCGTTACCCGAGTCTGATGAACGACTTCGGGCTTGGGCGACCCCCGAACCTTGGTAAGAAGGTGATCTAGTTTTGGTTGGAGTGCTGTCAAATGGTTCAAATAAGCTCGAAGACTGGCGGTATTGATGGCTAGGGTTTTCATGGCTGTTCTATCCTTTGAATCAGATAACTCTCTGATTCATCAAAGGGGCTGATGGTCATGGGAGCCAGTTGATTGAGTCTTTTAGAAAGAAGAATAGCTTGAAGTGTGTCTACTCTTCCCACTGATTCTTGCCAAACCTTGCGGGTGCTCTTATCTACTGGGTCCATGAGTATACCCCGTCTCACCTTTAAAAATTCATTCAGATAAGTTGCCTCACTCTCATAATGAGAACGCCGTCCCAAACGACTAATGATATTGTCTAGCCCTTCTTCACCATCGACACCGTGCTGAATGGCCGTATCGTAAAAGCAAAGAATACCCAGATCCGACTTGATATTGAACTTCTTCGCTCTCTTCACTGCGGGGAGATAATAAAGCTGGTCCGAAATATAATCTTGGGCTGCCTTAAAATTTGGATCCTCGGAAGCTTCCGCCCATGCGAGAGGCAAGTTTTCTAAACCAAGCGTTGCATCACTACCTTCATCGTTCAGTGCAATTAATCTTGGCAAGTAAAGGGCAAGGGATGATTGGGGATTGAGCGTAAGATAATATCGAACCACATCGAGCATATCTCCATCGCGCGACGTAAAGCCAGCACGTCCGGCTGTGAATCCTCGACCATCATTTAAGTTTTCAATATAGCCATATTGTAAAACGGTTGTGGAGTTTTCAAATACCGAAATGAATTGATCAAAAACCTGTTTTTGATCTGATGGCAATAAATATTGCTCAGACGAACTGCGAAGCTTGCTTGGTGCGGTGAGCGATGAACCAAGTGTATCAACACGTGCAAAGTGATCGGGCAAAATTGGATTCTCAGGTGTATATATTCCCCTTGAAGCGGCACAAGCATTCAAGATGAGCGTGAAGAAAACGAGCAGAGGAAGTTGATTTTTCATTGAAACTCCAAAAAAATTAGATTTAGATTCGCGGTTTTCCTCAGCAGAATGCAAGGGCTATTCCACGAATGAAAGACCCCGGGAATACCGAATGTGTCTCATGTCATTTCGATAAATCACACCATTGCCACCCTAAAGTTCCGAGGGTGATGGTGTATTTATTGCAGCACCAATAATTAGATCAGTTAAACGTCGTCGTAATTTCGGGGGAAGTCAAAGTCATGAAGCGTTATACAACAACAGATTTATTTAAGCCAAAGATTCACCAAAAATGGTATGTGCTCGCGAATCGGAGTGACGCAGTTATTTATTTTGAAGGTAAAGATCACCAGTTTCATTTTGTTGATCGACTCGATAATCCAAGTGGTCATTTGACTGAAGGGGAGCTTGATTCCGATCGTTCGGGGAGTACCTTTTCAACGGCAACGCTCTTTCACCACTCACTCGATAGGCACAATGAAAAGCGAGAGCAGATCGCTATTCGATTTGCCGCGCGTATTGGAAAATTTCTCGCGCGTGCTGCTCGTGCAAATAAATTTGAGGAAGTCACGTTGATTGCTGAACCGCATTTCTTGGGAATTCTAAAGGAAAAGCTACCGAGTAGTGTTCACCAAAAGAAGATTCACTCGCTGGGACGAGAGTATTCCCGGGGATCAATGGAAGAAGTTCGGGGTAAGATTTTAAACGCGTTGGGGTAAAAGGATATGAAGTATGAAGATCGCTATTATGCCGGAAGGACGCTGGCTGAGCATTTAACAAAATTTAAATCGGATGACTCCATAGTGTTAGCATTGCCCAGAGGTGGGGTACCAGTTGCGTACGAAGTGGCAAAGTCACTTGGAGTTCCACTTGATCTGTTGCTGGTGAGAAAGATCGGCGCACCCCATCAGAAGGAACTTGCCATTGGAGCAATCGCGGAAGATGGAACGATATGGCGCAATGATATAATCTGTGATTCCCTTCATGTTCCCCAGGGGTATTTTGATGATGTAGTTCAGAATGAAAAGAAAAACATTCAATACCAATCTGAAGCTCTACGCAGTGAAGCACCGGCTTTGAATTATGAAGGCAAAACAGTGATTGTTGTAGATGATGGAATTGCTACCGGCTCGACCATGCTTGCTGCAGTGATGTTGCTCAAAAAACGGAAAGTCAAAAAGATCGTGGTGTCCGCACCGGTTTGTTCGAGCGAAGCGGCACTCTTGTTACGTCAGCATGCAGATGAAGTGATTTGCGATTATGAAACCGACGATTTTCAGGCGGTCGGTCGTTACTATTGGGATTTTGATCAGGTGGAAAATGAAGAGGTAAAGCGATTGCTCCGACTTTACCAAGTTCCCGCCAGTGGAACGAGCGAGGAAGTACAAATTCCGATTGATCTTCAACAGTCTCTCAAGGCAATTTGGTCGGTTCCGCGACCAGCAAGGGCGGTTGTTATTTTTGTTCATGGGAGTGGTAGCAGTAGGCTGAGTCCACGAAATCAAAAAGTTGCTTTGGGCTTGAATCAAGCGGGGTATTCCACGTTGCTGTTTGATCTTCTTACAGACGAAGAAACCGCGAATCGAAAAAATGTTTTTGATATTGAACTACTGAGTAAACGCTTAAAGATCGCGACCCAATGGGTGCAAGATCATTTGGGTGAAGATAATCTACCTCTCTTTTATTTTGGCGCAAGCACGGGAGCAGCGGCTGCACTCACGGTAGCAGCGCAAAAGCCTTACGAACTTTGTGGAGTGATCAGCCGTGGGGGGCGTCCGGATTTAGCAAGTCATGCATTTGCTAGTGTTAAAGTACCTGTTTTGTTGTTGGTAGGGTGCCTTGATCATGAAGTGATTAAGCTTAATCAACAATCCATGGAGCACTTGGAGCAATGCGAGCTTCAGGTAATTAAAGGTGCAGGGCATGTCTTCGAAGAGCCGGGAACGCTAGAGCAAGTACAAGAACGCACCATTGAGTGGATAGGTGAGATTATTGCTAGACGTGAATTAACTCGTGCAAACAAGCGCATCACTTATATGCAAGCCCTTCATCAATTTGCCGAGCCGCTCACAGCTGAGAACATGACCAGGTTAATCGTGAATGCCGTCAAGGATAAAAAAGTGGTGATGTTGGGTGAGGCTACTCATGGTACCGAGGAGTTCTATGAACTCAGAAAAAAGATATCGCTTGAGCTCATCAAAAATCATGGATTTAGTTTTGTATCGGTTGAAGGTGATTGGCCGGAGGCAACCTTGCTCAATGAATACATTCATGCCGATAGCTCAGGAAATGTAAAACAGGTCCTGTCACAATTTAGTCGCTGGCCCACTTGGATGTGGTCGAATCGGCAAATTGCAGATCTGGCCGAGGAGTTGCACCTATTGAATAAAAACTCAGTAAACGTAGACTATTATGGACTTGATCTCTACTCACTTTATGCGTCGATGGATGCTGCAATTGGATTTGTGAAGGAATTTTACCCGGAGATTGCAGAAAAGTTTGTCGAGGCCTATTCGTGTTTTGCTCCTTTCAAAGCAAATGAAATTCAGTACACGCGGTCCCTGCTGCAAAATGCGCACGGTTGTACGGATGAGGTTGCTCAAAATCTATCAGAACTATTAAAGATTAGATTAAACTACGGACCCGCTAGAGCGCGCCGTCTGTTTACTGCTCAGCAAAATGCGAGAGTAGTGAAAAACGCTGAACAATATTATCGCGCAATGTTGGAGGGCTCTGAGCAATCTTGGAATGTCCGAGACCGCCATATGCTTGAAACTTTAGAAATTTTATTAGACCACCACGGTGCGAACGCGAAGGCAATTGTTTGGGCACACAATACTCATATTGGAGATTATCGTGCAACGGATATGCTTAAAGAAGGTTATGTGAACATTGGGGGACTGGCGCGTGAGCAATTCGGCGCAGAACAAGTCGCGCTCGTAGGATTTGGGACTTATGAAGGTACCGTGACTGCCAGTTCAAAATGGGGTGGTAAGGAAACTATTTTTGATTTGGCGCCAGCCCAAGCCAATTCCATTGATCATTATCTTCATGAAATCGCCGCTGAGAAAAAAACAGATGGATTGGTTTTGTCGTGGATTGGAAAAGTCGTTCCTCAGGAGATGAGGAAAATTACTTACCAGCGTGCGGTTGGAGTTGTCTATCAGCCAAAACACGAGGGACGCGCCCGGGACGTTCCTACTAATCTTGCCCTTCGTTATGATGCTTATATTTTTGTAAACCGTACTCATGCGCTTCAATCCCTTAAAAGACCGGCGCAGTCTCAACAATATCCCGATTTATGGCCAAGTGCCTTGTAGGTATTTATGAAATTACATCAAACTTTTCATCCATCATCACACCAAAAATTAAAACCGATGCACATTTTATTTCTGGCAATCGCTTTCTTTCTTCTCCTTCTTTTTGCTGGAATTGTGGTTACTCAGAGCGCGAGTTGAGATGCAGTAAGTTGTTTGGTGCTGGAGCATGTTACGACGCAACTGCATGGGCAGGAATCAATCTCCGCCCAAATACTGCAAGCATTTCTCCGCAAGTTCGGGAGACAGCCATGGCGATGGTTGACGGCATTCAAAAAAATACGACCGCTTGCAAGGCAATTCAGGAAATGAAATTGCTCCATGTTTGGAATTAAAAAACGCGCGACTTGCCGGCAGCAAATCGCGCGTTTCACTTTAATTAATTAATCGCAAATTACTTTTTAGCTTTGAACGATTGAACGTAATAGGTCAGCGCCCAACGATCAGCTTCAGGCAGGGTTTTGAACCCGGTCATACTGGTTCCATCGAGTCCTTTGGTGATGCTTGCAAAAATATCAGCATCCTTTTCGCCCTTCTTAAACGCGTCTTTCGTAAAGTTCCTGGGCTTCGGACTCATGTATTTCCCTGCAGGTCCCATTCCGTCACCCTTATCACCGTGGCAGGTCAAGCAATTTACTGCATAAACCGCTTTCCCTTTAGCAACTGTTTCGGGTGTGTTCTTCGGTGCATCGGCAGCCAAAGAAAATTGGGACAAAGACAAGGTCATCATTACAATCAAATACTTCATTCTATTCTCCTTCGTTATATTACATTATTTAAAACAAAAAACGCCATTCCGCTCTGAAATCTCTGGTGACACCTGCGACCACATTGGAACTGGTAAGGTCTGAACCCGTTTGGTTAAAGGGGAAAATAAACTGATTATTTTCAAACGGAAGACTCGCTTGAACTGAGCCCCCCATCGCCTGAGCTCTTGCATCCGAAGTGGTATTGAACGAGTAGTAATCCAACCGACCAGACAAGGTAAGATGTGGAGTTGCATAGTAATTTACCCCCGCAAATCCACCGCGACTTTGAAAGGTACCTGACGGGCTCGCGGTAGTGGTTACAAATTGGTTGGTCATGAGTCCACCCCCCATTAATACATCGACTACGCTTGGTACGGCAAAGTAGGTGAGGTACACGCGTTCTGCATTGTAACTGTCTGCCCATAGAAAGGTTTGAGTTGGATCTTTCAAGCTCATGTAGCCGTCGTAGTAAGCAAGAGTGATGGCGCCAATATCACCTACGAATTGATCTAACTGTATTTTGTAATCCTTAGAAATTCCGTTAGTTCGATTCGTTAAGGCCGGTGTAAGTGCAGTGTTTCCGCTAGAGTCAACTCCTGAGAAACCATTGTAAACGCCGAGAGTAAGATGCGAAGAATAATAGTTATACCCAAACTCTAAACCTAGCTCCGGTGTTCCCATTGCACCGAATGGGGTCGCCAAAGTATCTTGATTATAATAAGGAGCAAGACGTTCCATCAGTGGCGTGTTTGCATCGTCGAGCCATTGATCGGATGCCCCAAAGCCTTCCGCCGCCATAATTCCGCCGCGAAAGTTGAAAAATTTATCAGCCGTTCCATTTGCATAACGGATATCAGCTTGACTTAAGTCTACACTGCCTCCTCCAGTAGTTCCTGGGGTTGCATCAATCTCAGACCATACTCCGAAATTGCCCAGAAATGCGCCTACGAGAGGCCAAAGTTCAACTTCAGGAACATTAATTTGATTTGCAGTAATCGTGGCGGCGCTGTGGCCTGGGCTCGTTGTAGCAACAAACTCGTAGCTCGTGCTCACGCCCACGGCCATGTGTTCTTGGAAGGTCAATGATTTTGCATCGTTCTCTTTATTTCCGATATTATCAGGAAGGCGGAATCCGGCCCGACGGTAGAGGTACCCATATTGAGTAAGATGGGGAGCACTTCCATTTTGATGGCACATGTTGCACGAAACCTTCTCCCTTAAGGCAAATGCTGGAATAGCATTTGCATCTTGAGTGAAGCTCACTATTTGAAATAGAAGGCTCAGTGCTAATGTGAATAAACTAAAAATCCATTTTTTATTTTTATTTTGCATGAACCAAGAATACACCCGCAGTTCTACTTCCGCAGCAAATTTGTGCTGTTTTAAAGGCTAAAACAGAAGAGATTAAATTGCCCTCTCAGGGGACAAAATGCCACAATTTAAACTAAAGAATTAGAAATATAATGACGGTGTCAAAATTAAATCCACAAACGAAGCATCATCAGAATGTCGTCTTCTGCGGCGAGAGCGTTGGTGCTCGCAATTTCAGACCTTCCCACGCTCGCTTTTTCAACCCGTGCATTCAAGATAACATTACTGTTGATGAAAACTTCAAACCCTAATCCATGTCGAGAAAACCCGTCCCCTTGAAAGGCTTGATCAAATAGTAAATAGTCATATTTGTAGATGAGCGACCAGCGGGAATTCAAGTCGTACTTGGCTTGAAAATAATATCCCAATGAGCGGCTAGATGAGGTGGCATCTTGATAGGCACTATCAGCTGCGGGCACAAAGAAAGAACCTAAAGAGGGATTATTCTTTGAGCTGATCCAATTTTTTGCAGTGACTACTTCGCCGCTCAGGGATCCGTTGATTTTATTTTTAGTAAGTCGATCGAGAGACAGCACGGTATAGGCAGAAAATGCAAAAGGTTCTGCTTGATTAACCGCGTGCTGGAAGTTCTGACTGACACCGATGATTCCTGGGAAAAAAGCCGGCGTCCATCTCAAGTTAAATACATCGGCCCAAATAATATCCTGATTATTAAATCCCGCACCACCCTGGAGGTTGTTGACGAGTGCAAAATCATAATGCAAAGTTTGGATCGGTTCACCAGATACCGCAAGCCCAGTGTTGAATGTGTTTAATGAAGAGTTGGTAAGCATGCGAGTATAAGTTCGATGTTCGTCAGTGAGTAATCCGAATGGTGAATTGAATCGACCAATGAGAATATGACTCGCCAGGCGATTTTCATCAGCGCCTACTTTCCAGTGAATGTAAGCTTCGCGAGCTCCGGAACTCAGCGGTGAAAAATTATAAGTCCCTACCACATGCATTTCAGATCCGTCTTCATCTTCAGTGATGGGCACATTCGCCGTTGCTGCTGCTTCCATGATGACCATGCCGCTTGAACTTTGGACTGGAGTTTTTGGCACAAATAAAAGTGATCTGAAATCACCGTAATAAATGTCAGAGCCGTTAGTTTTAGGTGTGCCTAAATTTCTGGCACCAAACATTTTCCCGTAAATGGTGCGAGGACCGCCACCCCAAGGACTGGAATGACAGCTTGAGCAGCTTGCCTGGGTTTTTGCAGCATATTCAGGTCTAGCTTGAGCGGTATTGGTCATGACTGTCGAAGCAATGCTGAGAAGAGAAGTGAGAATCATTGTTTTCATAATACGAAAAGCAGTAACATCGACATATTGATAGAACAAGTGTGAAATCAAGACCTTATTGATGAATTATGCGCCGCACGAAGGACAAAATGACTCGCAGAGAGTTGGATGGGATCGAAAAAGACACGGAAGTGTCATTACGGTGGCAGATCTGCTCAGCTTTTTAATGAATTACACCGATGAGCTGAATAGGATATCCATGAGCACTTTCAAAAATATGATCTTGTTTTGTTTATTAGTGAGTGTGCAAGTAGCGCCCGCGTACGCTCAAGAACGAGGAGAAATAAATCCTGTCGTACTGAACACCGTCACCACTGTGGATCCAAAGTTGCTCGATATTGATGCCCGCTACCTTTGTGTTTTTGAATACGGCGGAACCTTTAGGCGTGTCTCGGAAGAAAAACGCAACTCTATTGTCAATCAGCGACCCAATGGAAAACTTTTTTTAGATGATCATCCTAAGCCTGAATTTGATGAAGGTTGGATTAAGGTCTATCTAGTAAAAAAGAAGGATTACCAATTGCCCGGTTATCGTTTTGATCCTCCCCGTTCTTTTTTTGCAGTAGTAAAAGGTCGAATGGATGGGACTAAAGCGGGCGAAAGAATGCAGCCGTCGTTTAGTTCGGTTGAAGATATGTTGGCAGAGAAAAGTTCAAAAAGTACCATTCGCCGCTGTAATGAACTTGCGGCTGAACATTGGTTAAAAGCGCGGCATGTCGCAAAGAAAAAGCGCAAAATCTGCCCTACAGATACCAGGGAATAGTAATCGTGATGACCCGGGGGTCGGCACGGAGGCGAAGGGCCGCGTGAAGTAATAGGGCTCTCTGATTGTGAAGAAAATATTGATACCATTTTCTGACGACCAGGCTTGGAATCAGTACCACAATTTGTCGGTCTGGATGTTTTACTTCCAGCTCATCAATAAAACCCATGAGGGGATTGAAAAGTTGTCGGTAGGGGCTGGGTAAAGTGACGAGATCTGGTAGCACTTTTCCTTCGGTCTTGGCTGGGTCCAACACATATTTTTTCCATTGCTCCGATGTATATGCTGATCCTTCTCCGCTATCCACATAAACTCCGTAGATTTGATCTGAAATATTGAGGGCAAACCGCATTGCTTTAAGTGTGACGTGACTCCATCCCCGTACCGGGAGGAGGACAACTGGTTTTCTCGTTTCATCAAATGTCAAAGGCTGGTGTGAACGAATGAGTTGGGCAACAATGATGTAATGTCTTCGAACGGCATAAAATAAAACGAGCAAAACCGGCACCAATGCAACAATGACCCATCCCCCTTCTGTGAATTTTGAAACTAAGATCACGAGTAGAGTAAGCCCTGTTGCTAAAGCACCTAGGCCGTTCACAAAAATAGAAAGTGCGGAATGATTTGATTTAGCCTTTTTCAGCCAATGGGCAACCATTCCAGACTGCGAAAGGGTAAAAGCAAGAAATGCTCCGATCGCAAAAAGTGGAATGAGTTGATCGGTTACGCCATCAAAAACAAAAAGAAGAACACCTGCCATGATCGCGATGGTGATGATTCCGTGGGAAAACACCAGCCGTCGTCCGCGCTCAGCAAAGGCATGAGGAAGGTAGTTGTCGCGTGCAAGGATTTGACAGAGTCTCGGAAAATCCGCAAAACCGGTATTCGCGGAAAGCATGAGTACGGCGACAATCGATGAAATGGAAATATAATAAATGACTCCTCGACCGACAACGGCTGCAATAAGCTGAGAAAGTAAGCTTTCATATCCAGGGGCTGTGGGATCGGTAGCGACAACACCATACGCTTGGGCTAAAAATGCGATTCCACCGAGAAGCAGGATGAGAATCGCGATAATCAAAAACAAAGTTTGTTTTGCATGAACGACGACAGGCTCACGAAATGATTTCACCCCATTGCTCACCGCTTCTACTCCAGTCATGGCGGTACAACCGCTTGCAAATGCCCGAGCGATGATCCATATACTCAAAGTTTCCGTCGCGGACCCCAAGGGATGTGGCAAGTTTGCAACGGGTAGCGGGTGTCCTCCCGCCATCATCGTTTTAATGACTCCGAAGCCCAACACCCCGAGCAAGCTAAAGGTAAATAAATAAGTGGGCAACATGAATGCAACTCCTGCTTCCCGCAGCCCGCGTAAATTAATGAGCGTAATGAAAGTAAGCGTTACTAAACAAATGCTGAGGAGGTGAGGTTGCAAAATGGGAACAGCAGAAACAAGCGCCCCCACTCCTGCAGAAATGCCCACGGCCACTACCAATACATAATCAAGAAGGAGTGCGGCGGCAGCAAGGATTCCAAAAAAAGGCCCAAGATTTTCGCGGGCTACTGTGTAGGATCCACCACCGTTAGGATATGCCGTAATGGTTTGGCGGTAAGAGAAGTAAACAATGACGAGTAAAACGATGATCGCAATGGTAATGGGGAGAACATGAGCGACTCCCATCACTCCGAGAGGAAGGAGCACGGTTGCCGCCGCTTCGGGCCCGTATGCGCTCGATGAGAGTGCATCTAAACCAAGAACAGGGATGCCTGCCAAAGGACCGATTCGCTGTTGTTCTTCTTCTGAGTTCGAGAGAAGGCGTCCAAAAACAAAATCCAAAAGTTTACCCATGACACGAAAATATACGGTGCCACAGGTGATTGAAAAGAAAAAAGGCACCGTCTCATTGAGAAGGTGCCTTTTAGTTAATTTAAGAAGCGGTAATTAGTAACTCTTGCGAGATGGACGACCACCTGAAGAGCGTTTATTACGGTTTTTGCGTGCTTCGATTTCTTTTTTCTTGCGCTTTACTGGAGGTCTATCAAATGCCTCACGTTTGCGTACTTCAGCGAGAGTTCCCGCTTTTTCCACTAGTTTCTTGAAACGTTTCAGTGCTACTTCAAACGAATCGCCATCACGTACAAATATTCCTGGCATAATTTTCACCCCCCATCAAAAGTTAATTGTTAGTTAAATTGTTTCGCCAAAGCGTATATGACTTAGCTAGATATTTCAATATAAACCATGCGTCATGCACCTGAAAGAAGCTTAAGGCATAGCCTTCCGCTCACAAGAAGGATCAAAACCCCTGTCGCCCGTTGAATCCAAAGGTGCGAAACTTTGGAGTGAGTTCCGATCCGAGAGCCGATTTGGCCGCCTGCCAAAACCGCTATAAATAGCCAAACATAGGGGCCAAAATTGGGAAAACCCCCAGTTTTTTGAACTTGTCCGATGAGGCCCCCCAGGGAGTTCAGTAATATAAACAAGCTGGCAATGGCGGCAGCTTCCTTAGCTCGAGCCCAACGGAGATTGAGCATTAAGGGAGAGAGGAAAATACCCCCACCAATGCCCACCATCCCGGAAAGTGCACCTAAAAATGCCCCCGTCAGCACAAGGATCAGAGGGCTCGGCGGGGTCCCTGGATGGTCAATCTTTGGAGTTTTAATAAATAAAATACGAATGCCTGCCAGGAAAAGACTCGATGAAAGCAAAACTAAAAAAGCATGTTCTTTAATTGGGTAAAGCCCACCCAAAATAGAAAGTGGGAGCGAACTCAATACGAGTGGTAAGGCTACGTCCCAGCGGATGTGCTTGTTTCGATAATACAGAAAAGTGCCACCTGTCACGACGAGCAAATTACAGATGAGTGATACTTTTGGTATCAACTCAAAAGGAACATTACTCACCGCTAAGAGAGCGATATAAGAAGATCCGCCCCCAAAGCCCACAGCTGCGTACAGCAGTGCTATTGCAAAGAAAGAGATACTTAAAGAGAGCATGCGCCGCCCGTGAGTGAATAAAAATGATGGAAACCGCGCTCACGGTATTGGTGGACGAGTCGGCGACTTCGAATCCCACGATGGCAAAATACGACTACTCTTTTTTTTGAATGGATGAAGTCATCCAAAAAAGTATCGTTTTGTTCACGAATGTCAACGAGTTCATCGTTTCCGCTGAGTTCAGAAGATTCGAGTTCGATACGTTCTGTTTCGGTATGATCAGTGGCCTCATTTTTTTGAAGATGCGCTTCAAGGGAGCACGTGGTGCATGTCGATTTTCGTTTGTTCTTGATCTTCATGGCGGAGAGCGAATTTAAATCAAAATAGATGGTTTCTTTGGAGCTTGCATTTCTTGCATGAATCAAAAACCGAATCGCTTCACCCGCTTGAAGTGAGCCCATTGCATTCACGGATGCACCAAGCACACCAAAATCATTACAGTTGCCAATCGCTTCATCGCTTGGAGTCTCTTTAAATTGGCAACGAAGACAGCCCCATTCTTGCATTCGATCAAAAGTGCGAATTTGCCCTTCAAAACGGTAAATGCTTGCAGAAATGAGTGGAATCGATTTTGACATGCAGAGATCATGAATTGCAAACTTCGTTTCAAGATTATCGGTACAGTCCAACACAAGATCGCACTTTTCTATCAAATCTAAACCATTCATGGCATTGAATCTTTGGTCTACCGCCTTGATTTGAATGAAGGGGTTCATCTGGGCAATTCGCTTTGCTGCCACGGTTGACTTTTTCTCGCCGATATCAGCTGGGGTATAAAGAAATTGGCGATGCAAATTGGAAATCTCTACCCGGTCGAAATCAACGACCGTTAAATGACCAATGCCCGCAGCAGCGAGTGACGCGAGTACCGGGCAGCCTAAGCCGCCCGCACCGATCACGGCCACGCGTTTTGACTTTAAGCTAAATGGATCCACCACCGATTTCTGTTTTCGGTAATAGTCCTCTTCTTTAAAGTGCACATGGGTAGAGTGATCCTTGCATGAAACCCACTCTGGTTTTTCATTCAAGTAATGTTCTTTCTTCCAAATGGGCAAACGATGCTTAATTTCATCAATCACAAAACGAGTTGCTAAAAAAGCATCATTTCTATGCGACGCGGAAGCTCCCACCCATACAGCAACTTCTCCAATTTGTAAGAGACCGTGCCGATGAGTACAGACGATCTCGTGCAAATTAAATTTTTCTTTGGCTTCAGTTAAGATTTTCTGACCTTCTTTTTCGGCAAGCGTTTCATAAACCTGGTATTCGAGCGCAGAAACGGGTTTTCCCTGATTGTGATTTCGTACCCACCCTTCGAAGGTCACTAGTGCACCTGCTTTGCTCTCTTTGAGTGAAAGCGAAAGTGCATTTAAATCGATGGGGTGGGGAGTGAGTTGAAACATTGCGTTTATCCCCCAGCCACCGGTGGAATAAATACCACCCTAGATCCCGGTTTAATGAAGTTTTCCAAATCGTCAAACTCGTCATTTACCGCGACCTGAATCAATTCTATAGAAAGTGGAAAATGATATTTGTGTGACAGTGTTTGATATAGATCTGCATAAGTTTTTTCATGGGTAAGGGTGACTACCTCACTCTCACAATTTGCTAATTCTTTCAGTATTGCAAAATAACGAACCTCAAGTGAGTTCATGCAGAACCTCACGATATTCTTCGGGCGTATTAATATTACTGAGGTCGGCCTGCTGTGAGGGTTTTAAAAAGTGACCCTTTGATTTCTTTAAAATTTTAACCGGGCAACGAACGTCTTCTCGGAGCGAAGCTTCAAAGATTTCTTTTGCGAGAGGAGTATAAATTGCACACAAGGCTTCTGGATATTCTTCGTCTTCACTTAAAAAGCAGGTTGCCGTTGCATCCGGGTTAAATTGATTCACTAAGGTTTGAATCGTCTCCGAAGTGACTCGCGGTAAATCACAGGCCATCACTAACCAATACGCATCCGGATGAGTATTGAGCGCTGCTATGATTCCAGCGCTTGGTCCTATTCCTTCCATTTGGTCTTCAATGATGGAATATTTATTAAGTACCGTTCCTTGCCATTGATTTGGACGAGCAGATAAAAAGACTTTCTCACAAAAGGGCGACAAGAGATCAAACACGCGTTCCGCCTGCGCCTTGCCTGCATACTCAAGCAATGCTTTGTCGCTTTTCATGCGACTACTTTTTCCGCCAGTTAAAATGAGCCCGTAAAGTGGCCGATCAAAAACTGTTTTCTTTCCACCACTCTTTGAAATAAGACGAGTAGATCCAATCACCATTTGATGCGAAACCGCTTTACACATATCGTAGATGGTCAGCGCTGCGACGGAGGTTCCGTGCAATGCTTCCATCTCTACACCGGTCTTACTTTCGGTTTTTACTCGGCAGCGAATTTTTACGACGAGATCATCGCTCAATGAAATTTCAAATTTACAGCTCTCTAAAGCAATGGAATGACAAAAGGGTATAATTTCGTGGGTTTTCTTTGCCGCCATGGTGCCTGCAATGATCGCAGTTTGAAATACTGCTCCTTTTTTTAGGTGAATTTCACCACTCTGAATAAACGGACGGATCGCTTCAGGCAGCGTGATGCAAGATTCCGACACGGCGATTCGGGTGGTAATTTTCTTGTCAGATACATCTACCATTGTGGGCTGATGATTTTGATCAACGTGTGTGAGCATCTATCCTCCAATTTGATTCATGGCATGGGTTACTTCGGCGGGCCTGAGTCCGGGTTTCATGTTTAAGACTTCGTTAAAAATTTGATTGAGTGTTTGTTTGCTTTCGCCCGCTACTGAAATACCTTCGTCTTTTAAAAGACAGGCACGAAGGATTCCGTCCGCCGATAATCTCCACCGTGAGCAGGCACCACAAAAGGCTTTCGATTCTGAAGCAATAAACCCGATACGCGCACCACAGGTGGTCAGATAATTAAATGAAGTAGAGTCGTGGGGCATGGTGATGAATTGTAGATGGTAGCGGCTTTTTAGTTGCGTGATCATTTCATCTGCAGAAATAAATTGTGATTTTTGATTTTTAATCGCGTAACCGATACGCATGAGTTCTAAGAATCTTACTTCAATGTCTTGTGCCCTAGACCATTCAACAAAATTAAAAAGCTCGTGATCATTCACGCCCTTCATGGCAACTACGTTTACCTTAATTTGAAACCCCATAGTTTTGGCGCGTGCAATATTGGCTAAGACACGGCTCAGGTGCTTGCCGTGAGTGATTCGTTCAAAATTCGCTTCGTCGAGACTGTCGAGGCTGATGTTAAGATGATCAACCCGATTCTTCTGGAGCACATCGAGATAGCGATCGAGCAAAATGCCATTCGTGGTGAGACCGATTTTCTGAAGGGGTAATGCTGCAATCGCCTCCACAATCGCGGTAAAGGACTTCCGCATGAGGGGTTCGCCCCCTGTGAGTCGCACTTCCTGTAAGCCACGAGCGCATAAACTTTTGATGATCTCAGCATACTCATGAGGCTTAAGGTAGTGCTCATCATCCATAAACGTGCTCTCAACGGGCATGCAGTAATGACAGCGAAGGTTGCAGCGATCGGTAAGTGAAACCCTTATTTTTTTAATTTGTCTGCCGTGATCATCGATCAGAAGATTCATTCAATTCCCCAGCGATAAATACGGTAGCTTTCGCCTTTTTTGAATTCCGATTTCTCAAGCGGGAGTTCAATGAAACCATCACTCTCAGACAAACCAGAGAATTCACCTGAGTTTTTCACCTCAAGTGGTTCAGCGTAGGTAACGCCATCTTCAGAGTAACTTATTTTAATAGGGACAAAGTAAGTGAGATTTTTTGAAAACCGAACGTCTTGAGTGAGTCGGGCATAGCGGACGGTATCCTTTAGAAAATAGCGATGAAGGCATACGAGGCTAGAAATTGGATTTCCGGGTAGGCCAAACACCGCTACATTTCTCTTTGCATCCACTCCAAACCACAGCGGTTTACCCGGACGTTGGCTTACTTCATGGAAGTGCTTTTCAACTCCTGAGTTTTCCCAGACTTCGGGCAAAAAATCGTATTTTCCTTTAGATACTCCACCCGAATAAATGAGCACATCATTCTCTTTCGAAGCCTGGTCGTAGTGGCGCATGAGTTGTTCGTAATGGTCACTTACATGGTCAAGGCTGACTTCCGTAAATCCGCGGCTCAGAAGTGAGGCCATCAACGCATGTGCATTTGAGCGGCGAACTTGGTGAGGGAGCGGGACTTGAGATACGGGGACCAATTCATCGCCGGTCGAAATGATTTTAATTTTTGGTTTTTTCTGAATGCGGATGGAGGTCCCTCCAACCGAAGCAGCGATGCCGATGCGTGGACCATTCAGGGATTGGCCCGCACTTAAAAGAGGGGCGCCTTTTTTGAAATCGCTTCCTTGGCGGTGAGTGAATTCATTTCGGACGCGTTCCTGTTCAACCACTACCTGTGCAACTTTTCCTTCAATCTTTAGGTGTTCGTATTGGATCACCAAATCTGAGTGAAGGGGAAGTGCGGCACCAGTCATAATTTCAATACATGCATCTGAATGAGTGAGTGTTTGGATGGGTTGTCCCGCTGCGCAGATTCCTTCAATTTTAAATTCGCGTCTACCTGCTTGAAAGGCATCAAATGAAACCGCAATGCCGTCCATCATCACTCGATGAATAGGGGGATAGTCGCGATCACCTGAGATGACCTCAGCTAGAATTCCGCCCGACGGGTGGTCAATCGACAGCGCTGCCTCGCCCCAGTCAGGCCAATGCGTGTCTATAATTTTTGAAGCTTTTTCTACCGAAATCAATCCAATTTCCCCCAAGCTGTTTCAGTATTGTTTTACCATCAATACTGAAACAGGGGGGCTAAATTTTAAAACGAACTAATCCATTGAACGCAAAGAATAATTAATGAGGTATTTAACAGGCTCCAGAAAAACTCAAAAAACAGCTGACTTTTCAGTTTCTTAGAAAAAAGTTTTTGAATTTTTCGCCATTTTTTATTTTTTCCAGAATTTTTTAATTCCGGCTCATTTCGATCACAAATGATCAGGTGAATATC
>CAIMWN010000081.1 GCA_903845155.1 Oligoflexia bacterium
GTTGATTTAAGCCTTGTAAGTTCGGATACTCCCAACCTAGGAGACGTACTCCACGGCATTCCGCTAAGGCAATGGCTTCATCTGAAAACCGTGTGTTCGTGATGAGCCACATCGTTTTCTTCCTTGGATCGGCACAGTTTTCTTTTAGATCAAGGTAGCGGCCAAAGACGTAGAGCGAAGTTTTTAAATCAACCATTGCACCTTGGACGTTATGAAATTTGCATTCCGCCCAGATGATCTCGTCTTTGGTTTCTCCAACAAAATCTACCTCATGCTTTACACACACTCCATCGATCATTTGATTAGTTTTTACCTCGTAACCTAATTTCCGAAATAAGCGGCCCATGAGTTGCTCAAACGGAAAGCCGGTGGGGCCTAATTCAAAAATGCCGCGCTTGAGAGCGTAGCGGTACGCATGAGGGCGGTCTTGTTCCACCATTTTCTTATGGGCTAGGTCGAAGATCTCTTTGGTGGTGATTCCGGGGTGAAGTGAGCCTTGCACATGTGCCAAAATGGTTTTTGCCACCTCGGGTGAAACACCGCTCTTCTTCAGTGATTTCTTAAATTTGAGCGGCGAAAACCGCTGTTGCTGTCCACTTGCTTTGACAATGAATGAGTCAGCCATATGCTTAAAGCTTATGCAAAATTGGCAAAAAGTACTATTTTTTTTCCTGCTTCTCTTATAGCTTTTCTTAATGACTGAAAAAGTGACTGCCGCTATTACCGCTGTCGGCGGTTATGTGCCCGAATACCGCCTAACTAACAAAGAATTAGAAACCATGGTCGAAACCAACGATGAATGGATTCGTACGCGTACCGGTATTGAAGAACGAAGAATTCAAAAGGGTGAGGGCCTTGCACTTTCAGATATGATCGTTCCTGCAGTGCTTGAACTCTGTAAGAAGCGCGGCATGGAGCCAAGTGAAATTGATTGCCTGATTGTAGGTACCATCACAGGCGATTATCCTTTTCCCTCCACGGCCAATGTGGTGTGCGACAAGATTGGTGCAAAGAATGCGTGGGGATTTGATCTAGCGGCGGCTTGTTCTGGTTTTTTATATGGTCTGACTACCGGTGCCGCACTCATTGAGAGCGGTCGTTATAAAAAGATAGTCGTCGTAGGCGCAGATAAAATGAGTTCGATTATCGATTATACTGACCGCAATACCTGCATCATTTTTGGTGATGGTGGAGGCGCGGTACTCCTTGAGCCCAATTTTGATGGTTTTGGAGTACTTGATAGCGTCCTTAAAAGTGATGGTTCGGGTAGAAAATATTTGAAGACAGAGGCTGGTGGATCGCTACTGCCAACGAGTCTTGAGACCGTGCAAAAGAAACAGCACTTTGTTTATCAGGAAGGTGCTGCCGTATATAAATACGCAGTAAAAGGAATGGCAGACGCGGTTCATGAACTCATGGAACGGAATCACCTCACTGCCGACGACATCGCCTGGCTTGTTCCTCACCAGGCAAACATCCGCATCATTGAAAGTACTGCCCATCGTGCAAACATCCCGATGGATAAGGTGATGGTAAACATTAATAAATATGGAAACACCACAGCGGGTACGCTCCCGTTATGCCTTTGGGATTACGAATCGAAATTGAAAAAGGGCGATCTGATTATTCTAGCTGCTTTCGGTGGCGGATTCACGTGGGGCGCAACCCTCGTTCGCTGGTAAAAGGTCGTCCCGATCTTTATGTTGAGGCTCGCGTTATTTTATTTTTTTATCAATGATCGTGCACTGATGTCTTCCTGAGACTTGGCCATTGTTCAGGTAAGTAAATGTAGTGCCATCCCATCCAAAGTAAGTAAGCGTTCCGGCATAGTTTTGGAGCAGAATGGTTTTGTGTCCATTGTGATTGGTTCTGGCGTAGCTGATGTTAGAGGAACTCGCTAAATAATCTTTTTCATGATTTGCAGGGTACACGTACCAAAGTTTTAAACCTGTATTAGTTTCAATGAGGCGCACGGTGGGCTCAGTCTGGTACTCATTTGAAGGGATGCACTCCGCGATCGCCACAATGCTGGTTTGGTGGCCTACTGCTGCAGCCGCGAGATCCCACTGAGGGGTAGTGACAGAGTCCGGTTGAGCGGCAATGCTTGGATTATCGTTAGTTCCACACGCCGAAGCGAGGATTCCAAGAGTGAGGACAGCCACCAATAGGTCTATGCGAATCATGATTTTTTTCTTCATGCGGCGCAACGTACTTGAGGGCTAGCCTGGAATCAAGCCTTTTTCATTATTTCTTCTATCCACTGGCGAATAAAGGGGAGTTCCTTTTGCTCATCAATCGTGTGAACTTTTCTATACTCTTGATATTCAATATGAAATCCACCGGCTTGCAATTCTTTTATCTGTTCCCGACTTCGTTCCGCGGGTAAGACTTCGTCTTGAGTTCCATGGGTAATCAGCCAATTCCCTTTCATGACGAGGGGAGCGGATTCTCTCAGAAGTGCCGCCGGATCGTAACAATAACCGCTCAGGCCAATGTAGCCGGCAAGCGGAGTAGGGTAACGGGCGCCGAATTCGAGGCTCATGAGGCAGCCCTGAGAAAAGCCAAACAGAAAAATCGTCTCGGCTTTAAATCCAAACGCCTGCACTTGATCGAGGGTATCGCGCAGAAGGTTCCGAGACCGAATGATGCCCGGGAGTTGATCAGGCGGAAGATCGTACCAACTAAATCCATCATAGTAAGGGTCGGGTGCTTCGAGCATGAGAAAATGAATTCCGGGCAAGTTCAGGGCTCCGGGCAACCATGCAAATCCGTCGGGTGAATCACCACGGCCATGAAGCACGATCATCAAAAAATCATCGCTGATATTTGGGGACGCTTGTGGGTGAAAGACGGCTTTTAAAGGGAGCGCTTCAAAAGGGTTCATAGGGGTTTGAATCCGAATTCAATCCAGAATTTACCTGCATCAGTGGTGATGGGGACGGTGATGGTATTTCGGTCTTTGCCACAGGTTCCTGTTTGAAGTGAGTCTCCGCAGATGAGACTCGGGAGCGCCATCCGGATCGCGTGCCCTCGCTCATTCAAAACCAATTTTGCCACTCCAAAACAAACGTTCATGATTTCGGAAGCACCATCGCGAACTTCGGCAGTAATCTCAGAATAGTTTTCGCCGAGCATCTTGTTAATGAGCGATAAAAAAGTGGTCTTCTCATAGTACATTCCAAAGTAACCAGAAAAGTTCTGATCGGTAACACCAATCAAACTTCCAACATCAAAACTAAAAAGACTATTTGCTGATTTTAAAAAAGGACTGCCTACTTCAATTTGAGTTCCGAATTGTATTTCTAGGGTCTTTCTGCTGGCCTTCACGAACTCAAGAAGAACTTCGGCTCCCCAATTCTTATTGAACGGTGCTTTCGAATGGGGCGGCTGAACGTCTTCTTTTTTCTGGTTAATGTGGATGACGTGATAGAAAGGGCCCAGTTCGGTTAGGTAGGCGATGGTTTGAACAGATTGACTGCCCCCTGAGCCAGCGTAATGGATGGATTTTCCGGTGAGGAGCGAGGGCAGGGCCATCTGAATTCCCATCCCTTTTTGATTCAATTCGTTTTTTGCATAACCAAAAATAATATTCGTGAATTCAGCTGCGCCATCGTCGATCTCGTGGCTGAGCTCAGTATAGTGCCCCCCGAGCATTTGATTCACTACTTTAAGGAAGGTTTTTTCACTAAACTGAATCGAGACTGAACCCTCGATGCTCGGAGATGTTATCCCAATCATTCCCGCAACGGAGGTAAGATTGGGCGGGAGTTTTCCCTTTTCTAGCAATTTAATAGAATGAACCTCTGTTTTGCAGAGTTCGAGAAAGGTTTTCTTGGTTCCCTCCTGAAAGGGCAGTAGGAGGTCTTCAATGATCATGTCTAATTCATTTTAGAGAGCTTGTCAGTGTTGTAAAGGGTCTTCTCAGTTCCCAGCGGAAACGGTAATTGAGTCGCCCTGAGTAGTCTTAAAATATCAACCCTTGCGTCATGATTGAGAGGAGAAACGCGATCGTTTGTCATTATTACGTCGCATTCTGCTGAGTGTTTCTCTTTACCACCCATTCCTCTTTTGCAGTCTTGGGACCAAACTCCTGGAGTTGAGTGCCGATCAATAATTTAATTTTTACGTTGAAATGTGCGAGTTGATCCGCGATCCAAGGAGTCGAAAGAAAGGCTACAATCGTGTTCCCTTGTGTGAGGACGAGTTGTTTGAGCCACTGTGCATCCTTCGATAAATTCTGTTTTGGAGCGTCCATTCGAGCAGCATCAATGGTGAGTTTTGAATTAACAGGTGCCGTGGCAACGCCACCCGCACCTGTTCCCGCCAGGTTTGTTGTCAAGGTATACACGTCATGGGGTGGTGGTTTTGATACCGCCACTTTCATTTGGCTTTTTTTACTGACCAGGGGTTCAGTAAGAACGTTAAATTGGCTAGGATCGGCAGACGCATAGATACTTGGGGCGCTTGTCCCCATCGGGACGCTCGCTGGAACGCGGCTAGCGATTGTATTTTGTGAGACCGAGGTTGGAGTCGTAACATTATTAACCGCCAGGGCTGAAGGCGCTTGCACGGTTGCTGTGCTTTGAGTGATGTGCATAGGTTCAGCATTAATTTCTTCGGTGTGATTTGCAACTGCTGAATATTTACTGAGGGCGGCGGAATAAAAAGAAGCAGAACCTTCATCAAAATTTGAAGTCATAGGAACACTCGGGTCGCTTGGACTGCTCGTTCCATTTTTAGTGACGGTGGACTCATTTGAGGTCACAGCTGTGGGGGTGACTTGATTCACTTGTGCTTCAGCTTTTACGGCAGTGTTAGAGTCTAGGCCGAGTACACTATTTTTTGGAAGCTGAGTTAAAACACACTGGGAAAGTTGTACGTCGCTTCCCACTGAGCATTCTTTGGCTGCTTGAGAAAGTGTAGACTTAAGGCCATTTCCCAATTCGGCGCACGATGAGACTGGCGTAGCAGGACTAGCTGAAATTTGTGTTTGGTGATTTTGGCAGAACAGGGTAATTTCGTCATAAACCGCTGATATGCCTTTTTTGCAGACCTCTGTATTGGGACAGGGAAGCGTGACCGGATGAGTAGCGATCTTTTTTAGAAGATGGGTAAGCTGATCTGGGTTGGATCTAAGCCAGGCGTTAAACGCTTCGTATTGGGGAAGCTCTGCATCGGACCAAAGTTTCGTAAAACTCTTATTAAAACTGATCCTAACATCTTCAAAACTTTTCTTACTATCGCAATTCATGGCAGCCGTCGCAACGGCGGCGGTGACGTGAGTATTTTGAATTAAGAGATCTAATAATTTCGTTGGCAGATTTGCCGGAGTTTCAGCCAAAATGTCTTTCGAGAGTGTTATCTGAAACGGGACTGGCCGAATTTTGGGTTGATCGAGCGTCGGGTCGCAACTCCAAAGTTGGGATTGTGAATAAAACTCGCCCGCAATCTGTGCCCAAATTTGCGGATAATTATTTTTAAGGCAACCGGTGATTGGGTCATTAACTACCTTACCGTCTAAAGCGGTATGATCGTTGGCATTAGGACTAATTATTTTAAACGCGACATTCAGTTTTTTTTTGTAGTCTATACAGTTTTTTTCTAAAATATGATTCAGCCGCATATCCTCAAGAATGTTGCCAGCTGTAAAACCAATGTTTTTACCACAGCCGGCTGCCGGAGGTGCAGCCGCTTTATTGCTTAATGGCTCTGGTTTAAAAGTGAAATCCGGTTTTTTTGACTCTCTGTATTCCTTAAGTTGGGGCGGCTCGGTGTCATTGCTCCCGGGAACGAATACTCCCTCTGTAAATCCTCCTTGAGGTGTGAGCTTCCGAACCGTCACTTTCTTAAATTCGCCGCTAGAGTCTGGTTCCTCATAAAATACGTTGCCCGTATCATCACTCACTTCTATGGCATCCAAAGTATGATCTCGGTAATAATAGTAACGTGTGGTGGTAGCCCCATTGTTTTTAATGATGACTTTTGGAAATTCTTCTTGTGCTTGATAGGAGACTGAGTCAACTGAGATATTTTGCCCATAAGCAAAGCTAGGGGCGAGCAAGAGGATGAGTCCTGTCAGGCTTAAATAAATTGAATGGAAAATCAGATGAAGACGCCGTTTACTGTTCATTCCCTTGGAGGTGTATCGGAATTTTAGCAGTGATACTGAAGAGAGGGTTTATTGACGGAAGAGCTGCGTATTGCCTCCATGCAATGTCATGATCGGTGCCTCATCAGGGCTTCGTGATACCATACTTTTGGTACTGTTCATCGCTGATCTTTTCAAGAAACCGATTACGAATAGCATCTTGCATATAAACTTTAGCAAGGGTTGGCCTAAAGATATCGCCAGGGAGGTTGCGGTACTGGTTGTAGTGAATGATCCAGTACATGAAGTACACGCTCGCGTTATAGCCACTTCCTTTATTTGTAATATCGAATTCCAAACGCTGGTCACAGCCTAAATTCAAAAAGTCTTTTGAATAATACGGACTACCCTCTCTGCATTGAACATGGTTAGGGTCATTCCGGCTACGATGTCTTCCTTCATGAACCAAAGTCATCGCTCGCACGAACGGGTTCGTTCTGACTGAATAAAAATCATCGCAAAGGGTGAGCCGATTCGGTTCTTTATCGGTGCTCGGTGCTGTATGAGCGATAGAATCACCAGAACAGATTCCGCTCAATTGGTCTTCTTCGGGGCGATAGTACGTGCTTGGAAGATTGGCCATGGCCATCTGGTAAAAATCAGGGGTGGTTTCGCCAGGAATCGGACTGTTTCTAAATGTTAAATGTTCTAAATTCCAAAGCGTCCGAGCAAGGATCACTTCGCGTTCCATAATTTTAATGACCCGGTTCACTCGTGCTCGAATTCCTAGGGTAACATCATTCGTTATCGCAAGACCGTTGTCGTTATAATATTTAGAAACTGGTGCATAAGCATCTGCAACCATTTTTTCTGCAAGTGCATCACTTGGGCATTCATTCAATTCAACAACTTCGTTATCGTCACCCACCATTTCCCGATGAATTTGAAAATCTTTCCAGTACTGATTATTCCATTTCTCCACCAGCGCGGCGTCACAAGTCTCTTTATCCTGGGTGGTGGGCGCTTGAGCGTGCGCGCTGGGCGTATGAGAAGCGATGAGTAGTGAGAATAAAGATAAAATCATAATGCGCATTATACCTGACTATTTTGCTTTGACAATAATAAAGTAAGGTGAGATCCATTTTTAAGCTGTATTTCCAACTAGATGCATTTAATTTTGACCGAGGGAAGGCGTATGCACGTATATAGGCCTCACTGAGCGAATCTTAACCATTCTTCCTAAAATTATTTTTGAGGAAATCGAGCAATTTTGAGAGCAGGATGCTCGAAAAAGTGTGGCTGCCCACTGGGCAGTAAAGCGCAGAAGAATCGTAGAATGGTGGTTCTGGGTAGATTTGAACTACCGACCCTTGCGTTATGAATGAGTTATTGCATTGAATCATTGTAAACATCTATGAACCACAGTACACAAATCGGACTTAAATTACAATAACTTACATAGTATTTTTGTTTACAGTCGTTTTTGTTTGTGCGATCCAGTTCACCACATTTGGATTTAGGGCGGATTTACGGATGCCGCTTTGAGGTTCCAAATTGGAACCTCAAAGGTCACAGATTGTGACCGCAGTGTGGATGTTTTGAGGTCACAATCTGTGACCTCAAGTTGAAACGGAAATAGTAGCACAATGCCGAATCTTGA
>CAIMWN010000082.1 GCA_903845155.1 Oligoflexia bacterium
ACCCAATACTTGAATGTAACTTCAGATGTTCATGATGATGAAATGACCATTCCGTGCAGAAAAATTGAGTTTTACTGCGAGTAATTTTGTGATCTCGCGAAATGCGGAAAAAGAACGGCTTTCCCCATTGCTGAAGTGTACATCCCTTCCTTAGTATGAGCCACACCTGGAACCACAAGCAACTGATGATGATTCCCGGCATACTCATGATCAAGAAAAGCTTTAAAGTTCACTCCCCGTAAATATCGATAGGGGCCCTGTAACTCAGCCGCGCAGTCATGATCGACTTCATTGGTGTCTCTATCTTGCTCGCCTAACATATAGATTACGTCGCGTGATAAATAGTTTGAAATCAGCCTAGAGACAGGCTCGCGATTTAAATAAGAATTCAAGCTTTCAAGTCCGTATTTATACGAGTTGTAGGCACAATTTGTATTTTCTGGAATTGAAAAACCAGAATTGCTGTAAAGTGACGGCCTTTTCGCATTGAGATACACATATGATCCTGGATTAAGCACCACATATCGGAGATGAATACTCTTCATCTGTCCTTCGATTTCAGTAGCAAGCGCGTATCGCTGGGTCAGCTGACCACCGGCTGAATGACCGGTAAGGGTGATCATTTTTAAATTTGGAAATAATATCGGATTAGAAATTTGTGCGATCAGATTATCAATCATTTCAAACGAAGATGTTTTGCCATCGGTGCTAGACGCATCTCCCCTCAGCCAGCCTTCATCTGTCCAGGTCAATTCATGAGGAAGCCATTCGTTCATTTTACTAGGCGTCTTAAAATGAGGCGCTAAAACGAGCGTGTGATCAATCACCTGTAATAGGGAAGCAACATCATGGATGGTATTAAAATAGGGACCAGCATTACATTCTGATCCTGCTACCACAATAATTGCCTGAGTAACCTCTGGATGAGATTCATCGATCTTCAAATTTGAAACATAAGAAAAGAAATGATCCTGCACGAGGAGCTTTTGCTCAGGTAGTGCGTTCGCGGCAAATGAATGCATTCCTCCAATTAGAAAAAAGACTTGAAATAAGGCTAAAATCATCAATTTCATGGGGGATACGTATCCCAGCACTCCCATTAAAGCCACTACGAAAACGAGGGAACTCATTCCTGAATAAAATCAATATATTATCTATTTTTTATGTAATGAAGTACGGTCTCAGCACACCAAAAAAGGCTGACTGCACTCACCCCAGTTCGCAAAAAAAACGTTGTATTTTCTTAACTGGTTATTTGTTTTTATGCGTTTTAAGGTTCGGAGAACTCAAAAAGGAACCCCTATGAAAACATTAATTGTGCTCCTTGCCTACCTAATGATTACTCCGAACGCCGAGGCATTTCTCAACATGAAACCTGGCCTGTGGGAAGTTAAAACTAAAATGAAGACCTTGAGTGGAGACCAAGATCCGATGGCCAGAATGAAACAATCCATGGCAAAAATGCCGCCGGAACAAAGAAAGCAAATCGAAGAAATGATGGCGAAGCATGGATTGAGCATCAATGGCTCAACGATCAAGATTTGCTACACGAAGGATATGCTCAAGGACGCCGAGGCTATGGCCAAAAATCATCAACAGCGCGCCGGATGCACCAATCGCATCATCAACCAAACTTCAACAAACTTTTCAATGAGTTTCAGCTGTGAAGACGGCTCAAATGGGACAGGCAATTGGGCTATCCACGGCAATGAATCGTATGATGGAGTCATAAAGTTTACCGATAAAAAAGGGAAACATTCTGAAATCAATCATACTGCAAAATTCATTTCTAGTGATTGCGGGGAGGTAAAACCACTCGTAATCCCGAAGAAATAGATAAGGCCAGTAATTGAAGCCACTTGTGTCATTTCACCTAGGATATAATTTACAAGCAACTTGCACTTCGGCCCATAATCTATGATCATTACAGATCATGACCCTTACCGATCCCGCCATTTACTCTCTCTCCCACGTGTGGAGTGTGCTAAAGCTCTTTCTTATTCCCATTGGCGGAGGAATCCCGGCTGGCGTATTGGTGGCGCGAAACCAAGCTTTCGCGTGGCCAGTAACCACTGTTCTTTATTTTATTTCGGACCTGATCCTTGTTTGCGTTTTTGAGCCACTCATTATGCTCTTTATCAAGGCTTCCAAACGTTCTCGCCGCTTGAGTCATATTGGCGAAGTATTTAAGCAATCGACTCAGAAAACGCTTTCACGCTTCAGCACCACAGGCGGGGCATTCACTCTCATTATGATTTCATTTGGCACTGACCCCATGACGGGTAGATCTGCGGCGATCGCAGCGGGGCATGACTTTGTAAAGGGGTGGATGTTTGCGATTTCAGGAGACATGCTTTATTTCGGTATCCTGATGATCTCTACTTTGTGGCTAGATGGAATACTTGGGGATGGTACATGGACTACACTCATCATTCTGGCTGGAATGATGATAGTACCGTGGGTCATTCGTCGCATTCGCGAACGAAAAGTTAAACCAACGTTATCCACTTGAAATAGCAATCAATCATCAATCGGGGAAATTAGCCCCACTCTTAAAAACGATCTGCATTCACTTTCTCTTGCAGAAGTTCAAAACCAGGGAGATGCTCGAGACTCCAATATACAAACAAGGAGTAAACGCATGATCGACACCGGTACCAAATTCCCCAATTTTAGTTTGAAAAATCAAAATGGAAAAGTCACGAATCTGAGCGATTTCCACGGAAGTTGGCTTGTGCTTTACGTCTATCCAAAAGACGACACTCCAGGGTGTACGCTTGAGGCTAAATCCTTCACCACCACAAAACAAGAATTTGAAAAGGCAGGAATTAAAGTCGTCGGCTTAAGCGCAGATGACGTGAAATCCCATGCAGATTTTTGCACTAAATATTCACTTACGGTCGACCTGCTTTCTGATCCGCAAGCCGAACTTCTAAAAACACTAGAGGTAGGTCAAAGTGAGTACAAGGGAACAAAATATTGGGATCGCACTACGTTTGTGGTTGATCCAAGTGGTGTTCTTAAAAAAGTGTATCTTAAAGTAAATCCTGAAGGGCATGAACAGACTCTACTGAAAGACATTCTTTCATTAAAAAATCAGTAATGCTCAAATCCTCTCAGGTGAAATCTTGAGCAGCACTTTATTGAGAGACGCGGCATCACCCAAAACAGTAAGAACCTCACCGGTGAGGGGAAGACTCCATCGCTTTTGCCTTCATTTGCTCTTCACGCGTTCCCGATGGGGAGCTTTGCGAGATTGATTTTATCTTGTGAAAGGAATTTAGTCATATCCACGCCCTTTTTCATATCCTGAAAAACAAGCTCCGCAATCTCTCCATCCATCAGTAATGGTGAGTTCTTCATCAATGGGGCTGTATCGCTCATACGGCCCAAATAAACCTCGCGAGCGGCTGGGGTGAGGTATTTTACATAACTAAAAGCGGTACGGTAGAGAACCTCATCTGCATCATTTTGAGTCTGTTCTTTCTCCGTCACCACGCGATTCAACTGTTCAGAGGCCAGTGTCTTCTTGTACAAAAGGTCAATGGGGGCAAAATTATCGGGGTAATCGAGTTTACCCTCTTCTTTTTCCATCATTGCTTTGAGAACATGTGCAGGATTACGTGCCACATAACCGCCTTTTAACATGCAAAGCAAAACATCAATCACATGATAAACTTTTGAATATTTCCGGCCAGAATATTCCACCACACTTTGATCTTTATCGAGCTTGCGCTCTAATGCTTCCTCATTCACTCCAATCGCTTCAAAAAGTGTTTTGTTGTAAACGATGTTTACCATATTCAAGAATCGGGCAATGTGACCTGAGCCCAGTAAATAATTCTCGGGTTGTTCAAATGGAGTGAGTCTCAGAACATGACTCTTCCCTACTTTTAAATATTCATTTTTGTAAATTTTCTTTTCTTCTAATTCTTCTAACGCTTTCTCAAGACGAGACATAATCGTACTCGGGTAAAGTTTTCCAGATATTGGAATGAGCGACGCGAGATCCATGAGTTCAAAATCGATCACACCAGATTCATTTTCAATTTGTTGTTTGAATAAAACCAGACACAGAATTCGTTGCGCAAATCCCACATCCAGCTGCTGATAGATTTTTCTGTTAATGGTCGCAGTATAGCTTTTCAACAAATTGGTAAGAATATGACGGCCAATTTTGACGGAGCATGAATCTTGGATTTTCGTGCTCCCACGGCTGCTCACAATGGTAGCGTCATCCAGAATATTCATCATTAAGCTGATGTAATCAGCGCGATCTTCGCTGTAATAAGCATTCGTGGATTCAATTTTTGTAATGCAAAGTTTTTTAATTGAATTTCTGATCTGTTCGTAACTTCTTCCTGAATCATTCATTTTAAGACGCGTGCACACCGTGTTTAAGCGAAAGTTCACAATTCCAGTTTCAGTTCTTCCCTGTTCATCCCATAAATCCATGAGACAAAAAAGTACCTGCATATCAAAGGCCCCAGGTAGGCCCTCCTTCACGAGCTTGCCGTCTCTTTCGATTTCTGCCGTCGAGACGGAGATTCTGCTCTTGATCACTGTTCCGTTCTTTAAAACAGGAAGTGAGTGCGTAATACGGCCACTCTTATCCGTTTGTTTTTTGTCGAAAGAGAAAATAGGAAGAAGCATAAAATTGGCTTCAACCGAGAAGTTCGGGCGGTTGGAGACATCAAGTTCATAAGTCCGATTGACTTGCATTAATTCGTTTTTAGGCTCTAATTCAACGATTTCTTTAGACAAGCTTTCAGAGTGGAACAAATCATTTTGTGAATGCTCTTCCATTAGTATTCCCCCACGCTTTCGTGTAACCACGGTAGATGATTAATCGGTATTCTGTTCGTAGTAGTAGGTATTTTTTTTATGATAGAAAGAATACTTACTAACATACGTTTAGAAAATTCTGCCGAATTCTCCCAAATATTTGTAAATATTGAATTAACGTTTATGCATAAACACGGTGGTTTTTGCGTGTAAACACGGTAAACTTTCGTCCACTCACGGAGAAGCTTTCGTGCAGTCACGAGAGCCTTTTGTGCACCCACGGTACCACTTTCGTGTAAACACGGTAGCAAAATACACGAAAACAATTGAAGTTTCGTGCTCTCACGGTAGTCTTTCGTCTGGACACGGCGTACTTTCGTGCAAACACGGTATGGTGGTAAAAAAAGTGAAATGAGTGATAGAAGGTCCGCTTTCGTGCAGACACGGTCATCGATTTTATAGCCTAAATCGCGGTGAAAAGTCGTACCAACCATGGTTATTCTTAGTCCCTTACTCACATTGTCAGGGATAATTTTACCTTTCGCAACATCTCTTTCGCAAAAACACGGTATTCTTTCGCTGAAACACGGTTTGATTCTTTCTAACCGTGTTTGCACGAAAAAACGATCCATTAAACCGTGTTTGCACGAAAATAATGCGCAGCTCCGCAGCTGAACGGCAAGAGCTTGAAAACAAAATTTTCGATGCGCACGCCGTAACTCCCAAACAACTCCTTTTGGAAATGTTTGAAATGGCTGATGTGCTCTTTATTGGCGAAGCGAATCACTCAAACTACCGAGCCCTGTCCTACCTGCAAACGCTTTTAGATGAAGTAGGAAACGACCCAAGACTGAAAACAGTCGTATTAAAGCGCTTCGGAGATCACGACGAATTTTACAGCAAACTTTCGAATCAATCTTTAGAAAAGACACTTTCTGAAACCGGCTTTCCCAGTGAAGAATCTCGTCAAATGAGTCTTTGCGGTGGACCACAGTGGGCCTATTCTATAGCGAATTTACTTCCGAGTATTCGTCAAATTAATCTGAAAAGAAGGGGGAATCCAATTCTAGTGAGGACGATGGACGGAATGCTTTCCACGCGACCTTTATTTGGATGAATTACAGTAATGAAACTTTAGATGGACAAACGACCAGTATTATTTGGTCCGCCTTCAATAATCAAGTAATTTGGTTCAGAGACTATTTGAGCAAAGATTTGATTGGTAGTGGATCAGGGAAGCATTTTACCCCATTAAATTTCAGCTTGACTTTATAAACACCTAACGTGTAATATCCAGGTGCAGATATGGATGGACATCAATGAAAATGACTTTAATCGTTTTTCTACACTTTTTGATGGCAGGTAATTGTTTTGCTTCATATCCCATTACGGCAAAAATGAAACTTTTCAATGGGAGCATTGCCAGTAGAAAAGCGGAATTAACCGAACTGCAAACGCTGCTTCGCAAAAAACACTATCAAGTATCGGGCGCCGATTCACATGACCCGAGAGTACCCAAGATTGAACTGATGAATACTGTGGATATGTCGAATGAAGAGAACTATAGCAAAATAGCGATATTTACTGCACCCTATGGCGCTTTCCAAACAGTTCAATACGAATCCATAGCAGAATTGGCACGCTTCATCCCGGATGCGCGTGAGCCCCTCTCTGCATTCATTGAACGCGCATTTACCCAATAAGTTTTGCTTTCAGACTTATTTCCCCATTCCAAATGTGCCCATTAGACCACTATTGCCTCGGTTGAGGTTTTGGTTTCGCATAGTTTTCATAGCCGGAAAAATCGAGTAACACACAACGGGTACCACCCATCACCAAAGCGTCATGGCCGGGAGGGATTTGAAAAGCATCACCAGCTTTGATGATAAAGGTTTCACCACTGTTCATCACAATCTTCATTGATCCTTCAAGACAATACCCTACATGGGGTGCTTCACAGCTAGTGGTGCCAGCAATAGGCTTTACATCTACCGACCATTTCCATCCAGGCTCAAAAACTCCTTTTCCGATGACGACATGGTCAGCAAAATTCAATATATCCAAGTGCCCGTGTCCGTGGAATTTTCGTCTTTCGTCGGGCGCAGCAAAGTTCTTGCATGACGCATTTAGCGTTGGGATGGGACGATTTAATTTACCAGATGGTGATGTTTCGGTTTGATTCTTCATATTCATTCTCCTTGACAGAGAATCTAGCAATTGCAGTGCCAATGACTCATTCCATCCAGGTGAATTTGAAAATTATCCAAGCCTAAGACTCATCATTGAAATGGATCCGTTTTGAAGTTCTTCGTGTTCAAATTTAAGTTCATCTGAAGAATTAGAGGCACCTAGAATGTAATGAAGCGGTAAGTAGTGATCCAAGGTAGGCACGCTCAGTTTTCCAGCTTCCGTTTTTTGAAAGTCATTGAGGACTGCTGAAAAGTCTCTAGCGATGAGTCGCTCTTTGATCCAGGAATCAAATTCAATTGCCCAATCATAAGGTTTTGCATCTTCTTCCCAGCGAATTCGTCTGAGATTATGAATAAGATTTCCACTGCCTAAAATCAATATTCCTTTGTCTCTAAGCTTGGAAAGTTCATTACCTAGTTGAATGTGGTATTCAGCAGGCTTGGCCATATAGAGACTTAACTGCATGACTGGAATATCGGATTTGGGATACAAGTTTTTGAGAACCGACCATGTTCCATGATCAAGGCCCCAGGCTTCGGTGTCGGGATGAATCTTTGGGTTGACCACGGTTTCGCGAATCATTTTTGCGATCTCTGGGCTTCCAGGAGCAGGATATTGAACCTGATAAAGAGGCTCTGGAAAACCATAAAAATCGTGGATTGTTTTCGGCGATTCCATTTCAGTAATCCACGAACCTTCGGTCATCCAGTGCGCAGAAATGACGAGGATCGCTTTTGGCCTAGGGATTTTCCCTGCGAGTTGATTCAGCATGCGAGTATAAGAATTATTTGCAATCGCATTCATGGGGGAGCCATGGCCGATGAAAAGAACTGGCATGCGCTCCGAATTCGGATGACTCATTAATTTATTTAAACCATCTTTTAACATAGATAGACTCCCTACATTGAAACCCCTATCGATTTAAAGCAAATGCAATGTTTGTACCTAAGCCCTGACCATAGCCGAGCGAAATATTCAGCATAGCGAGTGGTTCAAGATTTCTTGAGTTTCTTTTACTGCACCATGACCACTCGCACGGGCGGCGGCTTCCGCATGAGCCTCGTTTTTAGCTGAAAAGATAACTTCGTACCCAACCTTTGCAGCCCAGCTTCCTATCCCTTTACCTATGTTTCCTGATCCAATTACCGCTAATTTCATGATGTGATCTCCTTATGAAACTACTCTACGGCTAAAACCCTACTTTCATTAGTATGTTAAATATGAAATCATCTTTCATACTCATGAAAGGTCACATTCTATGGATCTCAATGCCGCGCGAATCTTTGTAAAAGTTGTTCAATCGGGCGGTTTTTCCGCTGCCGCTCGACTTTTAAAAATGCCTGTCTCTACAGTGAGCACGAAGGTTTCTCAGTTAGAGCGCCACTTAGGCTCCTCCCTCTTGGTCAGAACGACGCGAAAGCTTCAGCTTACCGATATTGGAAGTCGCTTCTATCAGCATGCCTTGAATGCCTGCAATGAACTGCAAGCGGCGGAAGCATCTACTCATGAAGAACAGGAAGAAGTGTCAGGTTTAATTCGATTGACGGGTCCCATTGAAATGGGAGCAACGTCATTGACGGATGTCATTGCAAGTTTTCTAAAGAAATATCCTAAAACGCAATTCGAGCTTTTGCTGACCGATCGCATTGTGGACTTGGTGGGTGAAGGGCTCGATCTTGCGCTTAGAGTGGGTGAAATGACGGATTCGAGCTTGATGGCAAAGAAAATTGGATTCACAGGACTCCAGATTTATGCAAGCCCAAGTTATTTGAAGAAATTCGACGAGCCAAAAAAACCGAAGGATTTGGAAGAGCACCATTGTCTCAATTTTGAAGGTTTCGAAGATGGTATTTGGCATTTAAAGGCTATGGGCAAGTCAGCGGTGAAAGTGCGTGTAAAAGGGGCGGTAAGCTCAAACAACTTAAATTCGCTTCATCGATTAGCGGTAAGTGGGGTTGGCATCATTCTCTTACCGAGTTTCCTTTGCGTTGAAGATGTCTCTCAAGGTCGACTGAAACAAATCTTAAAAGATTACAACGCAGATCAATTGCCCATTTATCTTGTTTACCCAAATCAAAAGTTTATTCCGAAACGGGTTCGCGTTTTCATGGATTTTGTTTCAGAAAATTTGAAAGATTTTTTTTAGGGACGAGTGCGTATATTTTAAAAAAAAGGGGCGCTTCTTCCTGAAGCACCCCAAATACAACCACACAAAATTTTGTGCGGCCATATCACTTGATTAAAACCCAATTAACCCCTCTTCGCTTCCTTCACCCGATTGTATTCAAGAGCATGTTTCTTGAAAAAATCCTGAAGGGCTTCATCCATGGCGTCTTGCATATTGAGACCAAGGGTGTCGCAGTATTTTTTGAAAAGCGTTTTTGAATCTAAAGTAACTGAATACGTGTGTTTTACGAACTCTTTCTTCATTCCTTCAAACTTAAGGCCATGCTTTTGAGCAAGCATGATAATTTGATCTTTAGAAAGGGTGTCGCTTGCAGATTTTACTACCGTGTCGGAACTCATTACGGTAGCTCTCGCTGTCGTCGGTGTAATGGGTGCTGAATTTAAAACTTCACGCGTTTCCCGAATCGCAGCCGAAGCAGCAATTGTTTCCACGTCATTACGGAGTTCAATCATTTTCTTTGGCTCTGGGGCAGAGACCGCCTCTGCCACGGGTTCAGCAGTGATGATGGTTCCGAGTTTTTTCGCTTTTCTTGCCCCAATCCCAATATTAAATTCATTCATCGCCATAATAGCACCTCTTTCGCTAAGTTTTTATAGTCTTCTGCACCAATACTTTTTGAATCAAAACTGAAAATATCTTGGCCTTTATTGCCGGAAACGCTGAGTTTTACGTTGTCCCTGATCTTTGTCTTCATGACCGCATTTTCAAGTTCATGGCCTTTAAACATTTTTGAAAAGGCTTCCTGCGTTTTTGAGTTCTTCGTCATGGTGAAAAGGATTCCAGAAACTTTTAATTCTGTATTGTCTTCTTGGATCACTTCTACCGTTTCTAAAAAGTGGGCAGTGGCTTTTGCATCCATATCATTTGGCTTCATTGGGATCAGAACGTCTTCGGCTGCATTGAGCGAAATTTGCACAAATACACTGAGCGAGGGAGGTGTATCAATAATGCAATAGTCGTAATTTTTGGTAATTTTACCGAGTAAGGTTTTTAGTCTCATCGGTCCGTCTTTCATTTTCGAAAGCGCACCATCAAAAGCTGCCAACCGTTCGCAGCCTGGAATTAGGTCTAGGTTCGTTGCAATAGTGACGATAGCCGCATTTGGATCCAATTGGGGGGCGATGAGGAGCTCAGACACGGTGACCGTTCCCTCTTCTGTTACATCGACCATAAAGAAGTCAGTTAAACTTTGTTGTGGGTCCATGTCGACCATCAGCACCGACTTCCCTTCGCGGGCCAATGCCGCTGCAAGGTTTGCTGCTGTGGTGGTCTTCCCCACTCCGCCTTTTCCATTGCTTACCGCAATTCTTCTCATATTGGATCTCCATGATCTAAAACTGGTTTACCGTGTTTCCGAAATAAAACTTATATATGAAGTGTATAAAATATTGTTTAGATGTCTACTGTGATTTATTTGACGTAGGTGGCACCCACAGTAGCCACACTACTCCACCTGAAGAAACTGTAGACCCATACGGGAGAAGGTAAACACAGTGGGTGTGGTGTAGGGAGTGGGGATGGCGAGTAACAGTGAAAAGTGTTACATCGCGGTGTTGAAAGAGTGGTGTTACTCAAAAGTAACACCTGTTTTCGTTCAAGAATTTACAATTACGATCAAGAGTAAAGCGCGCAGTAACACCTAAAAGTAACACCGACAAAATTGGTGATGAAAAAATAGTGGTCTCGATTGCCACACGGGCAGGTGTATCGCCCTTGCTCCTGGTTCATACCTCAACGGAAGAGGGTTTAAATTTTGAGAGGTAGGCTTCCACTGCCGATCGAAGAAATCTGCGATGTCCACCAGGGGTCGCTTGAAATTTGAGTTCACCTCGTTCGGCGAGTCTTCGAACGGTTTCGTCCGAAACACGAATGAGTCGAGCAACTTCACTTGTTGAGAGGGTATCGCTTTCAGCAATCGAAAAGACAGCTTTCGAGCGGGTAGGGGAGGGCAGTGTTTGTTGGGAAGAAGTCATGAGGTTCATCTTCGAGGCTAGTTCCCGTCGTACCTTCATGATGAGCATCTCTGTCTGTCCTACGTCGCTTGGGCGATAGGGCTCTGCAACTCGATAATCAAAGTCGGGTGAATAGATCGTAAGGTAGGGATCGATTACTTGAATGACTAAGGGGTACTTTTCAGGGCTAAACGTCTTGTTTTTCATGCGGAATTCCTTTTCCAACATCACCATTCACAGCTATTAAAAATACTAGAACAACTTAATTCTCTCAAAACCCACAAAAACTGCAAGCCTCACTTTGTGTTTTAACGTCAAATTTTTATTTATTTTTTGAATAGAATAGGAATTCGTTCATCATTGGTTCCCCATTATCAAAAACAGGAAAGCTGATGAAGTGAAAAAACTTTTTGTCGCATCGCGCAATCTTGCGTGATTGGCGCGTTCTAGGTTTAGTTTACTGTTTTTTTGATGGATTGAATCTTGTCCATCGCCACGTTAATTGCGGTCATTTGTGTGGTCCAGCTTTGTTTTTCTGAAAAGTTCAAATGGGGGCGGAGGCATGCAGTAAAGGGTGCGCCGAAATCGTCATTTTCTTGGTTCTTCATTTCGTTTTGAAAGTAGGTATATGGAATTGCATTCGACTTATTTTTTTGTAGATTGAGTTTAGCTAAATTCAACGTCTTTTCATATTGAGCGAGATTCCAGTTCATGGTGTCCTTCACTTCGGGGATAAATGATAGAACGTAGATTACCGGTTCAATTTTATCCATACAGTCTGAACCATAGAGGGACTGAAGTGCACTTTGGATTCTTGCCTGCGACATTTCGGTAGCATGAACGGTGAAGCCAATGAAGACCAAAAGGGTGGCGATGAATAGTTTCATAAAGTTTCCTTTTCCAGATTTGTTTAAGTTCATCATTTTTTCTTATTTCTTTGAATGAGCTCTTTTGAGGCGGGCATGAAGAGCGCTCGCTTTTGCAGGAGTCAGGCTTGGATGTTTCTTCGACACAGCCAAGAAGTCATAGTCACCTGCGAGATAGATACTTACGTTGGTTCCAAGTGCCTTCAGTTGAAGAGGTTTCTTCGTGGCAGTGGTTTTACGCTTTCTCGATGCTTTTCTTGAACTCATGGAGAATGACTTTGCCGTTACAGCAAGGGTCGTTCTTCCTAACTTACCTGCACCATGGTTGATCGCTGGTCGGCCTGCCAATAGACCACCTGTGCTTGTAGCATAAGTTGCGCAACCATCAGACAATCCAGATTGGTATGCAGTTGCATAGGCAGTGTTGTAACCATCTGTATAACCTGTTTGGTATTGATCAGTATAGCCTGCGTTGTATGAATCGTTGTAGCTCGTAGCATATGCACTTGCATAGGCGGAAGCATAGGCTGCTGCATAGGCGGGCGCATTTCCGGAAGCGTATCCAGACGCATACCCTGCCTGATAGGTTTGAGCAGAGGAACTGTTGTACGCTCCTTGATAAGCGATTGCATAAGCCGTGTTGTATGCAGTGGTGTACACCGAGTTGTAAGCTGCATTGTATGCACTAGAATACGCGCTTGCGTAAGTTGCATTGTATCCGTCGTTGTAACCAGCAGGCGCACCTGCTGCTGTTCCATCAGCTTGACCTTGTGTAATGGTCGTGTAGTCGTTTAAGCCAGCACTGTATCCGGTCGCATACGAAGTTAGTCCTGGTGGTACCGTAGTGGCAGCAGCATAGCCACGATTGTAACTCGTATTATCCCGTGCAGAATTATAACCACTGATGTAACAAGCGTCAGTCGTAGTTCCTGATCCTCCTAATGTTCCGGGTTTACCAGCATACTTGGTGCTCATTCCAACTGGTTTATTCCAGTTGGTGAAACCATTGGTGGGAGCGGCTCTTCCTGCTGTGCATCCTGTTCCAGCACTTCCATCAGTATAACCTGCATTGTATCCATCCGTGTTTCCATCGGTGTCGCCGAGGGTGTTCCCTGCATTGTAACCCGCAGTTTGTCCTGGAGAATACCCATCGTTGGTTCCATCTGCGTTACCAGCAGTGTCTCCAGCGTTAGTTCCATCAGTGGTACCGGCAGCTTCACCCGCTGCAGTTCCATCGCTGACGCCTTGATTGTAAGAAGCAAGGCCATCGGCAGCACCATGGCTCGCGCCATCTGTTGTTCCAAGTGAGGTACCATCGTTTTGTCCGTCAGTGGTTCCTACTGAAGTACCATTGGTGTAGCCCACAGAGTTTCCATCGGCCTGTCCTAGAGACACGTTAGAATTATAGGAACTGGTATAAGCTGCATTGTAAGCATTGTGATAAGCCGCATAGAGCCCAGCATTTTTACCGTCATTGTATGCATTTGCATCCCCGTCGGTAATTCCTTTGTTATAGTCAGTTTGATTGTCAGCAATTGCTTGCTGTTTACCTAAGTCATAATTTGAGCCGGCACTTCGGTCGCATGGAGTAGCCGTGGGTGTCGAATGCGGTGTCGGCGTTGGAGTCGGTGTTGGGGTTGCTGGCGTTGGAGTGGGTGTTACAGTAGGAGTGGGAGTGGGTGTTACAGTAGGAGTGGGAGTGGGTCCAGGGCCCGTTACTGCTTTCTTACATGCAGGCACTACGAGAAAAGTGCTGAGGACTAACAAACTTACAGCCATAGAGCTCTGATAAAACTTTTTCATATTTTCGTTCTAACAGTGTTTTAATAATTTTTATATAACATTTATTTAACCATTATAAATACAACTTTTTTCGTTGCAGAAAAAAACCTCATTTTAGCGGTATTTTTGCTGATCGTGAATGTTTTACCAAATAGTTCTCCAAAACACTCTAGTTCATGATCAAAAAACTGATGATGGTCATCAATAGATATTTATATATTGAACATCATTCTGCGCGTACAGTAAGCCTCGACCAAAACAAGCAAAGGATAAGGTGAGGGTGATGAAAATGAAAAAAAAGAGTTATTTAGTCAGTGGAGCTGGTTCAGGAATTGGAAGAGCGATGGCAATCGCATTGGCGGAATCTTCACCTTCCCATGGAGTGATTCTTCTCGGAAGAACGAAAAGTAAATTAGAGGAAACACTCTCAATTTTGCCGCGCTCGTCGGATCACACCATTCTCGCAGTAGATGTTCAAAATACCGACGCACTCAGGAAGGCATTCCAGGAGATCAACCTTGGCGAACGGAATTTAGCAGCAATTATTGCAAACGCAGGGGTGGGCGGTGCAAACACTTATGGCGAAAATGATCGGTGGAACGAAATCATTTCAACAAATCTGACTGGCACCTATCAGTTGATTCAAGAAGCGCTGCCAGCCCTCCTGCGGGGGACCAGTGAGTTTAAGCATATTGTCATCACCTCTTCAATATTAGCCCGAATCGGGGTTCCTGGTTATTCAGCTTATTGCGCTTCAAAAGCGGGTCTCTTGGGATTGATGAGGTCTATGGCTATAGAATATGCTCATCGCAAAATATTAGTGAATGCTATTTGCCCAGGCTGGGTGGATACGCAAATGTCGCAAGAAGGTCTAGAAGGGATTGCGCATTCAAGCAAAATGAGTATTGAGGCAGCGCTCGCGGAGCAAATGAAAATGGTTCCAACACGCAAGATGGCTCAGCCGAGTGAAGTGGCTAACCTTCTCCGGTATTTGGTTTCAGACGAACAAAACTCAATTACTGGGCAATGCTTTGATATTAACAACGGTGCACTCATGCCTTAATAAAATTCCGGCGCCAGAGGTAAGTTGGGGCAATTTGGTGCGCTTCCTTCGATTAAAATTCACGATGACTCAGGAGCGTAATGTAGGGTACAGAACGTCCGGCCTTATTCTTGCAAGCATCAAGGTATGTCGGTGAGGTATGTACTGGTCTTTGTCGCATATTTTTTTGCTTCGGAAGTAAGTCTTTGGATTCAGACGATCACAGGGATGGGGACACAAATCTGGCCCGCTTCCGGAATAGCGCTGACGAGCGTCTTGTTATGGGGCCCTCGAGTTTCAATTTCAATTTTCCTCGCAACCCTTGCTATCCATGCGTTCCGAGGCGATTCACTGTTTGTGTTTTTAGGTCCAGCGGTAGGTAACACGATTGAAGCGTTGGTCGGTGCTTATATTTGTAACAGGCCACCCGTATTTGATTATTCCTTGCACAAACTCAGAGATATCACGCGACTAATTGTTGGTGGTGCTCTATTCGGGCCCTTTGCAGGCGCCCTTTTTGCGGTTCCGTATATTTGGCTCACTCAATTGCACTACGTGGATTTGTTCTATTTCATGCAATATTGGGCCGGTGATTCACTGGGTGTTTTGATGGTTGCACCATTGATTTTAGTCTTCAGCAGTGCCGCAGTTCCAACCCATAATCAATTTCACATTCAACTTCGGCCTAAAACCTGGGTCGCTTTAGCAGTTTCTTTGCTTTGCATCACTCTATTTTTCACAACATTTAGAGGAACCGCTGCTTTATATTTCTTTTTTCCATTTATTCTCTGGATTGCGATTCGCTTAGGACAACGTGGGGTGACGGTGACCACACTTGTGTTGGCGACAGTGGCGATCTCTGAAACCGCAATGGGGTTAGGGCCATTTGCATCGCCTGCGCGAAGTGTCGTCAATGAATTTTCACTTCTCCTCTTTGTGGCCACTCTACAAACCACGGGCATGGTGGTTGCCGGTATTTTTAGGGAACGCGAGAATTTACTCGCAGATGAACATAAAGCCAAACAGGAGGCTGAAAATGCGGTTCGAGTTCGTAATGAGTTTCTGGATCTCGCGGCTCACGAGCTTCATACACCGATGACCTCACTCTCCTTATCTCTACAGTTGTTGCGACGCAATCCAAACAAGCATTCTCCTGAGAAGCTGCGGCATCTCTTGGAAATTACATGGTCGCAAGCTGAACGCCTAAAGTTCCTCAGTAATGAGTTATTGAATGTCAGTCGGCTAGAGCGAGGTCAGATGTTCCTCCATTTAGAGGAACTTGATTTAAGATCGATTGTTCGAGAAGTGGTTTCACGATTTGAATTCAATCTTCTAGAAGCTCATTGTAGCCTTACTATTCATGATGACGAAGTAATCAAAGGAAACTGGGATCGATCTCGGATAGATGAAGTCATTACCAATCTATTATCTAATGCGATTAAATTTGGACACCATCACCCTATAGAGATTATTCTTTCACAATCAAATAATTTTGCCACTCTCATGGTACGCGACCATGGAATTGGCATAGAGCCATCTCAGCAATCAAGGCTCTTCCAGCGTTTTGAACGAGGAGTGAGTGGCCGTCAGTACTCAGGATTGGGTTTAGGTCTCTACATATGCCGAAACATCATTACTGCACATGGGGGATCGATTCGTGTAGATAGTCGGGTGGGTGAGGGATCGGTGTTTACAGTAGTACTTCCGTGTCAGTTGGATTCACAACGTGCAGCTCCAGTCTTTCAAAATTCAAGTGTTCATATCAATCAAAATCATGAATCAAGGAGCTGATTGCAGATTGCGGCACCTTTTTGCTCACATTTGCAACAGTCTGCTGTTAAGCGCCTGGCTAAATCTATGAATAGACACTCTTTTTCACTTTGGCCTTCTCCTTGCTTTATCTATGAGTGGAAGAACCTTGAAACAAATAAACGCTCAGGAGAAATGATTTATGAATACTTTGATTAAAATGATGATGTTAGGAATGTTTAGTTTAAGCACTGTTGCAGTGGCAGAAACTACTATACAGGCAGCAAGTAGCAATAGTCCTGTGGTGACACAAAGTCAGGCTGTAAAATCTGTATCAAAAACAGTGAAGAAACAAAAAAAATCGAAACAAAAACCAGCTCCAAAAGCTGCAATGAAAAACCATAAGAACAGAAGAGCCTTAGCAAAAAAGAGTAAGAATTCTCAAAAATCAAAAACGATTGCACAAGTCACTCCTGCGAACAGCCAATCTCATTAGTGATAAGCTCGGAGACAGCAAATCGACCAAAAGCAGACAAGGGGATCATCAAGTATGATTCCCTTGTCTGCTTTTAGTCGTGTATTAGTGTTGATCTCAGTTCGCCTGCTGATGGATAGTCTCGTAGTTCTTAAGAACGTTTTTTTGAGCTTCAGAGATGGTTTGCCCAGCCGCAAAGATAAAACCATCGGAGGAATTAAAAGCAGCGGAACTTTGATCGAAAACAAGGAGTGAGCACACATAAGGGCCATTCGATGCGACCATACGGTCTAAAGATTTTGGAATATTTTTAACAAATTCAAAATTGAGGCCACCTTTAAAAGTCATGTTTTCTATCTTGGCTAGTCTTGGTTCGTAGGTGTCGGCTATTTCTGCCGTTCCCTCATGCATTAGGCCCTCTGATTCAGCTTGAATCTTAACGTATAAATATTTGCTAGGATTAAAAATATTAAAGTTTTTTTCGGTGCCCAAAAACTTTCCGCAGGTTGCGTTTCCAATCCAGTGAGAGCGTGTGGGTCGATACACGTTTTTGCTCAATCGAAGGGAATCGATATACTTTTGGTCCAATTGAGCGTGGGTTGCATTTTTGATCGCTGATTTAAGGACGTCACCGATTTCGTTCATAACCGTATTATGATTTCCATGAGCAAACATGATTTTAAGATGAGAGGGAATGTTGTATTTCTCAGAAAGTAGATCACTGTATTCTTTCAATATTGCCGATTGGGTCAGGAAGCTTTGGTACAGAATTTCTTCTTCGTTAATAATATAAAGAGGTGTGCCGAGGAGCGAAGTTACATAGGCCTCGCTCATTTCGTCAGCGTTTAATGTGCCTGAAAAAGCAAGAAATGCCTTAAAGTCTGCAATGAGGTTTCCTGAGGTCCGGATTGTTCCCATGGCACCCATGCTATGCCCGGCTAAGATGAAAAGTTCGGGGTTCACATTGAGTTCTGAAATGGCTTTTTGTTTTAATTCTTTGAAAAGGGGCACTGATTCATTCGTCCAGCCAATGTTGCTCCCCGGTAAAATGGCAATAAATTGGTTTTTTTCAGCAATGGCTTTAATCCCGTCTAAGTCCTCATTTTTGTATATGTACATTTCAATTTGATTTTTGCCATATTCAATGGAGCAATGAGGGTCACGCTCAGCGATGCAGTGGGTGAATTCGCCGTTTTCAATCTGAAGACCAGGAACGTCGTTACGGTTCAGTGCTGAGCCTCCGTGCAGAAACATAACCACAGGAACCGCTGAAAGGCTATTCATGGATATGGATGTGGGGATATAAGTGCCCACATAATGTTTAAAATGGGATACGGGGTTCTCAGTGCGCGTGATCTTCACTTCTCCCTGTTTAGAACTGAAAAGTAATTCAGCCTGTGCGGCGGAGGTCAAACTGAACAGACAGAGAAGGGCGATGATTTGCGTTGTCATGGCGATGAGGGTAGCACGGACGCTTGTGCCACTCAACTGATTTTGTTTAATAAATAGGACCCAAGCCAGAGACGAATTAACTTCGCTATAACAATGACTTGCTGGGCCTTAAGTGTGATTTTGTGCAGAATGGTGATTGGAAAAGAAAGGAATGAGTAGTTCCCATGAATTGAAAAACTTAACAGCAGTTTAATTCATCACAATTTCCAGTCGCTAGAATAGGGAAAAAGGAGTTTTTATGTCACAACAAACAAAAATCCGGAATCAAGGGACTGATCACTTAATCACACCACAAAATTCAGTATTTCTATTTATTGATTATCAGCCAGAACAATTCGAGGGCGTTACTTCGCGAAGCAGAGATGAACTGATGTTGAATGCCATTACGCTAGCAAAAATTACGTGTGAATTTTCAATTCCCGCTGTGCTCAGTACGGTGGGAGTGACGATGGGAGTGAATCAGTCTACCGCGATCGAACTGAGAGAAGCCCTTCATTTGGTAAAAGAGATAGACCGAACTACTTTGAATGCTTGGGAAGATGAAGAGTTTTTTGAGGCCGTCAAGAGAACTGGACGTAAAAAGATCATCATGTCGGGACTATGGACTGAAGTGTGTGTCACCTATCCTACTTTGGATGCACTGAAAGATGGTTATGAAGTTTATGTCGTGACCGATGCCATTGGGGGGGTGACGAACGAAAGTCATCAAACGGCTCTCACGCGCATGTTTCAGGCAGGCGCAAAGCCCATTACCGCACTTGCTTTGGCTTGTGAAATTCAGCGCGACTGGGTTAGGGAGCAAGGAACCTCACTCCGTGGAATTGTGCGCTGGTATTTCAACGAGCTAGAACGAACAACCAAATTGCGTTGAAGTCATTTCTGCTTCCACTGCGGGCAGGATTCCAAAGCTTACTTTTTTATTCTCTTCATCGACACTCATATGCACCAAGGGAAAGCCATGAAGTGCTTCTTTAGTGCAGAAGTCTACACTTTGCCCAACGATAAAATGACAGGAACAAAACTCTTTTGCACGAACTGAAGCAATCAATCGAGTAAAGTGAATGATTGAGGTCTTCTTTTGCGGCGGAGTAGGTGGATCGATGGTGATCGGATCGGGAGTTTGAACAACGCTTGCAGTATTTACTTTCACTGGTTCAAAGCGAGGCGCTGGTTGCGTCGCTTTGAAACTATCTAAAAGTAGTTTCACATAAACCTCTTTATCAATGCCCTCATCGTCAGGATCATGAGCAAGCCTTACAATGACTAAGTCTTTAGATGGAACTACGATAATGGTTTGCCCACAGTGTCCAATTGCTAAAAAGGTATCGAGAGGTGCACTCGGGTAAGGCGACGGAATTTTCCAATGGGGAACAGGAAGATTGAGCCAAAAACCTGCACTATAGGATGCAGGTTCCGACGGCAGCTGGGTGCCTGTTTCTAAACCTGGACTTAGTTTTTTGATGAAGTTCATCCAATCAGTTGGAATGACTTGTTCGTTTTTCCAGACGCCATTGTTTAGAAGGAGATATCCAAAACGGGCGTAATCGCGGGCGGTAGCGTAAATATTTGAGCCACCTAAAAAGGTACCCGAATTATCTTGCTCCCAAACCACATTTTTCATTCCAATTTTATTAAAAAGCTTTTCCCATGGGTACTGATTGTAAGTTGCTTCCGGCATTTTAGCTTTGAGCGCTCCCATGAGCACATTGATGTCACCGGTCGAATAAAGAAATTCATCTCCAGGAGTTGCTTTCATGGGTCTTGAAGCGGTATAAGCGGCTTGGTCACGATGGCCATCCATGTAGAGCATCTGAGTGACATCTGAATTGAGAGGAGATGCGGTGCCGTAATCTTCTTTCCAATCAATCCCAGAAGACATGGTCACGAGGCTACTCATCGTTACTTGGTCGCGTTTCACTTTTTCTTCACTGCTCGATGTAGGGTAAGGGTAAAAATCAGCCATTTTTGAATTTCTATTGATGATTCCTTCTGATTCTGCAATACCAAAAATGATTGAGGTGAAGCTTTTTGCCACCGACCAAGAAATGTGGCGCATGTTTTGAGAATATCCATAATTGTATTTCTCAAATATTACTTTGCCCTGGTGCACGAGAATTAAGGCGTCCGTTTTTCGTTTCTTTAAGTCTGTGAAGGTATAATCGACCCATGCTTTTAATTTTTCAGAATTTACCTGAGTGGACTCAGGCGTTGCCACTTCCCAATCGGCTTCAGGAAATTTTGCCTGCTGGGCGTTTGAGGTAATTGCGAACAGCATCAGAAGAAGCGAGTACGAAAAAGTTCTATTCATCATGTTTTTTGATCTCCCCAGTATCGCGACCGTAGCAGAGCCTGCTTTATGCCGCAACGGGAAGTATTTACGAGTGACCTACTTCGTAAAGCCAGACTAACGTACTTCGGTATTGAAGGACCGGTCGCCTGTATCCAGATCTGGAACGATGGTAAATCCGATACGTCCCACCTCTCGGTTGTCCTTGGTTTCAACCTGAACACGCCATTTGCCAGGCTGGTAATTATTTTTTTGAATCAGTGCTCGATAGCCCTCGTCTCTACCACCAGAAACGGTGAGTGGAATGGCGTCTTGGGCTTGCCACCCACTTTTGGGATCATGGAGTAGCCATCGTATTTGCAATTGATCTTTAAACCCGGATGGTGAGAAAACTTGGATAAAGGCGATCACGGTATCACCTGGGCGTGCTTCGAAGGTTTCATCTCCATGCTGCCAAAACTTAAACCACGAATGCTGATAGCTTAAAAGATACTGCCCATCCTTTTTTTCGGCTTGATGGTAAATCCCCATGTAAGAAACAGAAAGTGGAACGGGTGGAATTGCATTTGCAAAATAAAGAAGGGCAAAAATGCCCTGAATGGCCGCAAAAGGATAAACCACATGAGTTTTTAAGAGTTCCGGTTTTGAGACCAATTTCGGTTTAATCAGGCGGTAATAACACCAAAAAATAAAAATGGAGGAAGAGCATGATGCCAAGAATGGTAAAATACCCATCGCGCCAAATAGGATGGGCACGAGTGCCTGAAGGTAGGAAATTAAGCAGAGGCTCCAAAGTCCCATATGCACTTGATGCTGGGAATTACCAAAGCGCTTAAATTCAGAAAGGGTGAGTGAAGCAATTAAAATGAAAATGAAAATATAAGAGGTGAGCCCAGAGGCACTTTTAAAATAGAAGATAGTATAACTATTAAGGAGGGTGCCCAGCATGAAATGAAGTAGGAATTCCCGATATTTCCAGATTTTATTAAGAATCAAAGGCGGGTGAATTTCTCTCACAAATTCGAATAAATCGACCGTAATGAGGCAGCAAGATAGGAGCAGATATATGGCTTGTTGGACGATGACTTTCGGTTCATCAATTCGGCGCAATAAAGTCGCGTCAAAAAGGAAGCCCAGCACGAAGCCTGCTATAGGTATCCAGCGCTCGTATTGCTGATAAATTTCCTTAACACGCGATCGAAGTGTTTCAAACATCAGTAAATTATAGCTTACCTTAAGGAACTACCATAGGATGAAATCACCATGGAAAACAATGAAACGAACGACAAGAGTGGTTTTAGTATCGACCCGGACCAAATTAAAGAGACTGCAGCAACTGTTGCAGCGGAAGCAGCGAAATTAATTAAGAAGCATCCATTCGAGTCTGTGGGCGCTGCACTGCTGGTTGGATTGGTGATTGGACTATTGGTGAAGCGAAAATGAAAGAGCGTAATCTCGATTGGTTAAAAGTATTGCTGCCTGTTATCCAAACTGGCTTTTCTGTTTATATGGGGAAACAGTTCGTAAAAAAAACAGCCGAAAATGCAAAAGGGATCGCATTAAAAACTGGAATACTTGCAGTGGGATTCATTTCATTTTTTGCGTTCTTTGTCGCGGCCGTTACGATGATTTTTGTCGAACTGGGTCATCAGTTCGAGCGCCATGAGGAGATCCATTTTGGTGGAATGGTGCTCGGTGGCTTAGGCCTTTTTACCTTTGGTCTTATCTTCTTGGGAATTTGTTTTGGAATTACAAAATTCCTCGCTGCGCGCCCATGTCAAAAACCTGCGGAAGAGGAAGCGCATCCTTACGCCCCCATTATTTTATTTGCAGACGAATTTTTGAAGCAATTAATCGCCAATTTGAATAAAAAAGAGACCTAATTAGCAAGTGAAACACATTTTATCACTGAGTTGCTTTTTTTTCTGGGCTTCCCTGGCTCTTGCCGAAAGCAATTGCGATTATATTAAACGTGAATTTCCTGATCGGTATAATGCGACTTGTGGGAGTGGCGGTGCCGGCGGAGTGAAGCCCGCCAGCGCGAGTTCTACTTTCAGCGAAGGATTTAATGTCACTCCCGCGGCCCTTCCTACCGAACCCTCATCCTATGGTATAGAAGTAATTGGAAGCTTTTTGTTAGGAAATCTAGGTGATTGGTCTCCCACTTTTTCTATCGTGAAAGGATTTCATAAGTTTGGAACTGGAATTTCAACGAGTGGACAAAATATATTTTACGGAAACGACGTGGTAGGGCGTGTGAGTGAAGGTCCATTAGTCACTAGTTTTGAACCAACTGAAACGGCTAAAAGTTCCTATCCGAATCTTAACTTAGGGACCTCATGGTCTGTACTAGACATAAAGAACGGACCGCAATTTGTTTTAGGAGTTTCTCTTCGCCACAACAAAATAACCGACACGTGGGGCGGTGGTCCCGGACTGGTGATGAATTGGAAGAGATTTACTTTGGGTGGAGGGTTTACCCGTGAGCAGGTTTCAAACTACCTACCGACCATTACCTTTGCTTCGTATGTTTTTTCAGTCAGAATTTCATTACTGGAACTTGAATACAATCGACTTCAAAGTTTCGGAGGTCCGGCTCTTACTCCTATTCATATTTTCACCGCAACACTCCATGTGAATAAACTTCTTCTCACTGCTGCGCTTCGAGAGGTCCAGTACTATTCGTCGGGCACAGTTTATCAGCCACATTTTGCGTTTCAGTATTCCCTGTCTCGGCACGTGTCTTGTGGGATGCTCTATAATTACATTCCTGGAGCGATTTCGCTCGCGACGCAGGTATTGTTATAAGGCAGTCATGGCAAGAGTTAATGAGCCTTGTTTAAGGCTTCCAAGTCTGTGAGCACCTGCGCAGCGTGAGTCTTAGGCTCGACATCTTTATAAACCTTTAATACTTTTCCCTCTGAACTTACCAACACACTTTGTCTTTTATAAAGACCAATGATGGGCATCTTATCAATTCCGAAAAGCTTAACCAGAGTACCTGATGAGTCATCTAGTAGGTCGAAAGGCAGATGGTATTTGTTTGCAAATTCTTTGTGACTTTTTAAGTCTTGGGAGGAGACGCCGTAAACTAAAATCCCTTTTTCTTTGAATTTGGAAAACGCATCTCGGAATGAACAGGCCTCTTTGGTGCAGCCAGGTGTCTCATCTTTAGGATAAAAGTAGAAAAGAACTGGTTTACCTTGAACATCTGCAGAAGTAATGATCTTCCCATCTTGATTCTTGGCGGAAAATCCAGGTAAAGCATCTCCCGTGACCAGCGCCCAGGACAAAGTCCCATACAAAAGGCAAAGAATTGAGCATAAAATGCCATTATATTTTAATTTGATCATCAGTAACAATTCTATACTTAGTTTAAGCTACATGCTTGCGCGGTTTGTACCGGGCCGTTGAACTTATCGCGCATAAAATTATAACAATCTTCATCAATTTGCGCACAGCTCTGAGCAGCAGCCATTATCGTTACAGAGTATTTCGCAATTTCTCTCATGCAAGAAACAGAAACAGCTTTACAGTTTTGCGCACTCACCATGGGGCCATTCTCCGCCCTTAAAGAGTTGAAGCACACATCGTCAACATTGTTGCATGCTTTTCCTGCATCTGATGCAGTATAGTAATCTTTTACATCTTTAAAACAGTTAGGTCCTGCGAAGGCATTCATTGAAGAAACGAGAACAGACAATACAATTAAAGCTTTGGTCATCATAAAATTGAGTACTCCTTGGCATCCGACTATAGACGAACCTTATTTATTTTTCAACTCAATTTATTTAAAATAAGGTGTGGGGAACACGTTATTGCTGTATGAAGAGTTTGCTTCAACCGTTTTCATTGTACTCACATTGTGATAGCGTAAATCCATGAAAACTACTGCCATGAGGTGTTTTAGGCTGATGACAATTTTTGTTCTTGGGGCAGTTCAGGGGTGCAGCCACTCCTTCTATACAGCGGAAGTTGCAGGCGAAGGCGCCAAAGCTGACATTAAGACCCATGTGGGTGTAGTTTATTTGATTCCGCCTGAGAGTTCTCAATTAAAAATGAAGATTGTCTCGCTCGGCATTTCCAAGAATGAGCAAAAAACCCCTGAACTCAGAATTCGACTGTATTTTGCAAGAAAGACGGTGAGTGGCAAGGATCCTGGTGTGAGACGGAATCAGAAATTGGAATATTTTGATCCGAAAGAGCAATCCATAATTTTAACCGCAGGCGGTGAGAAAATTTACCCAAGTCGTATTTTTGGTAATCCTGATAAAAAGCCCTTGATTTCTCTCCAACCAAATCAAAAACAGATCATTGAATTACTATTTCCACTCCCACCAAAGATTAAGTCTAATGAGGATCTGGAATCATTCTCCTTCTCATGGAAAATACATTATACCCCCCACAAGTTCGAGGAACAGGTAACGCGTTTTGATCGGCAAGATCAGGGGCCGATTAATAATGCAGCATTTATGACCGATCCTGATTACCCGGATTTTCCTATTCATGACTTCATGGTTTATCCAGCAAATTGGGAATGGGTTCCCTATGGTTGGTGGTGGTGGTAGGTGAGTGGAAATACTCTCATGGCCGATTAGACCATCGGCTCAGTGTCGAAAATTGGATTCGGGCGATCCGGCCACTCCGGTTTGAGTGCGAGTCGAATGTTATTCCTCAGTTCTGGTGTGTCTTTTTGCTCATGAGCTGAAACGATATGTGCTGTTGCAGCTTTGATGACTTCGTCTTCTGTTCCTGAGATTTTTAATGTGCATTTTGACGCCGGTTGATCTCGACAGTCTATATATTTCCTTGTTTCCATAAATAAACTCCTGGCGGTGAGCGCAAACATTTTATTTACACTCTTGCCCACTTATCATTGGAGCAAACTTTATACCATCGCAGAGGCTCGTCTCTTGCAGTTCAAGTCTTTAAAGGCGGAAACTCTGTGATTTTATCTGATTTATCCATCAAAAGACCAGTATTTGCATGGATGCTCATGTTCGCTTTACTCGTGTTCGGGGCAATTTCGTACAGCCTGATGGGTATTAGTCAGCTTCCTGACGTGGATTTCCCAGTAATCACAGTTACGATTACATGGACGGGAGCCTCTCCAGATGTAATGGAATCTGCAGTGACCGATATTGTTGAGGACGCCGTGATGAGTGTCGATGGGATTCAGCGAGTTCAATCCGTTTCACAAGAAGGGTTGACTCAGATCACGGTACAGTTTGGACTAAATCAAGATATCAATGCTGCGTTAGAACAAGTTCAAACCAGATTAGCGCAAGCACAGAAAACTCTTCCCCAAACGATCGATCCACCTGTAATTACGAAGACTAATCCTGCAGATCAACCCATTTTATGGATTGCGGCATATGGTGATCAGAATATCACTCTTCGTGATTTAGGGCTCTTTGTTCGCGATCATTTGAAAGACACCATTACCACGGTGAGTGGCGTCGGAGACGTTTTTTTTGGTGGGTATGTGGATCCGCAAATGCGAATATGGCTCGATAATACCAAACTCACTCAACATGAAATTACGGCCCAAGATGTCATCGATGCAGTTACATTAGAGCACCAACTTTCACCGGCTGGGTACCAGGATATGGGCGACAAAGAATCCTATGTTCGAGTCCATTCAGAATTTTCAAATGCAAAAGAGTGTTCGGAGTTAGCTATTCCTGTTCGGGGTGGAAACTTACCAGTTTATAGAGTGATTCGGATTGCAGACGTAGCCAGTTGTGAAGAAGGAACAGACGAAGTCCGTAGAATTTCCCGCTATCAAGGTCAAGCGCCGACGATTGGACTGGGTGTAATTAAGCAGCATGGTACCAATGCTGTAGCTATTTCAGATGCGGTCCGCGCAAAATTGAAGAGTCTTGCAGAAATTCTGCCTAAGGGAATGAAACTTGGAATTGTTACCGATGCGACTGAGTTTATCCGCGACGCTATTCGTGAGTTATTGCGCACCCTCAGTCTTTCGGTTCTCCTCACTTCAATCGTTTGTTATTTGTTTTTGGGAAGTGTGAGTTCGGCTTTTAATGTAATCATTGCGATTCCTGTTTCATTGATTGGTTCCTTTATTTTTATGCATGCGTTTGGATTCACCATTAATACATTTACGATGATGGCGCTCTCGCTTTCCATTGGTATTGTGGTGGATGATGCGATCATGATGCTTGAGAATATTACGCGTCATCGCGAACTCAAACAAACACAGGTAGAAGCAGCGATTAAAGGCGCAAGGGAAATCACTCCGCCAGCGGTAGCCGCATCGATTGCAATTTTAGCGATTTTCGTCCCTGTAGTATTTATGAACGGCATTATCGGTAAGTTCTTCTTTCAGTTTGGGATTGCATTATCTATAGCGGTTTTACTTTCTCTTCTGGAGGCGTTGACACTTGCTCCGATGAGGTGTGCTCAATTTTTAAATGTGGGGCGAGAAAATAAATTGACCCGCGCGGTAAATGTACTGATGCAGAAGACTGCCCGGATTTACGAACGTTCATTAGCGTTTGTACTTGCACACCGTTGGCCGGTGCTATTGGGTTCTAGTTGTTTGTTTTTAGCTTCATTGTTGATCGCACGAACGTTACGGAGTGAATTCATTCCGTCGCAAGATCAGAGTCGGTTTATGGTGACTTTGTATACTAAGATGGGCTCCTCATTAAAATTCACAGACAGTGTCTTTAAATCAGCAGAGAAATTCTATGCAGCCCGAAAAGAAGTGGATGCCTATTACATTGCGGTGGGCGGTTTTGGTGGCGGTCTCGTCAATCAGGGCATCACGTTTCTCACTCTCAAAGCACCGTCAGATCGTCCTATCATGTCACCGTTCACTCATCGGCCAACACAACTGGATTTTATGAACTTAACTCGTCAAGAACTCAGTCGGATTCCAGGAGTAGAGAGGGTTTCAATTTTAGACCTTTCATTGACTGGTTTTAGTGCGCAGCGCGGGTATCCTATTGAATTTGAAGTCCAGGGGCCTGATTGGAACGAATTAGCAAGGCTTTCACTCTTGATTCGATCAAAACTGAAGGACTCGGGGCTCATGGCTGATGTGGATACCGATTACAATCCAAACATGCCCGAGATTGAAATTATTCCCAAGCGGGGAAATACATCGTTACGTGGGTTTCCAGTGGCGAGCATTTCCAATACTGTTGCTGCAATGGTGGGCGGGTTAAAATTACTTCCTAATAAGTACACTGATGCTTCAGGGCATCGCGATGATATTCAGATTAAACTCATTCCAGGTCAAAACCAAGATGAAGTAGATATTAGCAAAATCCTAGTACGTAATCTTTATGGTGAAGTACGCCCTCTCAGTGATTTAGTGACCGAGGAAAGTGGGTCAACATTGCTTACCGTTACTCGTTACAATCGGGAACGAGGAATTAGTGTTTTCGGAAATTTCGCTACGGGAAAATCACAATCAGATGTGATCGACTATATTAAGAAATTGGAAAAGGAAATATTACCAGAAGCGTATCATATTACGTTTATCGGGAACACTGAGGCGTTCCGGGATTCCTTTCATAGTCTTCTTGTGGCATTGATCCTAGGAATCCTAGTTGCATACATGGTACTTGCAAGCCAATTTAATAGTTTTCTGCATCCGGTGGTGATTCTCCTCGCGCTCCCTTTTAGTTTAACCGGCGCCTTGCTGGCGATGAAATTGACGAGCACATCACTCAATATCTATAGTTTGATCGGAATTTTACTGTTGATGGGCATCGTGAAAAAGAATTCAATTTTACTCGTCGAATTTACCAACGTAAAAAGAAGAGAGGGAAATGAAGTGAACGCTGCATTGCTATTGGCATGTCCAATTCGTCTTCGACCCATCTTGATGACCTCCATTGCCACCATTGCCGGTGCAGTGCCGAGTGCATTCGCCCTAGGCTCGGGTGCGGAATTGATTAGGCCCATGGCAATCGCCGTCATCGGTGGTGTAATCCTTTCGACTTTCCTGACTCTATTTGTGGTGCCGTGTGCGTATAGTTTGATCAATAGATTTGAAAGTCACAAAGCGGAAAAGGCCTTGACTGAAGCATTAGAAGTGATGGGCGAACATAAGGTGAACGTGATAGTTGAAAGTCCGGGGCTGACGCTAGGGTCGCCCAGTAATAAAAAGGAACAGATATCATAAGGGCCCTGTTGTCCTAGCATTTAAGTTTGAGGTCCTCCTTTAAAAACCTTACTCTCTTGAGGTTATCTATGGTAATAGTGGAAAATACCTTTTAATTTCAATATTGCTTTTTAATGGATGGAACAATGTCTAAACTTTTTCAATCACTTCAAGTCGGTGCACTTCATTTACCTAACCGGATTATTATGGCTCCTTTAACACGGGCCCGTGCAAACGGAGAGGGGCGCATTCCCAATGAGGTGATGTTAAAATATTATGCACAACGAGTAAGTGCGGGACTGATCCTCACCGAAGCGACGTCGGTGTGCCCGATGGGAGTCGGTTATGCAAATACTCCTGGAATTTGGTCAGAGGAACAAACGAATGGCTGGCATAAAATTACGAAAGCAGTTCATGATTTAGGTGGCCGCATTGTTCTTCAGCTTTGGCACGTAGGTCGAATTTCTGACCCGAAATTTCTCAATGGAGAGTTGCCAGTTGCTCCTTCTGCCATTCAACCTGCGGGAACGGTGAGCCTGGTACGTCCTGAGAAAAATTATGTCACCCCGAGAGCTCTAGAAACGAGCGAAATTCCGGGGATCATTGCTGCTTATAAAAAAGGCGCAGAAAATGCTAAGAAAGCTGGGTTTGATGGCGTCGAAATTCATGGTGCAAATGGATATTTATTAGATCAGTTTTTACAAGATGGCACGAATCACAGAACGGATCAGTACGGCGGTTCGATTGAGAATAGGGCGCGGTTATTACTTGAAGTTGCCGACGCGGTGATTTCAGTATGGGGATCGGATCGAGTCGGTGTTCATCTTTCGCCTCGTGGAGATGCCCATGACATGAAAGATTCTCATCCAAAAGAGACCTTTAGTTATGTCGCACGCGAATTAGGTAAGCGAAAAATTGCATTCATTTTCGCGCGTGAGTATCAAGGTGATGATAGCATTGGACCAGAATTGAAGAAGCACTTTGGTGGCGTTTATATTGCGAATGAAAAATTCACTCAGGATTCGGCCGAAAAAATTATTGATTCGGGCAATGCAGATGCCGTTTCTTTTGGAGTACCATTCATCTCTAATCCCGATCTCCCTCGTCGTTTTGCTGAAAAAGCGCCACTCAATGACACTAATTTTCAAACTATTTACGCCGAAGGTGCGTTGGGTTATAGCGATTATCCTGCCTTAGCTTAGCAGTTTACATTCTTTCGTGTAGTTTGAATGTTTTCAATTCATTGGCGACTTCTTCATGAAATTTTTCTTCCGTCATGTCAGTAGTCGCTTGGAAACGAGCTTTTCGTTCAGAGAGGATCGTAATCTTTGTATTGTTTTTAACGGTCTCATCACACCAAACACCATAAACGGTACCCATGCTTAAGATGCTTTCTTTGCTGGATGCAAAGATTGAAGTTTTGGTGGAGCGAGCGTCATCTATTTTTGCATGAACTGATCCGAGTACTTTTTTAACTACTTTTCCGCAAGTGTCAGTACTGATGGGATAGGTTTTTCCTAATCCCTCCTTTTTGGCTGTACTCACTTCTTGAACGCTTGCGCAGCCGGATAATAGTGTAATGACAAATAAAGTTCCGACCAATTTACAATCGAGTAACGAATTCATAGATTCCCCTTTTGATAAAACTCTAAGCTAACGCCCTTATTATTGGTAATTAAATAAAATGGCGTTATGTGTCAAGTTAAAAATAAAGTGGGATCATTTTGCTGTTTTTATAGCGAAATTTCCGCATTTATTAAACAATGTGCCCAGCACTCTTATCAAAAGCGGGATCATCTGGATCAAGGGAATTTGAAGTGACACTTCTTTTTTCATGCATCCAGGAGAACACCAGTGGAACGATGAATAGGGTGGTGAAGGTTGAAGCAAATAGTCCGCCCATTACTGCCCGCCCTAAAGGTGCCGTTTGCTCCCCGCCCTCGCCCAATCCTAAAGACATAGGAAGCATTCCGGCGAGCATCGCCAAACTGGTCATCATAATGGGACGAAGTCTGCTCTTTGCTCCCTCTATCGCAGATCGAGTTGAATCTAGATTTACGAGTCGCAGTCGCTCTGAAAAGGTGACGATCAAAATTGAATTTGCAACTGATACTCCAATCGCCATAATCATTCCCATAAATGATTCAATGTTGAGGGTAGAGCCAGTCAACATCAAAAAGGTAAGTGAACCAGCAAGTACGGCAGGTACTGTAGCGAGCACATTCAAAGAAAGAGGAATGGACTCGAAGTTTGCGGCGAGTAAAAGAAAGATGATGACAATCGCAATTCCTAATCCTGAAGTGAGTCCCCTAAACATTTCCGCATAGGATTCCATTTGTCCCCGTGAATAAACCTCCACTCCGCGTGGTTTTTCTAGTGTATTATTTTTGACAATTTTATTGATATCATGAACTGCATGCGCCAAATCCATACCATGGAGATTGGCGGTAATGGTGATCATTCTTTGCATGTTGTAGCGATCATATTCGCCAACGCTCACGCCTTTGGTTACTTTTGCCACTTCACGAAGTTTTACTGCATTACCGTTGAAACCTGGCATCGGTAATTCTTCAATATCATGTACCGACGTCATAAAGTTCTGAGGAACTTGTACTTGCACTTGATAATTAATCCCGCTCTTAGGATCAGACCAATAATTTTGCGCGATAAAGCGACTTGAAGAAGTGGCTGGAACCAATGCGCTGCCCACCTGATGGACAGTGATTCCTTGATAGCCAGCTTTTGTACGATCCACATTGACCGAGATGGTAGGAAAATCCAATCTCTGACCGAGCTGGATATCGCGGAGGTAAGGAAGAGTGCTGATTGCAGTCTTCAGTTTTTCTGCCAATTCTGCGTCTTTTTGAAGATCTTTCCCGGTAACCGCGATTTCAATCGGAGTCGTCGAGCCATCACTCATCGCGCGATCGACCAGATTGGAAGGCTCAAAGGAAATGGTCACTTCGGGCATCTCTGTGCGCACCTTTTCTCTCAAACGCTCTTTTAGTTCTGGCATTTTAATGGAAGTACCCTCTAAGAGCGCAACCTCAAGAACTGCCTCTTGTGATCCAGAAGTCCACAAGTGGATATTGTTCACTGCGTAGTTTGAAGGTTGTGTACCCACAAACGCTACTGTGCTTTCTACATTGGCAGCACCCACGATTTGTTTAGTAAAATCAATTAATTTTAATGTGTAAGCTTCAGTATTATTAATCGATGTTCCAGTAGGGCCTCGAAGTCTCAATTGGAACTGACCGGCATCGGCTTGAGGGAAAATTTCAGCACCGATTTTGACAAAACAATAGCCAGTGATCGCAAAGGCGATGAGAAAATAACTCAGGACAATGGTTTTACGATGATGGTTCAAAGCTTGAACCGCTAACTCGTATTTGCCTTTTAAACGATTAAAAAAGGAAGTCTCATCTTCGTGGTGATAGGTTTTTAACATCCAAGAACAAAGTACCGGCACGAGTGTTCTTGAAAGAATAAAGGAGCTGATCATGGAGAATCCTACACTTAAGGTTAGTGGCACAAAGAGAGCACGGGTGACGCCTTCCATAAAGAAAGAAGGAAGAAATACCGACAGTACGCACAAAAGTGTGAGAAGGGCAGGTTTCAAAATTTCATTCGTTCCATCTAAAACTGCTCGATTTACCGTTGATCCGCGCGCAAGATGCGAAAAAATATTTTCGATCGTGACCGTAGTTTCATCAACGAGAATTCCCACCGCGAGCGCAAGTCCGCCCAAGGTCATGATGTTCACTGTCTGGTTAAAAATCCATAGCGCAACCAAAGAGCTAAGTAGGGCGATGGGAATATTCAACACCACAATAAAGACACTTTGAAAATCACGCAAAAAGAGTAACACCATAAAACCCGTCAAAATTGCACCCAGCAGTGCTTCCATCACTAATGAAGCGATCGAGCGTCTGACGTAGCCGGATTGGTCGAATTCGTAGCTTACTTTAATATCGTCGGGCAAGGCTGCCTGAAAGCGGGGAAGATTTTCTTTGACTAGATCTACTACCGCAAGGGTGGAAGCATCTGAGCGCTTCGTTACGGGAATATACACCGTACGCTTCCCATTCACGAGCGCGTAACCGGTTGGAAGATCGGACGCGTCTTTTACCGTGGCGAAATCGCCTAAAAATACTGGATTGTTTTTCCCAGGTCGAAGAGGAGTTTTTAAGATTTCGTTAATATCGCTCACGACCCCATTTACAGGAACGATGGGATATTGGGTTCCGTCATGAATATTACCGGATGGAATGATTTGATTTGAGTCAAGCAATGCGTTGGTAACTTGATCAGCCGATAGGTCCAGAGCTGCTAGTTTTCTTGGATCGACTTCAATGACAATGGTTCGAGCACTGGCGCCGAAAGGCGGGGGCGCAGAAACTCCTTGAAGGGTGGCGAAAATAGGACGTACGTTATTCAGAGCGTAGTTTTGAAGTTCGCCGAGTGTTCTTTTTTCACTGGTAAAAACGAGTTTACCCACAGGTGAGCTTCCGGCATCAAAGCGGACTACAAAGGGGGGCACCGTTCCGGGTGGCATAAAAGCGCGTGAGCGATTTACTTCTGCAACTGTTTCGCCCATTGCTTGAGCCATATCCGTTCCTGGATGAAATTTTAATTTAATGAGGGATGTACCTTGAATGTTTTTCGATTCAATATGCTCAATTCCAGAAATATAAAGGAAGTGGTATTCGTAATAATAGGAAAGGTAACTTTCCATTTGGGATGGATCAAGGCCTCCATAGGGTTGTGCCACGTAAATTACGGGTAGTGATAAATCGGGCAAAATATCCCTGGGCATTTTAATGACTGCTAATACTGAAAACAAAATGAGACTGGTTACCACCACCATTACGCTGATGGGTTTTCGCATCGCTAAATTGACGATGGACGCGCCTTTACTGGGTGCTGATGGACTATTGATTTCTTTCACGGGTTAAACCTTCCTATATTAAGTTAAGCTGATTGACGTTTTATAAAATCGAAAAACGGCTTAACTGGAGGGCGGAGGAGTGGGAATAAGTGTAACAACACTGGGTGGTATCATTTCGGCGGAAGACCAAGAATTCGACACCATTATGGAATTTGAAAAATTCGCAAACGTCGGGCAGGAAATGTTATTCAGATGATTGGATTCATCGCTCAACCGAATGGAGTTGACCTTCAGATGGTGAGAGCAAAATTGAATTAAAATATTTTGGGTAGATGGGGATGCTTTCGAAACTGTACTTTGAACGTGATTGTAATTCTCCAAAGTAGGTAAGTGACGTTGTGCAAAGGTTGAAACCCTAGCGCTAAAGAGGAGAAGTAAAAGCACGATACAAAAATTCTTCACAAAGTTCATTTCAGTTAATCCACCTATTATCTTAGCGGCACCTGACAAAACTAATCAACAATTATTACACTCTTTTAATATAATAGGAGCTATTCCGTCTAACTAGCTGATAATGAGAAGTAAATTTGAAGGACCGATTTAAATTTTATTTTACAATATGCGTTATGTAAAAACAAATGAGCTAAAGTGAGTATCAGTATACTGGTTCAATTTTTTGGAGAAACACGTCCTCATATTTACTTACGCTCTAGATCAAGTAATACTGGCCCGGGGGATCCATGAACATTTTTTCACATCTGCACTCACTTCTTTTGGTGAGTGCACTACTGAGCTTTTGCCCAGCATGGGCGCAGGTATCCCCTCAGGAGGCCCACCAGAAACTAGAGAATACCTCCTCCGATTTTCAAGACCCTTGGGTTAAGAAAGTGATGGGGCTAAAAGACGCGAAACTGACGCAATTTGTGCTTAATCAATATCAAAAATTTGGTGCTGCTGGCCTGAAGGACAAAAAATTCAGAGCGCGAGTTAATGATTTCGTTGCGCGTAACTATAGACTTGATTTGAGACGAGTGGATAATGTGAGTATTCCAGAACGGGAATCTCCTTTTTTTATGATGGGTTCTGTTTCCACTACCGTTGCGTTTTATGGCGAAGACGAAGATCTGCCAACGGGTGCAACGGTCGGGGGAGGGAGTGGGCCCACCAATGGCATTCCGAATTCAGCGAATTTAACATTGATGGGTGGTTACATTCTATCTGCTGATGACCAAATAGCAGGTCTTTATATGCATACTTTACGTTTTAGCGAACAAGATCAAACCAATAGTGATTCGACGTTCGTGCCCCCCGATAATATTTCTGGAATTACCTATACTCACGACCTTTCTCGGTTTTTTGCCATGCAAGTGGGAGAATCCTATTTGGATACTACAGGATTTCAAGATCCAACTTTGGGCCTGAGTTATACCAAAGATGATCATCCCGAAGAAGAGGCAGGATATAAATACATTTTGGGTGTAAGTTTGAGTGCTCCCGTCTCTGATAAAAGCCAACAGCTAGGTAAAATCACCACGCTTGCATTAAGTGGCTCATTTAATTACAAAACCCCCGATTGGAAAACGCGCTTAAAGATTAATTATTCATACACTTATTATAAAAACGACGAAGTTTTGAATGATTCCGAAGACACCGCCTCCGGTGCATATAGTGGAGGGGGCACCACGGAAAATGACGATGGTACGATTACACCTAATTTTCCAAGTTATGATGTTAATTATACTTCGCGGGAACTTGCCCGCACGATGGTGAATTTTACCGAAAAATATAGGCTCGCATCGCATTTTGATTTAGGAATTGCTGCAAAAGTTTCTTATAGTTTTCTCAATAGCACATTTTCAAAATGGAGCAGTAACTGCACTTTGCTATCGGTGGGAGCGCATGCGTCTGGATTGTCAGCCGAAATGGCTGCCACTTTAACATCACTCACTTTTGACCAAGACCGCTTTACTCTACCTTCTAATTTAGGAGTGAAGTTGACGCTCTCTTATACGCTGCCGCTATTTGGCGATGCAAAACCGGAACTTTTTAGTTCTCTGAAAGAGAATATGCCTTCGGGAAAGAAAGGGCAGTGATGCACGCTGTCGTTCAATTACTTTCGATTTGATTAATCCTATAAATATTCTTAAATAAATTTAAGTATAGAATCTTTAATTCCGAAAAGGATTCTGTAATGCAAGTTGAAATTAAACAGATGCTGAATCAAGAGCTAAGGGCGAGAACTCCAGCAGCAGCTGTGGGTGCGCTGTTTTTGTGCCCACTTTTTTTTGGTCTTACTCAACTTTCGCCGTTTCATTTTATTTGGGCTGGAATTGCGGCCTTGGTGATTATGGTCTCCAGTGTTTTTCGCTACATTCTAATTAATAAAAGCATAAAATTAAATTCGGTTTTCATTCTTACCTCAGCACTGGGTTGGAGTGTGTTGAGTACTGGCGTTTTTTTAACTTTTAATTTTCAGGCAACTGAGAGTCAGATGATGTTGTTGTTTTTGAGTGGTATCGCCTCATCGGCATTGATCACCCTCACTGCGAATCCAAAAGTTTTTAAAATCTATGTTGCACTCATTCTCATTATTCCGCCTGGCGTACATGCTCTTGTTCTATATGACACTTTAAGTATAAAATATTTGATTATATTTCTGACCTATCTTGTTTTTCTACTAAAATTGTCGAGTGTGTATTACCAAGGTTTGGTTCACAATTTTGAAAACACAGTGAAGCTTGACCAAGAGCGCTCGGTTCTTCAAACCATTCTTGATACGGTTCCTGGATTCTTGTCTTATATTGATAAAAATCTAAAATATGTCTCTATGAATTCAAACCTCAGAAATGCACTGGGACTCAAAGAACATGAGTGCAAGGGTAAGAACGTAGGGTAGCGTAAAATTTATTGTGTAGATTCGGCAGGAGCTTTGAACCAAGCGAGCCGCTTCTGGAAAGTGATTGGGTGCTTTTTCCAATACGCTTCCATCCGAATAGATACAACGGCTAGAAGGCTGTAGCAAGATTTTTCG
>CAIMWN010000083.1 GCA_903845155.1 Oligoflexia bacterium
CCCATTCAATTGAGAAACGATAAAGATTAACTCCTAGCCATTTCATGTTATTAATGTCTTCATTGAGGTGTCGATAAGAATCGGTGGCGATTCCTGAGACTTCATTATGTTTAATTTTTCCGGGTATCTCTTCCCACTTCCACCAATCACTATGAAAATTATTTCCTTCAATCTGGTGTGCCGATGTAGCAACGCAAAAACGAAAGTCTTTTGGAAATTGGTTTAAAGACACCGAAAAGCAAGTGGAGGTCCAAAAGGTGAGGGCGAACGCCAAGAGTAATTTCATTGGCGTGATGATAGCACTATTCTTGATGTGATGCCATGGAGTACCGGGCAAAAACCAGTTGTTTTTGGCTTAATCGACGTTCAATTACACTAAAAGAGTTTAACTGATTCCATTGATTCAGTGAGGTGAAGCTACCTACCACTAATCTTCAGTCACCATCGTGAGGGAACCAAGGTTGCCATCGGGTCCAGTGAGGTGTTGTTTCAATAATTGGACAGGTGTGCCCTCTCCTTTGCAGCGGACCATATAAAAAATGTCAGGCTGATGTTCTGCCTGCGCAAATGCTTCAAGGCCGCTTGCTTTGAATTTAGCCATAAAATTAAATTTTGAACTGGTAGACAGCGCTTCATAGTCAACAAACTCAAGTGAGGCCCCAGAATTAATGCTGTAAAGATCATCACCCACGGTTCTAATTTCGCAGTAATCACTTCCAAAAGTAAACACTCCCCAATTGAAGTGAGGGTCGTTGCCAAACAAGCCCGAAGGAAGAATGATTGGGTTTTGAATGCTGCCGTTCTTGATGATCATTCCTCTACTGTTCGCATTCCAATTCAAAGCTCTAAAGAAATGAATATTAATTTTGGTTTGGGCAAAGCAGTTCATAGAAAATAGAAAACAAAGAGTACTGAGTAAAAGTTTCATATCGCAATACTATACCAAAACAATCAACAATGCAAGTTCAAAATCTTTAGGAAGTGTTGCTGCTAAAAATGAAAACCACTGTCCTGGTAGGTAAACGATAGGTTTGTGATTTACTTGGTTTATTCTATTACACTAATTTAATTTAAAATCCCTTTACGAAATTCATAAGATCTGGTAAGTCTGCGCACCACAGGTGCACGCAGTAGTTTAAGCATCTAACTTAATAAGAAAGAGAGAAATTTAAAATGTTTTCAAAATCAAAAAAAGCAATTCTGACAGCACTCGTGCTTAGCATGGCCGTAAGCCTTGCCACCCCTAAAAAAGCGGAAGCAGGGATTATCCTTTCTGCAGCAGGCTTGGTAAATGACTTCGGTCGTGAGCGTTCTTATGCTCGTTCCCTAGAGGGAACAGGCGCTCTATTTATAGTGATTGGATTCGTGGTCGGTAACGCGGATCTTATCGTTTTAGATACCAAAACCAATGAGCCCGCAATTGCTGCTAAACTGGCAGAAAAATACTCGATTCTTGCCGATCAACCCAATGTAGCGAACAAATTGGCAACTGTAATTAATAGCCAAGCGGGCATCCTGTTCAAGTCAAATCCAAGTGCCCAGGTGATTAATACTACCGTAGAAGCTTCTAAAGTGGCTTCAATTATGGATGAAGCAATCACTACTGAAGATAATGCCGGTCAAGTAGCTCAAATCATCAGCGACCTTAGCACTTAGTGATGGTTTTGCCTTATCGCATAGAATGACACCGTTTAAATGGAGCTAGAGTAATCTAGCTCCATTTTTTTTGATTCGCGCGGCAGGAAATGCTGCTCAAGGCAGGAGGGTGACGGTTTTTAATTATTAAATTATAATTGTTTACAAAAGGCAGGTCTTTCTGGTAAATTCGCACACGCGAGGAGATGAACCATGTTTGGGCTCAACATTACTTTAATCGGTTTGCTTTTTGTTTTGCCGGCTCAGGCTCAAGGTTCAGCCATTGATTCTCCAGCAGCAAAACTTTGCAAAGAGTTAATCGCTAGCAGGCAACACCCGGTAAAGGGTTTCGATGCGGTGAAAGATGTGCTCAGGCTTGCATTTTCGCCCCAATTTTTCGGTCGGCCCGAACTCAGTTCCCCGATATCACTCAGCCCAGAAGAAAATCAGTTTGATGAGGACGGTAACTGGAGTATTGCCCAAGTCCCGGCTGCCGATGATGAGAATATCATCTTTTCTTTTGCTCCCACGGAAATGAAAAGAAACCCAGACAAACTTGCTGCCGATATGGTTGAGCTCAAGCAAATTAAACGAGAGCTAAAACAACTCTACAATTATGAGTTTCATTTAAGCAAAAAGTACAAAACCGTTGAGGCGTGTATGGTTAGAATTGCCGATGATGCATTTGATCCTACTCGGGTGGACGTGCTCCAAAAGAGAAAACTCCAACTGATCGATGCAGAACTTGCAATTGAATCAAAACCAATATTAAAACAATTTAAAAATGAAAAAGCCAATCTCCATCTCCACTGGACTTTTATTCCCATCACCGAATTGGATGAGGTGAAAAAAACGCTGATTAACCCGCGCGTTCGGAATGTGATTTTTATCCATCACACTCTTGAAACCGGGCAATTGGTGGATTCAAATCGGCATGGTTATCCTGAAACATTTTTTAATCTGGTGTCACCTAATTTAAATTCACTTTCTATTTATGCCTGTCATTCTAGTAAAACGAAGAAGCTTTATCGCTTTGAAAAGCAACTTGCTTTAAGTGAGAATAGTAATCGAGTCTTCATGACGGCACGGGAGTCAAAATTCTTAGGCCAAGAGGGAGTCGCTCCCATGGCGACTTTTAAAACGTTTCTCAAAGATGTAGATGAGACGCTTTTTCGGCAGAAAAGTCGGGTTCCCTTTCAGGACATTCAAGTGCACGAAGATTGTCTGATGACGATAGAGGGAATCACTCCCCTGCAAAGTGACTTTGGTGTTTTTATCGGGGGCTACTATATTGGCTCCATTAAAGAGGGGCAACGTAAAACGGTGATTCCATTTCAGTGCAGTCTCCTTAGTCTTAAGAAATCCCACCAGTCCGCGGAAATTCGACTAACGATGCTCTCCATATTCAATGTTTCAAATGCCACGATTGATTCAGGTGCTCAAGTGAGCATAAGTGGCCCCTCGATCAAAAAAGACTACCCAGTTGAAAGAGTATTTACCCGTGATGCCAACGACGTTTCGTCTATTAAAATAAAGGTGGATTAGTTCTTAGGAGCTAGAAGAAGGGCAAGTTAATAGGTCTACCCCAATGCCCGCACCGTAAGAAATCACACCACCGACTAAAGTTAAAATGATGGCGAGAGGAATCTTCAGCCATAAAGAACTGGCCGCCATAAATGTGGGGCCAAAAAATAAAACAGCTGAAAAGATAATACCCGCAATCATAATGAGAATCGCGAGAATCACACCAATGGTGCAAAGGACGCTATTGTTGTTGCTTAACGAAAAGCCATTTCCTTGTTGTGTTTTCAGGGTGTTCTGTAGGGCGTGAAGGTTTTTCTTTAAATGCAGAACGAAAGGGAAGGCCCCGCCTGCTTTGGCGATTTGTTCTGGTAAAAAAGTAGTCATGTTCACGATTTTTTCAGCATATGATTTTTTAAGCTCGCCTTTTAAGTCAGCGGAATTCGCAAGCAATGATAGCGTTTGCGCCATTTCAGGATGGTTCTCAGTGAGGGCAGTTTGGCCCTGTATCACCTCCGTTTTTAGAGCTTCATCGCTCAGGCTTTCAATCTTGTCGTTGTACTGTTGAATTAATTTAGGCTCACGCTTCGCCATTCTTTTGGTCCAACGCGCCTGAATTCGCGCATATCTTGGTGAGTAGTCTGACAGCGCCACTCGATTGGTTTCAGCATCAGCGTCGTCGTCTTCATCTGTTTGATCCATTTGTGCGACTTCACTTAGTTTTTCATCAATTTGTGTTTCTACTTGATGAGCAAAAACTGCCGCGGATTCAGGATGGTCGAGAAGCATTGTAAATTGAACAGCTTGTGCGGTCATGCGTGTGGAGTAAGTCAGAGCGTAGCACTGAGTAATCAAGAAAATTCCAATCATTTGAGCGATCAAGGCAGTCTTCATTAGTTTCATTAA
>CAIMWN010000084.1 GCA_903845155.1 Oligoflexia bacterium
GATCTCACGTTGGCACGATTATCGCTATGAAGAATCATAGATACCATAACTAAAAAAGAGAGAGAAAAAAAATGAATAAAATATTAGCTGTATTTGCATTCCTGTTCCTCGCAAACTCTGCGGCACTTGCTGTTACTGATACTGCTGCAAGTTGTGCATTCGTAGAATCAGATTATCTCGCACTCAATACTGATGCTCAAGCAGCAGTCACCCAGGGCGAATTTGCAACCGGCTATGAACACTATACCAAAGTGGGACAAGCTGAAGGACGCGCAGTGAATGTAAATTGTGCGAGCACTGAAAGTTTAGTCGCAGCCACCAATTGCGTTTTTAGTGAACGCGATTATCTAGCCCTTAATCCAGATGTGCTCGCAGCTGTGAGACGGGGTGAATACCGTTCTGGATACGACCACTACCTCAGATACGGACGTTACGAAAATCGTAGAATCAATTATGCCTGCGGTTATGTTCGCGGAGTACCTAGACCCATTCCTGGTCCGATCATTTATCCTCGTCCCCTTCCCCGCAACACCCCTCGCCCAGACCGAGGCCGCAGACCTTAAGTTTTTTTATAAACTAGATTGAATCAACCGATGTTCGCCCTGGCTAGAATACTAGCTAGGGCGTTTTGATGAACAGGCTAACGTCAAATACCCATGTAGATAAACAAAGACTAAATACTTGATACTGCAGCGCATTATATACTGAATCGGTGTATCTTTGCGCTTCCATTTTGCTACCGATTTCACGCGATCGACCTTCATCTAACATCCTAGCCGAGTAGAGGCTGGTATGTGTGTTGCATGGTTTAAAGATGACAGGATGTCACTTTGGAACAAATGTTTTTCAACATCCAAAGAACAATGAAGGAGCGAACGATGAACACAAGGACTCGTGTTTTTAATTCAGGCATAGTTTTTAGCGCCCTCTTTTTCTGGTTGACCTCGAATCTGTATACCTTCGCCTACGCCGAAGATCCTACTCATCTTCAAGTTCAAACTAAACTCATGGGGAAACCGCTGGTCGTGCAGCAAAATGCCGATCCCAGTGTTTCGCAACAGGGCGTTCAAACTTCTACGCTCGTCCAATTCTTGGGCATCAATACTCAGCTCATGACTGCAGCCCTCGAACTGCAGTCCACCACTTTGGGCACTACCAATTGGTATATTGACGGCAAACAAATTTGGAGCGGAAATCTTGCGCTTCAGAGCGGATCGTTAGTTTACTCCGGTGGAATTGCTCCTATACAGATTCCCTTCCCTTTGTTTGCTTACCCTCTAGGGCCAATCACTCTCGAAGTAGATGCTGGAATTGATTTTCAAGGCAACCTCGCCGTTCATTTAACACCTGGACTCTCCATCCCCGTTCAGGACTCTAGCCTTCAAGGTACCATGCAGGAAAGTCTTACTGCCGGTGGATACCTTGAAGGCTATGCAAAACTCCTCATTGCTCGCGCGGGAGTCGGCGGGAAAGTAAATTTAATCGATGGTAGTGTTGGCGTGAATGCTGACATCTTTTTTAATCAATCTCCTCCTACCCTCGCGGGCTTAGGCAAAGTAGTATTTTTGAACGGTAACGTTTATGCATTTGTCGACACCATTAAACTCTTTGGGCAATGGAATCGGGTACTGAGTAGCAACCTCTATTCTTGGGCCGGAAAATGCTATGCCTTTGGAGCAGCGACATGCACTCCGTAACTCGTGTTTCGCTCGGTTTAAGCACCTTGCTCTCGGCGTTGGGGCTCTTCCATCTTTTTCACAAGCCTGCGCAATCCCTTAGCCATAAAGTGAAGGTGGAAAAAGTCTCCGCCTCTGAAATCAAATCCGAGTCTTATTCCTTCGATCGACATATCAAAGCGGTTCTTTCAGATCATGCGCATGGCGACCGCAATTTTGCAGATATTCGTTACCGCGGAATATTTAAAATCGACCGATTGGATGCCGAACGGGCAAGAATTACCTTCACACTCGATCATCAAGCGAGTGCTGCCATTCCTTTCGAAGTGACGATCCATGAATGGACGTTAACCGAGCTCAAATCGGGTGCCACCAAAAATGAACAGGACGAAGAATCACTCAACATCCTCAAAGATTTTGCGGCACTTTACGCTTTTCGCTCACAGGAAGATACCAGTGGAAAGTATGATGCTCGATTTTCGAAACAAGGGTACATTATTATTAAAGAGAAAATCAGATACAAATCCACTCTTGCAGCTGCCGTCCAAATCCTCAAATCAAAACATCAGATTCAACTAGATTCTACCCAGCACACTTTAATTAAAGCGATGGGGAAAGAAACCAGCATCGTTCGCGCGAGTAAATCAAGTGTCATGAAGACTACTTCTGAATATCAAATCACCCATTTGGGTGCAGCACGGCCCAGACTGATTTCAACAGCTCCTGTAGTGGAGAACTCACTTATTTCAACCACGATGGCCCTACAAGCTTCGCATTCCGACCAATTCATTCCTTGGAAAACGTTAGAACCCAAACTCAATCAAATCGCAACTCTCTCTGCTATGGATCGACTTTCATTATTCCATGACTTAGTGAATACCACTAAAAAGGATGCAACTGCGTTTCAGGAACTCAAAGGCTGGCTGTCGTCGCAATCCAGCAATATGGAAGTCCGTACTTTTGCGATCGGAGTACTCGTCACCATGGGGAGCGAGGCAGCTCAACATGCACTCCTCGATTGGTACCAACAGTTTCCTGAATCGAGACCCACTATCTTAAATGCATTCATCACAACTGCGGCCCCGATCAGTGATGAAGTTCATTCCTTTTTGACTGATCTCCTCGACCAAAAGACTTCGGATCCTGATCCCGCTTCGGCTGCAGCACTTGCGCTGGGAGCCGCACTTCAAAATAGCAATCGAAGCAGCGATATTTCAAAGTTACAAAACCTCTATCAGAATGCACAAAACTCAAGTGAACAAACGGTATACTTAGATGCGATGGGAAATTCTGGTAATCCGGAATTTCTGGATACCATCAAAGATGGTCTAGCTGCGAATGACGAAATGGTCCGAGAGAATGCAGTACTCGCGCTCCGCTTGATGAAAGATCAACTCACTCATGATTTAGTGGAACAAGCATGGACGGATTCCTCACTGAAAGTGAAATCGGCAGCCTTGCAGGTCATTCAATATCAAGGTTCGGCCGGAAATTACCAGGCGCTCTTAGCTCAGTGTATTTCGCAGACTCCGGAATTAAAAAGCACTTGTGGACAGTTGCTGTGAGAGACTGAATTACCCTGCAGCATCACTGACTCTTTCCATCCCCGTGGGTCAGCGAGGATGGCACGGCCGACGGCGACGAATTGAACGAGGCTATTTTGTAATGTGTGCTCGATAAAATCGATGCTTTGAAAGCCACCTACTGCGATGACGGCTCGACTCGCCCCTGCCAAAAACGATTCCTTCCAAAGCTGGATGTCCTCATCTGTCATCTCCTTTGGAGTTTCCGGCACTCGATCTTTGATCGGAGTTGGAATCGAGCTCGGTGCCATCAGCAACCCTTGAGTGAGGACCTGCGTGCTTTTCCCCCCCGAATGAGTCAGCTGAATACCGGCAAGAGCACCACTTGCCTTAATGGCTTGTGCTAATTGACTGAGCCCTTGCACATGGTTTTGAGTCGAAATTCCAAGCTGTCGCCCCTCACTTTTCCCCGAGGGGTCAACAAAAGTATATTCCACCATTACGATCCCTGCCCCCGATTCTGCGATCTTTTGATAATGGGCCAACGTCTCGCCGGTCACGCAACCTTCGCCATCTGCAGTTTCTGAAGCCATAGGGGGTACTAGGACTCGATTCAGGGCGCTTTTTGAGTTCTTAAACATATACGGGCTAAAACGGGCTTGAAATAACTTCATGGTCATTTTATGCACCATTAAATAAAATTGCAAAAGAAACAATAATGCACTATACGTTTCGATTATGGAAATATTCGAATTGCGTTATTTTTTGGGTGTGGCCCAGTTTGAAAACATTCATCGCGCATCGGAGAAGCTTCGGGTTTCCCCTGCCTCACTCAGCAAGGCGATTAGCCGCCTCGAGGATGAACTGTCGGTTAAGCTTTTCAATCGCGACGGCAGAAACATCAAACTCACTGATCAAGGCAGACTTCTTGAACGGCGGGCATCTGAGATCGTGCGCTTAGAAGCAGGCGCACGCTTGGAAGTGGGGGGGCATCAAGGTTCCGTCCAAGTAGTGATTGCGGGGCCCGAAATTTTACTCTCTAAAATGGGAATCAACATTACCGCAGCCATTAAAAAGAAATTTCCAAATTCGACGTTTGAATTCCATGCGAGCGACGATGAAACCGCGATTGAACAAGTGATTCGTGGGGAGTCGCATTTAGCAATCATCACGGGTGAGGTTCCTCCCCATCAAGACTTAGCATCAAAACTGATTGGAGAGGCGACTTTTCAAACCTTTGTAGGTAAAGGGCATCCGCTATATGCAGCGGCTAGGACGAAAAAATCCCTCCCCGTTGAAGACGTCTTACGTCACCCCTTCGTGAGTCCGAACCATCCACTCTTAGGAAAGGTGGGTTTGAAGCAGTCACTCGATGGATGGCGCGATGATCAATTTCCAAGGAAAGTAGAATATCTTACTTCAAGCCTAAAGACCCTGGAGGAATTGGTAACCACTGGTCGGGCCATCGCCTACCTTCCCGATTACTTCTGCGAAAATCTAAATTTAGAAGTATTGAAAATTACAGGTTGTCCCTATACTTGTAGTCAAAAAGTAAAACTGATTGCCAGAAACCCGAAGGCCGTGGGTTGGCTCAATCAGATATTCTCAACGTTGTAAATTTTTCCAACCACTTTCCACTCATCTCCAATTCTCAGGAGTGAAAGGTAATCGGTAAATTGATACTTCTGAAAAGTGAGGATCACCTTTACCGATGCTGCATTGTTACTCACATCTATATTTTCTATTCTACTGTTCGCAGATCTCACGTCTCCACGTTTTTTCCGCTCCTCCATATTACTCAGCCACTCTGTCATGAGTGTCTTTTCAAGTTTACCTTGATCCACCGAGAACAAACGAGTCTCTTCATGGAAAGCGTTCAATACCCATTCGCGCTCTGCCTGAAGATACCCTGCAATATAAGTGTTCACCACTGCTCGGACGGACTCTGACGCATTCAATTTTGCTTGATCCATATTTACCTCTCAAACGAGAGTCGACGACGGGAGGACCAATGAAAAGAACTCTTCCTGCACTGTTTGTTTCCATATTCGAAACGGGTAATTTAGGTTAGAATCAGGTATGAACTTTGAAACCCCGTCTTGTTGTTTGATTTCGCTTTTTATTGCAGTGGATCTCATTGAAACTCTGGCTCAATACCTCAACCTCCGCGCATCTAAAATCCCTTTGTCATCCGAGCTTCGCGAATTGCAATCCCCAAGCGATCAACTTCGAGCTTCCCAGTACATGAAAGATCGCATCAGGATGGGTATCATCAAAAGAACGCTCTTTCTCGCCGTATTTATCGCATTAATCAAATTAAGTTGTTTTGAAACTCTCCAAGAACTGGTCGTTCAATCTTCAAATTCACCCCTGATTCAATCATTATTGTTTGTGGTTGCACTCCTCGTTGGCCAAGCCATACTTAATATTCCATTCCAAACTTATTCCACTTTCGTCATTGAAGCGAAGTATGGATTTAATCGCACTACGATTGGTATTTTTATTTCAGACCTTCTCAAGGGGGCTTTAGTGGGTGGCCTACTGGGCGGATTAGTTTTTGCATTTATCGTCCGCATGCTCACCAACCATGGCGACCAAGCGTGGTGGATGATTTGGCTTGGATACACCGGTTTTCAATTTCTTCTCGTTTGGATTGCGCCCATCACTTTACTCCCACTTTTCTTAAAATTGACCCCACTGTCAGAGGGGCCACTGCGTGCAGCCATCGAATCCTATTCTCAGAAACAAACTTTCAAACTCGACGGTGTTTGGGTTTGTGATGCTTCAAAACGAAGTGCAAAAAGTAACGCCTTTTTTACCGGCTTTGGAAAATTTAGAAGGCTAGTCCTTTTTGATACTTTAATTGAACGCCATCCACCTGAAGAGATTGTGGCAATTGTTGCTCACGAGGCGGGGCACTTCAAGCTCGGCCATATTTGGAAGCTCTCTATTTTTTCCGCGCTCTCTAGTCTTTTGTTTTTTTATGTGATTCAGAAACTCATTTCATGGGATGCGTTGTATCTGAGTTTTGGCGCCACTAAAATGAATATGGGTATTGGCCTCACCTTTGCGGCTATTCTAGTCAACAAAGCACTCTATTTTCTATCGCCCATCGGTGCTTATTTTTCACGCCGAAATGAATACGCCGCCGATCGCTTCAGCGTTCAAACTACGGGCGACGCCGCTTCACTGGTGAACGGTCTTAAGCGCTTGGTAAATGAAAATTTAGCGACCCTCAACCACCATCCACTGTCTGTGATTCTGCACGATTCCCATCCGCCATTGCCAGATCGAATCAAGCCGTGGGCTAAAAACTAAACACTTTCTATATCAGAATATCTGCAGCAATGCCCAAATGCCTTATTTTAATTGCGAAATTTTGTAATAATTCTTTACTTACTGGTACAATTCCTGGCATCGCCGGATTTCTAGCAATGGTCGTAAGATTTACTTGCAATGGCTTTAGCTCAGCATAACTTTCTAGTAATCCCGCAAAATTAGCCTCATTTGCATTCGACAGCCTGTCACCGTCCTCATGAGACCAAATTAAGGTTTGAATTCGCAAGTTCCTTAATTTTCTTAAACGCTGAAGATGGTCGCTGAGTTGTCCTACTTTGGGCATTGGCCTGTTTAAGGCATGAAATTGTGCTTCAGTACCTGTATCGAGCTTCAACCATACTTGATCTGCCATATTAAATGCCTGAACCACTTCGTCACGATCAAGCTCTGAACCATTTGAGAGAATCACAATTTGCCATTGAGCTCGGCACGCAAGCTTCAATCGCTGCAGACCTTTGATCAATTGCAATAGTTCTGGATAAGTACCGGGTTCAGTATTTCCAGCCAAAGTAATGGCTTCAATCGCGGGGTCAGACAATACTTTATTCTTAATCTTCGCTAGTAACTCTATTACTTCTACACGGACCTCCTTGGCATTGAAGTCACGGCGCTCTCCAAAACCACACTGACAATAAAGACAACTCCAGGTACAAATCTTGTGCTCCGTGAGCCCAACATTCACCCCTAACGAAAGACCGTGACGCCTACTTTGCACCGGTCCATACACCGAGGGAAGCACTTCGCCATTTACTACAAACGTTTTTGAATTCATTTACAAGTACCCCTCATTTGCCGCGCTTCGGTCGTTTTCACAAATCGTAACTTTTCTCAATTCCATCTGGCTAAGATCGAAGCGAGCGGCTCTGGCTTAGATTATGTTTCTTAACTCTTCTATAAACTGTTCCAAGTAATTTACATCCATTTGCTGCGCGCCCAAGAACGGATTCATAATAGTCATGCGTATGAAATAAACTTCATCTCCATCCCTTTCAATCCGGCATTCCTTTGCCCACTCTTCTAAATACAGGCCATAGGAATCCCAACTCAGCGCGGTTTTAGATACAATAAATGCGCCATTCTGTTTCGGCGAAAAAGCCTGATAAACTTGGAGAGTTCGCTCATTTGCCGCCGAGAGCGCCTCTCCCGTTCTTGCACACGAAAAACAAACGAGGTTTGAATCTAATCCTGGGCCAATTTGAACAGACAAACCTGAATTTTGTAATTTTTCAATCAGCTCATCTGCAATGCGGAACGTTCTTTCCAACAATAGGCCGTAACCATTTGCATTCAGCCCGATCGTCTTGGCAGTGACCCACGTGGCGACTGCGCCCGCAGCTGAGCGAGATCCCTCAATCGTGAATGGGCCTTTATCTTTTTGAAGATTAAAATCAAGATACGGCGCTTCGCTCAGCCCATGATAAAAGTAATCGTGCGGGTCACGCACTAGAACTGCGCCCGAGGCGTATGGAACATAACCAAGCTTATGAGGATCAAGAGTAATAGAGTTTGCATTCTTCATGTGATTCAATGCCGCCACACTACAATCAGACAGAACATTTGAATTCACGCGATCCATGGTGCAAAGAAAACCGCCGTACGCGGCATCTACATGATGCCAAAAATGCAAGTCTTCAGCGTCTTTCCATTCATCGATCACTGCCTGAACCTCATGGACCGGATCAATGCTCGCCATTTCCGTAGTACCTACCACAGAGACAATCATCGCGATCGGTTTGTTTTCTACCGCTGCTCTCGCAATTTGTTTTTGAAGTTGAGGCACGGAAAGGTGCCCATGATGATCTAGAGCCACTGGCCAAAATGCGTCGGTACCAAAACCCAGTAGCTGACAGCCTTTTTTCCATGAGTAATGTTTATTTTCCGGAATCAACACGATACCTCCACTGAAGGGGCATCCATAGAGTGCTTCTAATTTTTTAGCTGCGCCCCAGGGATCGACTGAATAATCCCATTTTTCCCGATCGGCAGTGACGGCTAACTGAGAATAATTCTCCCAGCCTGGGTGGGCATCACGAAAAAAATCTAGCTTTTGCTTACCTTGGTGAAGGGATGCTGAGGCCGAGAGCCAAAGAGCATTCCGTGAGCGAGCGCGAATCAGCGCTTCAAAGTTAGCAATGGTTCCGCCAGACGTGAAGTGCCCTTGGGCAGACTCCGCATAACCCACCATCTTTACCAAAAACTGAATTGCCTCTGCCTCAAGGACAATTCCTACTCTTGAAGACTCACCTGAAATATTATTTGGATTATAAAGTAACGTAACGATGTGACCTAACAGTGCAGGAATAGAAACTTCAGAGAACATATGACCAAGATAGCGCGGGGAGAATTTTGGCACTTCGGTACTGAATCTTTCAAATAATTCAAAAATAGTTTTTTCGATATTTTCACGTCGTTGCACAAACTCACCAGAGAGTTGGTCGCTTGCGGTGATGGCGCATCCATCATTTGGAAAAAGAGATTTCCTCCACGCCGTCCAACGTTCAAAACATTGAACAAGTAAAGCAAGAGTCCATTCAGCATTTTCTGCTTGTGGTCCTAAAAAAAAACTTTTGAGCGCAATTTCCTTAGGGTCACATTCCACGTATTCAGGCCGTTTCACGTGCATAATGCCGAGAATACAAGATTCAAGCGACAATAGCCATGATAGAGATCATGACGCCCTTCGAATTGAAGCCATTCATGGGACCATCTGTAACTTCGTTGGGACTAATTGTCGCAAACACGAATGAATGAAGTGAACAGTATTTTTTTCCGTTTGATTTGACTTGCAGCACACGCCTGATTTGTAGCAATCTAGGCCACAGATGTCACTCACTCTGGAAGAAGCCCGCACTCTAGAATTATTTTCAAAGCAAGGCACGATTGCGAAAACCGCCGCCATTTTAAAAAAATCAAATTCTGCGGTCGTCTATACTTTGGCTTCGATTGAAAGCAAAACTAAACTTACCATTTTCAATCGCACCGCTTATCGCACTACCCTTTCGAGCGAAGGGCTAAGAATCCTCGATGGTTGCAGAAAACTTTTGTATGCATCAAAGGAACTCGGTAGCCTTTGTCATGTTCTCGCTAATGGTTGGGAGTCAGATCTAAAACTCATTGTCGAAGGAGTGGTGCCACTTGAACCCACACTCAAAGCAATCAAGTCTATTTCTAAAAAGGAGATCCCGACTCGCTTCCACGTCCTCGCTGAATTCTTAGGCTCGGTCGAAAGTACCTTCATTGAGAATAACGCTGATATTATGATCTCGGTCTTAACCCCAACCAGAATCCCACTTGAGTCCATTGCGCTTGCAGAGGTTCCGGCATTACTCGTCGCCCATCGAGATCATCCCTTAGTACAAAAGGACGAGAAAGTATTAGCAAAGACGATGCGTGAATTTCCTTTGCTTACCGTGCGTGGCTCTCTTCCTCAGCTTAATCTCAGCACCGCAGAAATTGAAAGTGCATCCACAATCCAATTAAACGATTTTAACTCCAAGAAACTCGCGATCCAGAACGGGCTAGGCTATGGGTGGATGCCCGAATACTTGATCGAACCTGAGCTAAAATCCGGTCAAATTAAAGTAATTCGGTGGAGCAAATCGAACCAATACGTCTTTCGGCCACGTCTCTATTACCGAAATAAGAAAAAGCTGGGCAATGCCGGGCGATTGTTTATCGAATTAATGGGAAAAAGTGAGTAATTACTTTCAAAAATGCCTATAAAATGGCAAAACAAGTCCCACTCATGTTTAAACCAGAACTCCTTTCACCGGCAGGAAGCCTAGAAAAACTCATTGCTTCTACCTCCTATGGTGCGGATGCCGTCTATTTGGCCGGCCAAAAATTTGGCCTGAGAACGGCCGCCGAGAATTTTACTCTCGATGAACTTGAGGAAGGCGTGCAATTCGCGCACGCCCGAGGTTCAAAAGTTTATACCGTCCTGAACAGCTTTCTTCATGATGAAGATATGCTCGAACTTCCCGAATTCATCCGTCACTTGTCACGCCTTAACATTGATGGTGTCATCGCGTCTGATTTGGGAGTCATTACTTCAGTCGCCAAGCACTCAAGTCTTCCTATTCATCTTTCAACTCAGGCGAGTTGCCTGAATGTAGATTCGGCCCTTTACTGGAAGGATCTCGGAGTCCATCGCCTTATTCTGGGGCGCGAGGCCTCGATCAGTGACGCCAAGAAAATAAAAGACGCAACGGGCATTGAAGTTGAACTTTTTATTCACGGCTCCATGTGCATGGCCTACTCAGGCAACTGCACCATTTCTAACTTCACCCAAGGACGCGACAGCAATCGAGGCGGTTGCGCGCAGAGCTGCAGATTTAGTTATTCACTTGAATACAAGAATGAAGCTGATTCTGAAGCAGAGACATTTTCAAACACTTTTTTTATGAGCTCAAAAGACCTAATGGGCATTGAACTCATCCCCCAGTTTTTTGATGCACAAATTGATTCATTGAAGATCGAAGGCCGGATGAGAAGCCCCCTCTACGCCGCCATGATTTCAAAAATTTACCGTGAAGCAATTGATGTCTATGCATCCAATCCAAACGATTTCCAAAACTTGCTTAAGAACTGGCGTCAAGAATTAGATCTCATTCCTCATCGTGAGTATTCGCCCGGCAACCTTGCTCACCCCGCAAGCGAGCTCAGCGTAAACAAACAGTCTAAAAAACCACTTGAAACTGAAAAATACGAGTTTATCGGACTCATCAAAAAAATTGTTCCAGATCAATACTTATTAGTTGAAGCGCGAAATCCTTTTTCGGCGGAAGAACCGATCGAACTCGTTACCCAAAAAGGAAGCCCAATTCAATTCGCGGCAAAAAATATCCAATCATCAACGGGCGTAAAAATTGATAGGGCAAAACAAGGCACACTCGTGCGAATTCCCTTCATCGCCCAAGCCCAAACCGGCCAAGTACTGAGAAAGCACATCCATACATGAAAATAACGAGTCAAGCCAACTCGCTTCACGAGTTACAGCTGCTGAAAGGTCATGGCATCACTGACGTTTTATTGGGCTTAAGAGAATTGTCGCGTTTTGGAAACCTCGACTTGCGCCTGCTCAATGAAATGGCCATTCAAACGCGCAACCTCGGCATGCGTCCCATTTTAGAGTGGGACGTCCTCATGACAAACGATCGCATGATTCATGCGAAGAAGACGCTTGCACTCATTGATCTCGGTCTTTTTTCTGCAATCCGCGTTCAGGACTCTGGGGCCTTACACGTTTCTAAAAAAATGTTTCCGGATTTACCCATTCAATTGATTTTAGAAACCGGCAATCACAATTTAGAGGGAGTAAAACGCTGGTGTGATTCGGTGGGAAACCAATTAGAACGTGTGATTCTCTCTAACGAATTGGCGGGCACTACTCTTGCACATTACATTAAAAATCTATCCGTGCCTGTTGAAGTCTTGGGACTTGGACCCATTCTGATTTTCTATACCCCTCGTTACTTGCTGTCTTTTCAGAAAAAAGACCTGAACTGGCTCTCCCAAGAAACCAGTGTTAACACTCATCGCGTAGAAGCACTCGCTCATGCGGAAGAGGGGTTTCATAAGGGTTTCAGATTACTTGAAAACCAGCACGGGACCTTTATGTTTCATGCCAAGGATTATTGTTTGATTGATCGTTTAGATCAATTGTTTGAAATGAATTTGGATACTATTCGAATTGATTTGAAAATGAATGGGGATCAATCCGCACTTCCAGCAGTGACTAAACTCATTGACAAGGCAAATCGCCTACAATTCGAGTCGCTTCTCGCTGACCGTTTTATTGCATCCTATCCAAACAAAGTCACCCGTTGCTTCTTTCAGAAGAATGCAACTGACGTGATCTTTAAAAAACTCACCAACGAACACATTGTTCGAAATGACGACCACTTTGTGGGTGAAGTAGTTGAAGTCGCTAAAGATCGCTACCTCCTGATTCATGTTCAGAGTAATCGCCTCAATTTAAAGCGTGAACAGAGTTATTCCTTTTCGACGCCGGAGGGAAAAGTGAAAGAAGTGCTCATCTCAAAGATTTCTGACCTAGATCGAAATGAAATAATGGAAGCGGTGAAGAACGATTTTGTGATTATTCCTTATCAAAAATCGATTACACCCAAGACGATCATCACGCTTACTTTGAATTAAGCATTTCTAAATGCATTTTGTTAGCATTCTTACTTCCATACTCAATTCCAGCTTCATCTGAAGTCAGTTCGCCAGTAAAGACGTACCCACTAGAATTTTTTGCTTTTTGGTAAACCCGAACCACGAGATGCCCCGTCAATGTTTCATAGTCATGGAATACTTCGCCCTTCGGCATCATGAATTGAAGATCCATGAACTTCTCCCGGGGTGCACTTGCTTCGATTTCAATTCTTATTTTTGAGTTTTGCGCGGATACCAGCCACTCCCCCCATTTAATGTGAGAATGAACAATGTCGAGGTCGTTTGGTCGAAAGGAATACACTTTGCCTCTAAATTTAAAACCCACACTGACGCTGGCGAATTTCTTTTGGCCCAAAATCTCAGGTAATCCACCTCCCACAGCCAGTACGGCATCTTTTTCTTCATTAAAATGATTGGATACAATCCAAGTCCACCAATCCGGAAATGAATTACCCCAGTTACGATCTTGATAGCAAGGCGCATCTTTAAATGTATGAACCTTGCCTGCACTTTCAATGGTGCCACTGCAAGTTGCGTCCGCTTGGGCTGGAAACCATGCAATATTCGTAATATGGGGAATCTTCATCGCCCATCCCATCGCATTGAAAGACCATTTCTTCTTGATCACAATATTCCACTTCTCAGTTCCATAAATGGAATCGGTAAGCTCACCCTCAAAATGTTGGTCATTTGCACTATTTCGCTCGCCAATGCGCACGTCCATTTTATCGTAGGAAGCATTGAATTGTTGGAGAGAATATTTTTGGTCAATCATTATTTTCTTAGAAAAATCCCCGAAACCAACATAAGAACGGGTCCCGGCGAGAGAGGAATGAAGGTCCCAAGGATTGACGACTCCATAGACCGCGTAAAAAGACTCAGCACTTTCCGGGAGCACGACTTTATAATACCACCACTCATACCAAGGCTGGGTATCCGTCTTTCCATTTTTTAAAATGAAATTCGCGCGATTCCATTGATAATGATTGAAATCATCCAGTGCCGGCGAAGGCGCAGCTAGCGCACGACCTGTAGCAATCAAAAGAAAAGATACCACCACATTACTTAAGAATACTTTCATATTATTCAATTTGACTCCAAAATTGTAGGACTTACAAACAGAAAAATAAGTATAACTTGTTCAGTTCTATTGAATGTATTAACTAATGAATGAGTTGCAGATCAAATTCGCTTCCATTAGCCTTGAACCCATGGAAAATAAATCAAAGCTTCCTATCATCATTCAAGGCGGCATGGGCGTGGGAGTCTCTAGTTGGCAACTCGCCAGTAGCGTTTCGCAACTGAACCAACTCGGCGTTGTTTCAGGAACGGGTCTCAATACCGTGCTTATCCGAAATCTGCAAGACGGAGATCAGGGCGGACAGATGCGACGCGCGCTCGCACATTTTCCTGACCAAGCGGTTGTAAAGAGCATACTCCAAACCTATTTCAATCCTGAGGGGCGCAAGAAAAATGGGACATATAAATTAAGCCCACTGCCTTCACTTGCACCGAATACTCTTTTTCAACATCTCAGTGTTCTTGGAAGTTTTGTAGAAGTATTCCTCGCAAAAGAAGGGCACTCAGGAATAGTTGGAATTAATTTTCTCGAAAAACTTCAAACGTCGAATCTATCCGGCATCTATGGCGCCATGTTGGCGAAAGTGGATTACATTTTAATGGGCGCAGGAATTCCAAGAGAAATACCAGGTGTGATCGACCACTTCACAAAAAATGAAGCGGCGTCACTCCGCGTGACCCTCTCCGAAGCTAGGTCTGGTTCCCCTGAAATCCTCACTACTTTTAATCCACAGCATGTTTTTCCAGACCTCACCTTTCCTGCACTGAAGAAACCAAAATTCTTAGCGATTATTTCGTCTTCTACCTTGGCCACTCACCTGGCCCGGAAAACCGTAGGTACGATTGACGGGTTTGTCGTTGAAGCTTCGTCCGCCGGCGGGCACAATGCTCCGCCTCGCGGAGTCTTGCGATTAAACGAAAAAGGAGAGCCCATTTATGGCGAGAAAGACCACGCTGATCTGAACACCATCAAAGCACTTGGTCTTCCATTTTGGCTAGCCGGTTCTTTTGGTTCACACGAGAAACTATTGGAAGCCCAAGCCACAGGGGCAGTCGGCATCCAAGTGGGAACCGCTTTTGCATTTTGTGAGGAATCTGGAATTTCTGAGAAATGGAAAAAAGCAACGATCGCAAAATGGGCGACTCCGAACGAGCCGTCGCACGACCTCGTGTTTACCGATCCGTCGGCATCCCCTACTGATTTCCCATTCAAGGTGGCGCCACTAGTGGGAACGCTTTCTGACCCCCAACTTTATACAGAGAGACCAAGAAAATGTGATCTCGGGTATTTGCGCCAAATTACGGCCGATGCGACAGGAAAAATTGTTTACCGTTGCCCATCGGAACCCATTCATGGCTACTTGAAAAAAGGAGGCAAAGAGGAAGATACGAAAGACAGAAAATGCTTATGCAATGCCCTCATGGCCAACATCGGGATTGGTCAGACTCAGGCCAACGACTACCACGAGTTACCGTTGATCACCGCAGGTGACGATCTTATTCACATCCAAAAATACATCAAGCCAAACCATCATTCCTACCGAGCTCAAGATGTGATTTCATATTTGCTTGGGGACAGATAATAAATCCACGAAGTCAGTGAAACCACAAGCAAACAGGCATTGAGTTGATGAAGAACTGCCACGACGGTTGGAACATGATAGATCAGAGTCATTACACCTAGAAAAAATTGCAGCAAAACCGCACTTAGGAAAAGGGTTGCCTGTTGTTTTGCAGGTTTCGTTTGCTTCCCGTGATGAGTTCTAAACACAGAAAAAGCAGTCGTCGCTACTAGCAATACCGCAACCCAGCGATGAATGAATTGAGTCATTGCCATATTATTAAAAAAATTAATCCATTTTGGGTCAAACGAAAAAATGGATAATGGAATCCATTCACCATTCATTTTGGGGAAACTATTATACCCAAAACCGGCTTTCAGTCCAGCGACGATTCCGCCGTAGGTGAGTTGCAATATGAGTAAAACAGCCACAAGGTAAGCAGAGTTTAGCCCTTTTGATGAAGAAGCCTCTTCTTTTGCGATTGCGGGTAAGCCGTGACGTTTCCAACTCAAATAAACATAAGTCCAATAGGCAAGTATCGACATCGCGAGCATCAGGTGCGCAGTTAAGCGTAGATGACTCACATACACGAGCTCTGATAGGCCACTCGACACCATAAACCAACCAAGAAAACCTTGACCTAAACCCAAACTAAATCCGATCAGGATTTTTTTTGTATATTTGGAATCCAATTTCTTCTTCATTATGAAAATCAGCCCCGGCAGCAGGATTACGAGCGCAATCAATCTCGCCACAAGTCGGTGAAAATATTCCCAGAAAAAAA
>CAIMWN010000085.1 GCA_903845155.1 Oligoflexia bacterium
ATGGAGTTGCAGTCGGTCTCGGTGTCGGCTGAGGACATGGAGTTGCAGTCGGTCTCGGTGTCGGCTGAGGACATGGAGTAGGTGTTGGCCGTGGCGGTGGCGTCACGATGATTCGGGTAACCACTCTAGAAAACACTCCATTAATTTGGCCGCCATTTTGACAGTGGCAGCGATCAAGAGCAGCGCCATTGGAAATACTTTTTGCCCAAACTGCGCCGGTAACTAATGCATTAGTAAAAAACACATCTGAATGAGGGGCAAAGAACACGCCCGGAAGGCCTAAACTTTTACCATAATATTGCTCCTGGCTACCTGTTTGGCTTAAAATTACACTTTTTGAGCTGGGTACAAAATAAAGAATATTCTTAGGATCAAGTCGACCGGCGCCTTTCATTCCAAACTTGCGAAGGTCAATTGTTGAACTATTGCTACCGAGAACCAAAACCACATCCTGATGATCATTACAGTCGAGAATAATCTGACGTCCTGAATGAGCTGGCCCATTAAAGTTGATCTTAAAAACGCTTAAGGGGCCCTTACATTGAATCAGCTCACTACTAGAGTCTTGAATGGTAAACTCTCGGCTCACCTTCCACCCTTTGATTTTTTGTTCAAGTAATGAAAATTGATTTTCAATTTTCTGAAACATAGCGCGATTGACGTATTGATTTTGTCTCAATACATTTGAATCAACGACGTCAAGACTAGGAGCATTAACACTTAAATATCGCCCGTCCTTACAATTGAAATCCTGACTACCACAAATGGTACTCATAGTGAGGTCAACGTTGCCCTTGGCATAGATCCCGTATTCACGGTCAAATGCTTTGGAATAAGAAAGCTCAGGATTCACCAAAAAATTATTGAGTGTTACAGTTCCGCTTGATGCAACCAAGCCCAAGTAATCCCCTCGACTTGAATCAATGTGCTCTGAGGTATAGGCGGCAAAATCAGTCAACTGAAGCGTGTGCACTTGCTGAGCAAATGAACTCTTTCCTACCAAAACGGTAATGATAATTACTAGGATCGCGAGGAGTGAGTTAACTACTAAAATTCTTTTCATGCTGGAGTGTTAGCACCACTAAAACTGCCCCTCATTCATACGAATTACGATTTTGAGTCACTCAACTCTTATGGAATTGGATAACTTTGCAATATTACCAAGCAATCACCCAGCCCTTAGGCCAAAACTTTACTGTTAACAAGTGTGAACATAACCTCAAAAGAAAGACGCTTTTCACGCTGAGCGGTGCGTTAAATTGACAAAATAGCCCTATCTTAACTTGACCGCCCCTCTGCATTCTTATACAGTGCACCGGCATTAACACAGAGGAATCACTCCATGAAATACCATCCATTTAACCTGAATCCGGCCTTTATCATTTTACTAGGCGTAACATGTATCTCATCTCAAACTTTTGCCGGTGACCGATACAAGGAAATCCATGTGGCACTCGTCCATCAAGTGTCTTCTCTTGGATATAAAAAAATAGAACGCCTTAACCTAAACCAAGTTAAGGACGACATTCTGAGCATTCCTTTTATCAGGGATGAAAAAGTCAACACCATCACCATTTCCGGCGAGCGAGAATCTGGTCGCTATGATGCCGATACTTTGGATTTACCCACATCGGTAGGACATGTCAGAAGAGTACGCGTGCCATTTGACCGACTGTCTGTCCTTTATACTCCTGCACTCATCCATTCGTTTTTAATTCACGAGACTCTAGGCGTTCTTGAGTATTCTGACAAAAACTATGAACTTTCTGCTTTCCTAGGCGCTCTCTCATTGGCCACTGCCGATCAACGGATTGAACTATTCAATACTGGCTTTATCGAGCCCTTCAAAAAACCGCACCAACGTTACACTGGCAATCTGTATTTCAAATCGCTTGCTGAAGGCGGTTCCCATGTCGGTGGCGGCGGTGAACTTTTTCCATACGAAGTAAAAATGATGAGTTACCTAAACTCTCTCGATCGACTCAAAAATCTACCTCAGGCTTACCGCGCAAATATTGAGGACAAACTCATTTTACTCCCCATTGAAATGGTAAAAGATTTCAATTCTGGGATTGGCCAACCAACAAAACTCAACTGGGTCCGCTTGAATGCTGAAACGGGCACCATTCAAATTGACCGTTCCGTGGTTGAATCTATCCAAACTTCAATTGCCGCACGGACAGAACTTGCGAATACCACCAGTAACTTTGTATTGGAGATACTTCTGCAACCCAGCATTTAGGTTCAAATGAAATCAAAATCTCCGCAAGTCATCCGCAACGAAAAATTGCAAAATGAATTCAAACGCAGGAAAAAAGTAAACTCTCGTTATTCCATACGACTATTTGCAAAAGAGTGCGGCGTCAGTGCAGCATTCATGAGTTACTTTCTTCGTGGAAAACGCTCACTGAGCTATGATCAATATATAGAAGTGAATCGAAAACTTAAATTACCTGATGAACAGACCGCCCCTCCTCCCCCTACTACAACACTTAAAAATGATCGGCACTTAGGTCAGTACAAAAGCACGGAGTTTGTTGAATACCCTGTGCAGGAGAATTCAGAATCCATTACTTGGATGGATCTGATTATTTCTGACCTCACCGGCGTTCACCGATTTAAGAATGACGTGGTTTGGATAGGAAAGACCCTTGGAATCCCGCCCCACCTCGTAACCGATAGTATCGAGAAATTAATTCGCTTAAAAATACTAGAAGTTCACGGTGAGAAACTAAAAAAGACTCGAAAAAAGATCTACCTATCCACTGATAAATCAGTTCAAAATGTTCGCGATTACCATCGAGAACTCATTACGCGCGCCCTGCAACAGTTAGACAAGACGGACTCCCAGTCTTTTGAAAACAGATTAATTACAGGTGCATCATTTACCTTAAGTCCAAAAGTGCTCACTGAAATTAAGAAGAGAATGAATAACTTTACGCAGGAAATTGTGGACCTGGCGTCTAAATCTGAACCCCAAGCATCACTCTATCAATTGAACTTACAACTTTTTCCATTATTCAAACCGTAATAGGCCTCGGTTCAAATTTAGTGAGTATGGCACGTCGCCCCCAAAAATGCCGCGACCCTAATATTCGTGGTTTTTGGCCGAATAACTTCGATTATTGCCTGCCAGTCCCCCTGGTTTTGTCATTGCCCATAAAATAATCCTCAAGTAAATAAAATAATGGACCGAAACGATCAAGTGTAAGGCATCTGTTGATTGTTTTTGTCAACTAAAAACGGCAAAAAAACAGCAAGTCATGAAGATAACAGTCTTTTTACGAGTCAATGAGAGAAGGTTAATATGGGTTTAAGAATTAATACAAATGTTCAGTCGTTAGTCGCTCAAAGAAATTTAGGCGTATCCAACGCCCGTCAGGCTTCGAGCTTAGAGAAAATTTCATCAGGAACCCGAATCGTTAAGTCTGCAGACGATGCTGCCGGTTTAGCGATTTCATCAAAAATGTCGGCAGACATTCGCTCCCTTAGACAAGATAGTCGAAACGCGAATGACGGTATCTCTATGGTTCAAACCGCTGAGGGCGGAATGAATGAGATCTCAAATATTCTTACTCGCTTCCGAGAACTCTCCATCCAAGGTGCATCAGATACCATAGGCGACAGAGAGCGCGGCTTCATCAATAAAGAAGTGGTTCAACTCCGCTCTGAAATTGATCGCATAGCGCAAACAACAGAATTCAACGGAAGAAAACTGCTTTTGGGCAACGCAGGTGAACTTGAAATTCAAGTCGGCCTGAATAACATCCCAGGACAAGATCGTTTTGTGTTTGATACCAAAAAACTTGCAGTAGGAACCGAAGCCCTTGGTGTTGCAGATGTAAATACCGTCACCAAAAATGATGCTCAAGAAAATTTGGCAAAAATTGATGGCGCAATTAAAACTCTTTCTGAAAACCGCTCAGAAGTGGGCGCGCTTCAAAGCAGATTAAACTCCACTGTAAATAATATAGCTATTTACGAAGAGAATCTTTCCGCAGCAAACAGTCGGATTAAGGATGTTGACATTGCCGCTGAGACTGGCGAATTAACGAAGACCAATATTTTATCTCAAGCTGGAGTTGCAATCTTAAGTCAAGCAAACAATAACTCAATGAGTGCACTTAAACTATTAGGATAAACACCAAGACTTATTTGATCTTTTGTTTAAAATATTCTAGGACCTCAGGATTATTCCACTTTTGAGCGCCGATCCACTTTTCTAGAATGCGCCCTTCAGGATCTATTAAATAAGTCTCAGGATATTGATACGACCCTAAGTCATCAGCCACTTTATGTTCCGAATCAAGGGCCAGAATAAAATTGGACGGTAACCCCACCCCTTGGTTCGGAAGAATTTTTTTTGATTCTTCTAACGATGGATCCAAACTCACAGCCAAAATCTTAAAAGGTTTTGAAAAACTTGCATGTTTTGCAAACTCAACAATCAGAGGGATCTCATCGGCACAGGGCTCACACCACTTTGCCCAAAAGTGCAGGATAAAATAACTACCCTTTACCTGATCTATATTAAACTGATTCAGTTTTGAAATTTTAGTATAAACGCTCTCGACTTTGCTGTTATTTTTCGTCATACAGGTCCATGTCAAAAAAATAACGCCCAAAACCACTAAACTAATCACGATGTTACGCTTCATTCATTCCCCTCTTGTTTGAGCCTTTTTTTGACCTTATCATATAATAGTATGGAAGGCCGTTCGCTTCTTTTGAATGCATCATTCCAACCCCTGCAAGTCATTACCTGGCAGAGAGCCTTACAACTCTTCTTTTCTGGCAAAGTAGAAATAGTTGAAACCTCTGACCGTGAGATACATTCCGTATCCATAACAATCCGCATGCCTCTTGTCATTCGGCTCCTAAAGTACATTCCTCAGAGTTCCAAAAGAGACATTGTGCGCTTTACTCGAAATAATATTTTTCTCCGAGACCAATTCACTTGCCAGTATTGCGGGCATAAACCATCTCCAAGCCTTCTCACCATGGATCATGTTAAACCCATCGTAAAGGGAGGCCCGAAAACTTGGGAAAACATAGTTACGGCATGCCGTAGCTGCAATCTTAAAAAAGGGGGGCGCACCCCAGAAGAAGCAAACATGCGACTCCGACTGCCACCTAAACAACCTGTCTGGTTGCCATTCATGGGCCTCAATGTTGATTTTACCAATAGTCCTGAATACATCCGCGTGCTCGTAAAAAACTATACCGGTAAAGACGACCCTTAAGGCTGAAATCCCACTTCAAATGTACGCGATTCGGTGGGACACTAAAGACCAGTGAACACAGAAGCTGCTATCGGAGATTTCATCGAGTTTTACCTCTTGCCTGCTCATTCTAGCAAGACGATTGCACTCACTCAGCTTAAACTGATCAAACAAATGCATCGCCTTAAAAACGATGAGCTCATGCAAGCCGTATCCTCACTGCAAACCATCCTGAAGACACTAAAGAAACTCAGGAAACATCGCGTTTCCCACCTTCATTTTTCAACTGCCACCCCTGAACAAAAGGCATACCTTCACTTAACACATCTTGATCCATCCGATTGCCTGCTTCTCATTTCAAATGACCGCTATGCACTGTCCGATGAGGTTCTTTCCCTCGCACTTAAACAATCCGAAGCAACCATTGATTACAGAAGAAAACAGCTACAAAGACAATTACACGAAGAAAAACTGCCACTCCCCGACTTAAAAAACTTTGACCCCAAAAACATGGCCCTGAGCACAATCAACCATCAAGTGAACCACTCGATGATCCAAACACTAGGAAAGTTACCAATTATAGTTAGGTTCCTCATTGAAACTGCTGCCGTACTTGGCGTTCTATTTCTATTGATGTGGATCATTCCTGAAATGCGGAATCGCTATGAAAACACCATTCAAAAGCGCATTAACGATTACCTCATTGAAGCATCGCTCATTGATTCACCCGCACCAACTGGCACCAGCAAGGGCCCCAAAACAGTTATTCCTAGCACTGATTCCGTCCAGAACGATACTGGTGATGCACCTGAACTCATCAGCAGTTCCAGCACTCCTCCCAATAGTAAAAAAACGCCTCGGGTGGTAGAGGGCGAAACGTGGCGTTTTTCATTTACGGGCTCAATGACAAACGAAATTGAAGCTGGCGTCACAGGAATCTTTAAAACCTTGTCGCTCGAGCAAAATAAGCCGGTCACTGTTCCCGGGGGAATTCAGTTCGATTTAGTACTACCCACCCAATCTTTACTCAATCTCAAAAATGACCTTGAGGAAATGACCCAACAGATCCAGAGAAAATCACAAAGCAACGCAGGAAAAAGCTCGGAATCGAACGCGCCCAGCGGTCTTGGGGCAGTGAACATGAGTTGGTACAAAAAGAGAAACATGGGCACGAGAAAAATTCCCAGTGGAAATGTTCAAGTTATTATCTGGATTTCGACTCTTTAAATGTATCGCATGAACACTTAGAAAGACGAAGGGAGTGAATTCGACACTTCAAGCAACATGTACCCAAATTGAATTCATTTGAACTCGACAAACAAACTAAAACATAAATAAACAAAAAGGACGAACCAGCTAATGCGGATTCGCCCTTTTAATATATTTTAGTCTAAAGCGTAATTACTTAGCAGCCTTAGTTGCCTTTTTAGCAGGTGCTTTCTTTTCAGCACTCGCCTTTTCAGCTTTCGGCGCTTTCTCAGTCTTTGCTACTTTTTCTGCTTTTGCCGCCGCTTTTTTCTCAGCTTTCTCTGCATGCTCAGGAGTTCCAGCAGCCTTCTTCTTCCCGCCTGCAAAAATCTTGCGGAATTTTGAGAATTGATCGGCAGCTACGGCTTCACCTGTTTGAGCAGCTTCGTCAGCAGCTACTTTGACTTTTTTCTTACGGTCAATCTTTGGATGATCAACAAGTTCAATCATCGCCATCTTAGCAGCATCGCCCCAACGCGTTTCAGAAATTTTCACAATACGAGTGTAGCCACCCGCACGCTCTTGATAACGTGGTACGAGTTCACCAAAAAGCTTACTCACCACTTCATCGTCACGAGTGCGATCAAATGCTAAACGACGAGCGTTTAAAGTGCCTTTTTTCGCAAGTGTAATAAGCTTCTCAGCAACACGACGAGTTTCTTTTGCCTTCTCAATCGTCGTTACCATTTGTTCTGCTTTAATGAGGTTATTCGCAAGATTCTTGAACATCGCTTTACGATGTGAAGTGTTGCGACCAAATTTTCTACCGTCTACTCCGTGTCTCATAATATTTACCTTGTTCCCTTAACTTATTCTTCGGTATCTTCTTCGTCGAATTCTTCGTCATCAGCTGCATCATCAAGTTCCAAATCATCAATACCTGCATCCGCACTTGGTTCTACTGCTGGCCTAGCTCCGTGAGCTGGGGCAACGAAGCCATCAAGCTTCATACCTAAACTTAAACCCATTTCACCTAAGATCTCTTTAATTTCATTCAAAGACTTACGACCAAAGTTTTTAGTCTTAAGCATTTCCGCTTCTGTCTTTTGAACTAGTTCATAAATATAGCGAATGTTTGCATTTTGTAAACAATTCGCCGAACGAACTGAAAGCTCTAGCTCCTCCACTGAACGGTACAAATTAGGATTGAACTGTGAACCCTTCTCAGTTTGGATCTCAGCAACAGTTTCTGGCTCTTCCTCAAAATTCAAAAACACTGAAAGTTGATCTTTCAAAATTTTTGAACCTAGAGCAACAGCATCATCTGGCTTGACCGATCCGTCCGTCCAAAGCTCTAATGTGAGCTTGTCGAAATCAGTACGCTGACCTACACGACTCTGAGTAACATTGTAGTTCACACGACGAACTGGTGAGAAAAAGCTATCCACTGGAATCCAGCCGACAGGCAGGTCCGCAGATTTATTATTTTCAGCAGCACGGTAGCCACGTCCCATTTCAACTTTAATTTCAGCTTTGAAATTAATTTTGCTCTCAACGGTACAAATTTTTTGATCTTTGTTCATTACGTCGACTTGATCTGAACAAATAATGTCCTTAGCAAAAACTTCACCTGGCCCTTGGAAATTGATGCTGACGAGTGATTTTTCTGAATGAAGTTTAAAACGCACTTCTTTCAAATTCAAAATCACCTCAACAATATCCTCACGAATTCCTTCGAGAGTAGAAAACTCATGCACAACACCGTCAATCTTAATTGCAGTAATAGCAGCACCTTGAAGTGATGATAAAAGAACGCGACGAAGTGAGTTTCCAAGAGTAAGACCAAAGCCTCTCTCTAGGGGGCGCGCAATAAACTTTCCGTAAGCCTGACTTAATGTTTCTTTTTCAACATCCAGTGCCTTTGGCTTAATCAAATCTCTCCAGTTTCTTTCGATCATATTCTGAGTCTCCACCTAATTGATATCGTTATAAAAATGCTTAAACATAAAACCAAGAAAGGCTTACCGCTCAAACTGAGCAGCAAGCCCAAAAAATTATTTAGAGTACAATTCGACGATGAGGCGCTCTTCGATTGGAGCGGTAATATCATCACGTGCCGGAAGATCGCGTACTTTAATTTTGAAATCTGCCGGGCTCATTTCTAACCATTGCGGAATTTCTTTACGTTTCGCGCCTTCAATTGCAGCTTTAATTTGAGTAAGGTTATGACTCTTCTCACGAATTGCAATCTCATCACCTTTAGAAATGAGCAAAGAAGGAATATTCACTTTCTTGCCATTTACTAAAAAATGTCCGTGACGAACCAACTGGCGGGCCTCAGAACGGCTATTCGCGAAGCCTGCACGATAAATAATATTATCGAAACGACGCTCAAGCATGGTGAGAAAATTCTCACCAGTAATTCCGCGCAAGCGATCTGCTTTTGCAAATAAGTTACGGAATTGCTTTTCGAGTAATCCATACATTCTACGAACTTTTTGTTTTTCGCGAAGTTGTAGACCATACTCTGAAAACTTAATACGTCCTTGGCCATGCTGTCCTGGTGGATAAGCACGACGCTCGAATGCACACTTTTCAGTAAAGCAACGATCACCCTTCAAGAAGAGCTTCTGATTTTCACGACGACAAAAACGACAAACAGCACCTGAATAACGAGCCATAAATTTCCATTTCTCCTTGAATTAAACTCTTCTACGTTTCGGAGGACGACATCCATTATGTGGAATTGGCGTTGTATCCTCGATATAGGTCACACGAAGGCCAGCTAAAGACATCGCACGAAGCGCTGACTCACGGCCAGATCCTGGACCATTCACGAAAACACTTACACTTCGAAGACCCATATCGTAAGCTTTACGAGCTGCTTCTTCAGCCGCTACCTGAGCAGCAAATGGAGTGTTTTTACGTGAACCACGAAAACCCTTGTGACCCGCACTTGACCAAGCAATGGCATTACCCATTTGATCGGTTAAAGTGATGATCGTGTTATTGAAAGTTGAAAGAATATAAGCCTTACCAGTTGAAACACCTTTTTTTGCAGATGAGGATTTCACTACGGCTTTTTTTACTTCAGTTGCAGCTGTATCTTCAGCAGCCCCTTCGACTTTTGTTGTTTTATTTTCAGTACTCATATTATTTCCTTAAATTATTTCAATGCCTTGATTGATTTTTTACCCGCAATAGCCACTGCTGGACCTTTACGAGTACGTGCATTTGAATGGGTTCTCTGTCCATTGACAGGAAGGCCCTTTTTATGGCGAACGCCACGATAACAACCCAAATCCACCAAGCGTTTAATATTCATACTAGTTTCACGTCGAAGATCACCTTCAATTTTGAGGTGTTTATCAACGTACTCACGAATTTTACCCACTTCTGCTTCAGTAAGTTCTTCAATTTTCTTATTGACGTCGATTTTTGAAATCTCGAGCATCTTTTTCGCGGTTGCACGACCAATACCGAGGATATAGGTCAAACCAATTTCCGCGCGCTTATTCTTAGGCAAGTCAATTCCTGCTATACGAGCCACTGTATTACCCTTTCTTAATCATTACTGCCGGATATACTACCCGTGCAGCCTATTAGGCCTCATGACCCAACAGCTTCAAAATGTATATGGAAAGAACTGACTTAAACAGACGTGACTGATATGTCAAGTCTGAAAGTCAAATCTAACCAAAAATTATGCCAACTTAGCCCTGGCGTTGCTTATGTCTAGGGTTTTCACAAATAATGCGAACCACACCCTTACGACGTACTACTTTACACTTCGTGCAAATCTTTTTAACTGATGCTCTTACTTTCATATTTCCATTCCTTCCGAACCGCATTATTTAGCTCGGTATGTAATCCTTCCACGTGTTAAATCATAGGGTGAAAGCTCTACTGTCACCTTATCTCCTGGTAAAATTTTGATGTAAAACATCCTCATTTTCCCAGAAATATGAGCCAATACTTGATGTCCGTTCTCCAGCTGAACCTTGAACATAGCGTTTGGCAACGGCTCAAGCACTGTTCCTTCCATCTGGATCGCTTCTTCTTTTTCGCTCATTTAATATAATCCTTCTTCGCTACTTCAAAACTTCTACTAAACTTTGGTTAAAATCTCATATCCTACGTCAGTAATTGCAATAGTATGCTCAAAATGAGCAGAAAGTTTGCGATCTACCGTCACCGCTGTCCAACCATCCGCGAGAACCTTCACGTCTGGCTTTCCAGCATTAATCATAGGCTCAATAGCCAAAACCATACCGGGCTTCAAAATGAGCCCCTTACCCTTAATTCCAAAATTTGGAACTTGGGGGTCCTCGTGCAGACTTCTTCCTATGCCATGTCCAACAAACTCTCTTACCACACTATAGCCAAAAGACTCAACATATTTTTGGATTGCGTAGCCGATATCGAACAAATGATTACCAGAACGAGCTTCTTCCATACCCAAGAAAAGGCTTTTTTCAGTAACTTCAAGTAATTTAGCTGCATCAGCCGAAATTTTACCTACCGGGAAGGTCCGGGCAGAATCACCAAACCAGCCATCAAGAATCACACCGAAATCAATACCGACCACGTCACCTTCTCTTAAAATGCGTTTAGAAGAGGGGATGCCGTGGACCACCTCTTCGTTCACTGATACACATAAAGTCGCCGGGAAGCCGTGGTAGCCCTTAAAAGCAGGCTTAGCGCCCAGCTCTTTGGTTCGAGACTGCGCAAATAAGTCAAGGTCCGCGGTAGAGACCCCTGGCTTAACCAATTCTTCAATTTCTTGCAAAACCTGAGCGACAATCGCCCCAGCTTTCCGCATTTTATCAATTTCTGCTTGTGATTTTAACTGGACCAAAACTACCTCTAAAATTCTAAGATTAACTTTTTTTACAGCTGTTTTCGATCAGCTTAAACACTTCATCGGGAGCAAGACTTCCGTCTATTCTGAGAAAGTTGCCCTTGCCCTCATAAAACTGAATTAATGGCATCGTTTGATTTTGGTATACATCAATGCGTTTCATTACTACTTCTGCTTTGTCATCGTCTCGCTGATAAAAGTCACAAGCCCCTCCCGTCTTCTGAGGACAGGTTAAGAGCCCAAAATCAGTATTTAGCTGATCATCACTCACTACGCGATTACAATTTCGACAAGTCCGCCTACTCGATAAACGCTGAACCAAGACTTCTTTCTTCACGTCAAAGAAAAATACTCCATCCAGTTTCATCCCAAGCGTGATCAATAAATCCTGAAGGGCCTTCGCCTGGGGTTCCGTTCTCGGAAACCCGTCCAGAATAAATCCGCTCGCACAATCTGCCTCTGCGAGGCGATTCTTAATCATTTCAATCACCACTGAGTCCGGAACATACTCACCTCGATCCATGAATGCCTTCGCCTTCATGCCTACCTCTGTCTGCTCAGAAATAGCCTTACGAAACATATCTCCTGTCGAGAGATGCGTGAGGCCATATTCATCATTGAGGCGTTTGGACTGGGTTCCCTTACCAGAACCAGGAGGTCCAATAAAAAGAATATTCATGAGTACGAGGTTCTTCCCTTCACCCGAGCGTGCTTCATGAAACCATCATAATTTCTTGAAAGCATAAATGTCTCAATTTGTGCGACCGTATCAAGCGCTACACCCACTAGGATCAGAACCGATGTACCACCAAAATTAAATGGTACTTTTAAAGTCTGGGTCATGAGGGTAGGCAAAACGCAAATTAACGAAATGTACGCGGCACCACACAACGTGAGTCGAGTCAGAACATAATCAATATAATTTACGGTATTTGGACCAGGTCGAATCCCAGGAACAAAACCACCATATTTTTTAAGATTTTCAGCCACGTCTTCAGTTTTAAATGAAACTGCAGTATAGAAATAACAAAAGAAGAAAATTAAACCGACAAATAGAATTTCATACAACCATCCACCCGGAGCCAGCCAACTTGAAATAGTTTGAAGAAGCCCTGCCGCTACGAACGTTCCAATTGTTGCCGGAAACATTAATAATGAAGAAGCGAAAATTGGAGGTATCACTCCAGACGTGTTGAGCTTTAATGGCAAATGACTGTTTTGCCCCCCATAGGTCTTTTTGCCCACGACTCGTTTTGCATAATGAATTGGAATTCGGCGAGCGGCTCTTTCCACAAAAATAATAACGAAAAAAGTCCCTAAGATAAGAGCTGCAACTAACGCAAGTTTCCCGATAGTGAGCTCTCCTGAACGAACCAATGAAAATGCACTGGTGAATCCTTGAGGAATTCGTGATGCGATCCCCGCAAAAATTAACATTGATGTTCCATTTCCAATTCCGCGTTCGGAAATTTGCTCACCCAACCAAACAAGAAACATAGTTCCTCCAGTAAGGGTCAATGTCGTCATCAGTTTAAATGCAAATCCTGGCTCAAGAACAATAGGAGGATTACTATATGCCTGCAGGGTTGAAGAAATACCAAAGCCCTGTACCAAACAAAGAATCACCGTTCCATATCGAGTATACTGAGTAATTTTCTTTCGACCTTGATCGCCCTCTTTTTGCAGGTCACCCAAGTAAGGGACCATCACCGTAAGGAGTTGGAAAATAATCGAACTTGAAATGTAGGGCATCACACCTAAAGCGAAAACACTAAAACGCTCAAGAGCACCACCGCTAAACAAATTAAAAAAACCAAAGATTGTTCCTTGCATATTGGCGAACACTTGAGCCAATGCTGCGCCATCCACACCAGGAGTTGGAATGTGAACACCAATTCGGTATACTGCTAAGAGCATTAACGTAAATATGATGCGTTTTCTAAGTTCTGGAATTTTTACAAGGCCTTCTGCTGACATAGTCTCGATACCTCTGGATAAGGGTTAAAGTTTATTCACAAATAGTAACTATAACCTAATAAAATTGACTAGTTATTTTTAAATTTAAAACACAAAAGGCATAACCCATCCAAACTGGATGAGCTATACCCCTCGCAATGAAACTTTATTTTACTACTGTTGAATTTTGACGATCTCGACCGAACCACCTGCAGCGGTAATTTTCTTACCTGCTGAGTCTGAAATACGGTGAGCTTTTACGCTGAAACTACGAGTAACATTTCCGTTTCCAAGAACGACTAGGCGCTCCGAATTCTTCTTCGCAAGTCCAAGCTCTATAAGAACTTTTAAGTCGAGTGCTTTAATTTCAGTAGGCACCTTCGCTTCTAAATCCGAAAGATTCACGACCGCATGGTTACGCGCGTGAATATTGGTAAAACCACGCTTCGGCAATCGGCGATAAAGAGGAGTTTGACCACCTTCAAAGCCTGCGCGTGAAGTTCCACCAGAGCGTTGAAGCTGACCCTTGTCACCTTTACCCGCTGTAGGTCCCAGTCCTGATCCAGAACCACGTCCTAAACGCTTACGTTGATGATTTGAACCCGCTTGAGGTTTTAGTTCGTTTAATTTTAACATAAATATCTCCGGTTATTGATCTTCTTAATTGTCTGCAAGAATCTCAACCAAGTGGATGACCTTTTTGATCATTCCACGAACGGAAGGAGTATTCTCCAAAGAAACTTCTTGATGGCGTTTCTTTAAGCCAAGCCCTTGCAAGCAAGCCCTTTGATTAGGACTAACTGCAATCCGACCTTTTACAAGACGGATCACAATTGTTTTATTTTTCGAGTCTGCTTTACTTTTTGTTTTTGTAGTTGCCATATTAACCTCTTAATTTACTGAGCCAATTAGCCTTGTAAATCGCTTACTGTTTTACCTCTAGATTTTGCAATATCTGACAAACTACGGAGTGAAACAAGCGCATCAAGCGTTGCTCTCACTACATTGTGTGGATTATCACGACGCAGAGATTTGGTAAGAATGTTTTTTACTCCAGCAGCCTCAAGAATTGCACGGACTGCAGAACTTGCGATTACTCCAGAACCTTCTGGTGCAGGCTTCATGAGAACAGCACTCGCTCCAAAAGTTCCAGTAATTTCATGTGGAATGGTAGTTCCATGAAGAGGAACAGTGATGAGAGCTTTACGAGCACGTTTTCCAGCTTTTTTAATCGCTTCTGGAACTTCGTTTGCTTTACCTAAGCCTACGCCCACTTGACCCTTTTTATTTCCAACAACAACAATAGCAGCAAAACTGAAACGGCGACCACCCTTAACCACCTTAGCGCAGCGGTTAATATGAATCACTTTATCTTCGAATTCTGTTTCTTCTGTTTTTTCGTTATATCCAATTGCCATTTTATTAGCCCCTTATTGTTATTAAAATTGTAATCCTGCTTCACGAGCAGCATCAGCCAAAGCTTTGATTTTACCATGGTACAAATAACCGCCACGATCAAAAACTACGTTCTTAACACCCTTTGCTTGAGCGCGCTTTGCAATGAGTTGTCCCACAACTTTAGCGCCTTCAATGTTTGAGCAAGATTTGCCATTCAATTCTTTTTCACTTGTTGAAGCGGCAGCAATCGTATGAGCTTTAGTGTCATCAATCAATTGCGCGTACATATTAGCATTTGATCTGAAAACGACTAAACGTGGTTTCTCATTGGTGCCAAAAATCTTTGCACGAATCCGCTTCTTATGTTTAAAGCGAATAATTTGCTTTTGACTTGTTTTTCTTCTTACTTTTGTAGCCATAAAAACCTCAATGCACCCCGGGGTGCGGTTAAGTTATTTGCACCGCTAAGTGCTTAAACTTTATTTACTTCCCGCTGCTGCTTTACCAGCTTTACGGATAATATGTTCATTTGTGTAACGAATGCCCTTGCCTTGATAAGGCTCAGGAGGTCTGACTCCACGAATTTTGTCAGCAACCATTCCGATTAACATCTTGTCATAACCAGTGAGCACTACGTGTGTATTGCTTTCAACCTTTGCCTGAATTCCTTCGGGAAGTTTGAAATCAACTGCGTGAGAGTAACCAACAGTAAGTGAGAGAACATTGCCTTTCACAGCTGCTCGATATCCCACACCTACAATGTCGAGTTCTCTAGTAAAACCGGTAGTAACACCAGTTACCATGTTTTGCACTTGAGTGCGACTCACACCTTGCAGTGCCGTCGTTTCTAAAGTGTCATCCTTCACGACTTTAAGTTCAGTACCTTCAACCTTCACTGTGATTCCTGAAGGAAGCTCAAAGCTGAGTTTTCCCTTAGGACCTTCAACCTTAAGGAGCTGGCCCTTAAGATCAATTTTAACACCTGAAGCAACATTAATTGGAGCTTTTCCTACGCGTGACATTCTACCAAACCTCGCATAAAATTTCGCCGCCCACTTTATTCTGGACCGCTTTTTGACTAGCTAATACGCCTTTAGAAGTAGAAAGAATAGAAATACCTACGCCTCCTAAGACTTTAGGTACTGATTCCATACCTGTATATTTTCTGATACCTGGCTTGCTGACTCGACGAATTCCGCGAATCACGCTTTCACCTTTATCATCATATTTTAAAAATATTTTGATTGAAACATGTCCATTGTCATCACGATTGAGACGAAAGTTTTTAATAAAACCCTCATCCTTCAATACACGAACAATGTTTGCCTTCAAACGAGATGCCGGAACTTCCACCTTTTCGTGTTTTTCCATACATGCGTTTCTGATACGTGTTAATAAATCTGCTACTGGATCTGTCATGCTCATAAATTTATACCTCTTACCAACTTGACTTTGTAACGCCTGGGAGTAAGCCCTTTACTGCGAGATTTCTAAAACAAATACGGCACATGTTAAATTTGCGCATATAAGCCTTTGAACGACCACAAAGAGGACAACGATTTTTTTGACGTGACTTGAACTTTGGTGTCACCCCAATTTTTACAAGTTTACATTTCTTAGCCAAGCGATTCTCCTTTTTAAACCCTTAATTACTTTCTGAAAGGCATTCCCATTTCAGTGAGCAAAGCGCGTGCATGCTCGTTATTTTTTGCAGTTGTTACAATGGTAATTGTCATTCCGCGAACGCTATCCACTAAATCATAGCTAATTTCTGGAAAAATAATTTGCTCGCGGACACCTAAAGAATAGTTACCACGACCATCGAAAGATTTTGGGCTGACTCCCTTAAAATCGCGTACACGCGGAATAGTAAGAGAAACCAAGCGATCATAAAACTCATACATGCGTGCGCGACGAAGTGTAACAGCAACTGCCACTGCATTGCCTTTACGAACTTTGAACGCTGCAATCGCTTTCTTAGCACGAGTCATGATTGGCTTTTGACCAGCAATCGCCATAATATCATTCATCGTACTGTCCAAAACTTTTGGATTTCCAATTGCTTCTTTGACCGCACAGTTAATGACGATCTTTTCAAGCTTTGGAACTTGCATTACATTCTTAAAACCAAATTGCTTCATCAAAGAAGGAACTACGGTCTTTTTATAGAACTCTTGCATACGGATAGTTTCAGGAGAAATCTTCAATTCTCCTTCTGCTGTCACCTTTAAGCTATTTGGCAAAGCACCTTTTTCGCGCTTACCTGAAGACTTAGGAGTCTTCGGTGCAGCATCAGCGGGCTTCGCTTCTTTTTTCTTTTCTGTTTCTTTATCTTTATTGTCAGCCACGGATTAATCCTCCACCGTTCAGGTTACTTCTTTGCCGATACTGTCTTTTCAATGAGCTCGCCTTTTTTGCCGCGAGAGAATTGAGTAGCGCGCATTGGTTTTTTTGTTGTTGGACTAAGCAACATTACATTTGAATAATGAATCGGTGATTCTTTAGCAACAATTCCACCTTGTGGATTCGTTTGACTAGGTTTCACATGTCGCTTCACCATGTTGATTCCTTCAACGGTTACTTTCATGTTTTTAGCATCAACTTTTTGTACTTTGCCTTGCTTGCCTTTGTCTTTGCCGGCAGTCACTGCAATTAAATCATTTTTACGAATAAATAGTTTTGTCATAAATTCCTCAAATTACCTCAGGAGCAAGAGAAATGATTTTCATGAAATTCTTTCCACGAAGTTCCCGAGCCACTGGTCCAAAAATACGAGTCCCTACAGGCTCATTTTGATTATTGATCAGCACTGCTGAGTTAGTATCAAAACGGATATAAGTACCATCTTTGCGATTAATTTCCTTTTTCACACGAACCACTACCGCCTTCATCACATCGCCCTTTTTCACTTTTGAATTAGGACTAGCGTCTTTAATGGTAATGACAATGACATCACCAATGGTTGCGTATCTGCGGCGTGTTCCACCGAGAACCTTGATACACATTACTGAACGTGCACCAGAGTTATCAGCTACATCGAGACGAGTTTGCATTTGAATCATAAGAGTCTCCTACCTTATCCTTTTACCAAAACTGCATTAGTTGCCTTGCGAAGGATCTCTTGCAATGCCCAACGTTTTTCTCTGCTCAGAGGGCGGGATTCAATAATTGAAACCATATCTCCAGTTTTACATTGATTATTTTCATCATGAATCTTGAATTTGTTTGAAGTCGTAGTATATTTTCCGTATTTGCCTTCACGAACTTGGCGCTCAACACGAACTACACGAGTCTTCATCATTTTATCACTCACTACAATCCCAACCATCGTGCGACGGTGAAGTTTTACAGTGGTTTCAGCCGCGCCCGATACAGAAGCCACTTTGGCCGCCGTTTTCGGTGCTGCTGTCTTTGCAGTTTTTTTAATCTTAGTTTCTGTCATAATTTCCTCAGATCCTTACTACTTTGCGCTCTTCTGGGTTAAAAAAGTTTTCATTCGGGCAATTTCTTTACGAGTTTTCCAAAGCTGAGCAGTATTCTCTAGTTGCCCAGTCGCTAGTTTAATACGCCCTTCAAAAAGCGCCTTCTGAGCATCAAGTAATTTTTGCTTTAGCTCTTTTGCAGTAAAATTCTTTATCGCTTCGAGTTTTTTCTTAGCCACAACCCTACTCCTTATTTCGCAGCAGCTTTAGCTGCTGCATTCTTAACGGCATTAGCGGCAGCTTTTGTTGCTCTTACTGCTTGTGCTTTTGCTTCAATTTGTTTGTTAATCAATTTAAATTTGAGTGGCAACTTATGGCTTGCGAGTCTTAAAGCCTCAAAAGCTTCCTTTTGCGGAACACCGGCCATTTCGAATACAATTCGACCTGGTTTAATAACGGCTGCCCACTCTTCCACTCCACCTTTACCAGATCCCATCCGGGTTTCAGCAGGCTTTTTAGTGAGTGGTTTATTTGGAAAAATACGGGTCCAAATATTACCACCGCGCTTTACAGAGCGAGTCATTGCCACACGGGCTGCCTCGAGCTGTCTTGCAGTGATTTTTCCGCACTCAGCAGCTTGAAGTCCAAACTCGCCGAAATGAAGCATTCCACCGCTACCGGCTTCAGCTCTTCCGCGCATTTTACCCTTCGCTACTTTTCTCCACTTTACTCTTTTTGGAGCTAACATTGTTTCTTCTCCTAATTCCTATGATTTAGTTTGTGTTCCGCTATTCTGCAATAAAGCTTTCGCTTCAATCGCAGCTTGACGTTGTAAGGTTTGAATCTCACCTGTGTAAACCCATACCTTCACACCAATTACACCGTAAACTGTATAAGCCTGTGCTGTTCCGTAATCAATATTCGCGCGAAGAGTATGCAGAGGAACACTGTCCTCGCTATACCATTCAGCACGAGCAATTTCTGCTCCACCTAAACGACCAGCGACCCGAATTTTAATACCCTTGATGCCTTGCTTGAAAGCAGCGGTCATACATTTTTTCATTGCACGACGGAAAGCAACCCGTTTTTCGAGTTGGGCTGCAACGTTTTCAGAAATCAACTGAGCATTCGCTTCAGGATTCTTCACTTCGATGATGTTCAATAGAACTTCACTTGAAGAAAATTTCTGAATATCGCCACGAAGAGAATCAACGCCAGCACCTTTTTTCCCGATTACGATACCAGGACGAGCTGTGTGAACATTAATTTTAACCTTATTGGCAGCACGCTCAATTTCAATTTTAGCGATACCAGCAGCATAAAGCTTCTCTTTCAATACTTCGCGAAGCTTCAGATCTTCATGGAGAAGCTTTGCATAATCTTTTTTTGCGTACCAACGACTATCCCAAGTCTTGGTTACGCCTAATCGAAATCCAATTGGATGTACTTTTTGACCCATTGTTCTTTTCCTTTTAAGCCTTTGCCTTTTTGGTTTTCACTTTTTTTGATGTATCTTCAGCAACAAATACCTTTAAGTTACTGCTGTACTTCAAAATCCGACTTGCAGACCCTTTTGCACGCGATTTAAAGCGTTTCAAAGTTGGGCCTTTTCCGACTAAAATTTTGCTGATGACGAGTTGGTCAACATCCATCAAGCCTTTTTGGCCTGCGTTTGCTACTGCACTTTTGATCGCGCCAGAAATCATTCCGGCAATACGACGACTAGGTGAAAGTGCAAGATAATTAATTGCTTGACCCACTGGTTTCCCGCGAACTTGGTCTGCAATGATTCCAAGCTTACGAGGAGTGATTCGAACGTTTTTTAATGATGCTTTATTTTCCATAAATATTATTTAGCCGGCGCTGATGGGGCTGCCGATGCTTCTCCTGCTTTCTTGTCTGCTGCTGTATGACCATGGAATGTACGAGTAAGCGCGAACTCACCCAACTTATGTCCAACCATGTTTTCAGTTACATAAACAGGCACAAACTTACGTCCGTTATGTACTGCGAGAGTCATTCCGACGAAATCAGGCAATACAGTAGAACGACGTGACCAAGTTTTAATAACTTTCTTGTCATTCGTCTCTTTCGCTGTCGCCACCTTTTTTTCAAGGTGAGCATCAACAAATGGTCCTTTTTTTAGTGATCTTGCCACGGTTTATCTCCTTTAATTATTTAGCCGATGCACGCTTCACGATGAAAGCGTCAGTACGTTTATTTTTACGAGTTTTATAACCTTTTGTTGGCTTACCCCATGGAGTACATGGATGACGTCCACCCGAACTTTTTCCTTCACCACCACCCATTGGATGATCCACAGGATTTTTTGCAACAGCACGAACAGTTGGGCGAATCCCCATCCAGCGTGTACGACCAGCTTTACCAATCGTGACATTTTCATGTTCAAGATTAGAAACTTGTCCGATAGATGCTTTACATTTGGCGTGAATCAAACGAATTTCTCCGCTTGGCATACGAACTTGGCAATACTCAGATTCCTTCGCCATCAATTGGGCATAAGCTCCAGCTGAGCGAGAAAGTTTGCCGCCTTTTCCTGGCTCAACTTCAATATTATGAATGAAGGTCGCGAGTGGGATAAAAGAAAGTTTCAGGTTATTTCCTGGTTTAATATCAGCTTGATCACTTGCAATAACTTTATCGCCAACTTTTAATCCGTCTGCTGCGATAATAAAACGCTTGTCACCGTCTACATATGAAATGAGAGCGAGATACGCCGTACGATTTGGATCGTACTCGATTGAAATCACAGTTCCTTGAATGTTTTCTTTATCGCGCTTGAAATCAACTAAACGATATTGACGCTTGTGTCCGCCACCAATTTGTTGAACGGTGATACGACCATAAACGTTACGACCACCGCTCTTACTTAAAGACTCAGTAAGTTTGCGTGGGCGACTTGGCAAATCAGCCGCTTTTGTAAGCACTGAAAAGTCTGCCACTGTTTTATAACGAAGTGTTGGTGTTATTGGCTTAAAACTTTTGACCGCCATATTTTTACCCTATTCCTTTACCTTATTAATTCAACCGTTATTGCTTTACTTGAAAAAGTTCAATTTTCTGTCCTGGCGACAGAGTAATGACTGCTTTTTTCCAATTTGAACGTTTGAATTCGAAACGTCCGTAGCGTTTATTTTTTCCATGCATCACAACAGTATTCACCGCTTTTACTTTTACTTTGAAAAGCTGCTCTACTGCCGATTTAATTTCTGGCTTGCTTGCTGCTGCATCTACTTCAAAAACGTAGCGATTTGCAACTTCAGCTAATGCCGTACTTTTTTCGCTGATTACTGGTCTTTTGATAATACTAAAAATTTTCTCTTGCATAAATTTTCTCTCTGCTCCTATTTCTCAACACCGAGACGAGCTTCAATTACTTTTACTGCATCCTGAGTAAGCATGAGCCAATCATGTTTAACGATATCGTAAACGTTAAGACCTTCGGTACGAAGTACACGAATGCCTTTTAGGTTACGTGCAGAAAGCTCAAGGTTTTTATTTTCAACGGTCACCAACAATAACTTATCAAGCTTGAAAGTATCTTTTAATACTTGGACAGCTTCTTTAGTCTTAGGTGTTCCAAAAAGAAATTTATCAACCACAATTACTCTTGCAGATTTAACTCGGTCAGATAAAGCAGAGCGAAGAGCTCCACGAACCATTGCTTTAGGAGTTTTCTCAGCATAAGAGCGAGGCTGAGGACCAAAGTTTTGACCGCCGCCCACATTAAGTGGAGAACGAGTTGAACCTTGACGAGCACTACCTGTACCTTTTTGCTTAAATGGCTTCTTACCACCGCCGCGCACTTCAGATTTCACTTTGGTTTTTGCAGTACCTTGACGGCGATCTGCGAGTTGCGCTTTTACCACTTGGTGCACTAATGCACGATTCACTTCTGAACCGAACACAGCATCACTCAATGTGATATTGCCTACTTTTTCTTTTTTCTGATTATAAAGTTCTAATGTTGGCATCTTATACCTCTTTAACCGCTTTACGGATGGTTACGATTCCGCTTTTAGGACCTGGAACACTTCCATGAAGAAGAATGATTCCTTTTTCTGAATCGACTTTTACTACTTTAAGATTTAAAATTGAAACTTTAACATGGCCCATGTGACCTGGCATTTTCTTACCTTTGAACACTTTACCCGGATCAGCACGCATCCCGATCGATCCAATTGATCTGTGATTCACAGAAGCCCCGTGAGTCTTATTACCACCGTGATAGTGATATTTCTTCATGGTACCTTGAAAGCCCTTACCCTTGCTCACCGCTTGAACATCAACATAATCGCCTTCTTTAAGGAAATCAGCAGTCAGGATTTGGCCTTCAGACAGAGTTTCGATCGCTTTATCGTTCTCAACACGAATTTCTTGAGACACGTAAAAACCAGGAACGCCTGATTTTTTAAAGTGTCCACCTTCAGGCGAGTTCACACGAGACGCTTTTTTAGGAAGCATTCCGATTTGCACTGCTGAATAGCCTTCTTTTTCAGATTTTTTAACTTGGGTTACGTAATTTGGTTTTAATTCAACCACGGTTACAGCAAGTGAATTTCCGTTTGCAGCGTAGACTTGAGTCATACCCGCTTTAACGCCCACGATTCCACCACGGCCGGTAGAAAGGGTTGCTCTCGTTTCTTGTTTTTGTGTTTCTTCCATAACTTTACCTTCTTCAATAACCTATTAATTTGCCAATTTCGTTTTAGCCAATCGAGATTGACCTTAAGACTTGATCTCCACATCCACGCCCGCAGAAAGATCGAGTTTCATGAGAGAGTCAATGGTTTGTTGTGTTGGTTCAACGATATCTAAAAGTCTTTTGTGAGTTCTCACTTCAAATTGCTCACGTGATTTTTTATCAACATGGGGTGAACGTAAAACTGTATATTTATTAATTACAGTTGGAAGTGGAATTGGGCCACGAACTACCGCACCGGTGCGCTTAGCGGTGTTCACAATTTCCCAAACCGATTTATCAAGTACGCGATGATCAAACGCTTTCAGTTTGATGCGAATTTTGTGCTCAGCAACTGCCATAACTATTCCTTTTTCCGTCGTCTCTAGACAAACCAAACCAAATGGCTTAGTTCGCAAGAGAGCGCTTAAGTAGTTGTTTTCACGACAATAAAGTCATGAATTTTTATTTTAATCAAACCTATCATTTGCTCTCATCATTCGCGTTGGCTGAAATTTTGATAGACCGAAATCCATCTTCATTTCGCCAGCCTGTACGTTTAGTACTCCGGTGCCTCGCCCATTGTTTTTCTTGCGAAAAAACTTCACACTTGCGTGTGATTTTAGATCATAAATTCGGTAAAATTGGCTCTTTCAAGCTAACTCCCCGATTTATTCTCCAATGGACAGCCCGCGAACTGTAGTAGCAGAGCTTAAAATTGGTACGACAAGTTGGTATAGTTAGCGAAAGTTTGCAAAGAAGACAAGGAAAAAAACTAAATCAGTCTAAAAAATAATTGAGCGCAACCCATTTCGTTTGAAAACTCAGGATTTATGGCGTTGGCACTTGAGGTAAAATCCCAGCTCGGATCTTAATTTCTTGAAGAACATCTGCGCTCACCGGTGAATAGTGTGAAAAATGCATACTAAACGTAGCCCTACCCTGAGAAGATGAACGAAGCACTGTAGAATAACCAAACATTCGAGCCAGCGGTACTTCTGCAGAGATGATCTGAAGGTCAGCCCTAGCAGTCATTCCGTGAATTTTCCCCTGACGAGCATTCAGGTCGCCTATCACTGAACCCATATAATCTTGAGGACAGACCACCTCACAAGCCATGATGGGCTCGAGGATGGTTGGCGATGCCTTAGAGCATGCATCTTTGAAGGCCATCGTGGCGGCCACTTTAAATGCGATATCAGTGGAGTCAGCTTCATTAAATGAACCGCCAGTAAGCGTGACTTCGATATCCATCGCAGGATAGCCCGCAAGGACCCCACCTGACATTGCTTCTCGCAAGCCCTGCTCGACCGATGTTATAAACTGCTTAGGAATGATTGTTTCTGGAGTTTTATTGAAAAACACGAAGCCCTTGCCTCGTTCGGTCGGCTTCACACTAATCACACAGTGGCCATACTGACCTTTTGACCCTGGAATTTGACGGATAAACTTCCCTTCGCCCTTGCCTGGCGCCAGAATCGTTTCACGATACGAAACCTGAGGAGTCCCCACATTCGCATCCACCTTGAACTCGCGCTTCAATCGATCAACAATAATTTCGAGATGGAGCTCACCCATACCGCTAATCAAAGTTTGAGCAGTGTCTTCACTTTGAAACACGCGAAACGAAGGATCCTCTACCGAAAGGCGCCCCAAAGCTTGTGCGAGTTTCTCTTGGTCAGCTTTAGTTTTTGGCTCAATGGCAATCGAAATCACAGGTTCGGGGAATTCAATTTTCTCAAGGAGGACTTGGCGACCTTCCGTGCAAAACGTATCTCCTGTGGTCGCAAGCTTCAATCCTACAATAGCAACAATGTCTCCTGCAGTCACTTCGCTCACATCAGCACTTTTATTAGCATGCATTCGCAACAAGCGGTTCGCGCGCTCTCGTTTTCCTTTGTTCGTATTCCAAAACACCTGACCGGATTCCAATTTTCCAGAATAGACTCGAATATAGGTCAATTGGCCCACAAATGGGTCCGACATAATCTTAAATGCAAGCGCCGCAAAGGGCTCGCTCGGATCTGGAGGACATAGAATTACTTTTGATTCATCAGAGGGACTATGCCCCACTGCGGGAGGCAATTCCGCGGGCGAAGGTAAATAATCAATCACTCCATCAAGTAGAGTCTGTACACCTTTATTTTTAAAGCTTGCTCCACAAAGTACGGGAATGATCTTTAAGCTAATTGCTCCTTTACGGATCGCTGCTTTCACTTCTGCAATGGTGATGGAATTGATTTGCGCATCATCGCCACTCAAATACTTTTCCATGATGGTTTCATCGAAATCTGCGAGGGATTCAATGAGATTTTGCCTATACATATCGGCATCATCTTTGAGGTCTGCTGGAATTTCTTCAATCGTATACTTGGCACCGAGATCACTTGAAAGCCATTTTAAGGCCTTCATTTCAACGAGATCGATCACACCTTGCAATTGATCTTCATTCCCCCAGGGCAACTGAATTGGGACGGGTTTACAGGCAAGGCGCTCTTTCATCTGAGTCACCACTGCATAGAAGTCGGCACCGGTTCGATCGAGTTTATTGATGAATGCAATTCTTGGAACTTTATGCTTATCAGCCTGACGCCATACGGTTTCGGTTTGAGGCTCAACCCCACCCACCGCGCAAAATACCACAATGGCTCCATCCAGGACCCGCAAAGAGCGCTCGACTTCAATGGTGAAATCAACGTGGCCAGGTGTATCGATAATGTTGATGGTTTTATCTTTCCAAAAACAAGTGGTTGCTGCCGCAGTAATGGTGATCCCTCGCTCCTGCTCTTGGGGCATCCAATCCATCGTTGCGGTCCCCTCGTGGACTTCACCCAATTTATGCGTTTTACCCGTATAAAATAGGATACGCTCCGTAGTTGTAGTTTTCCCTGCATCAATATGGGCCATGATGCCGATATTGCGGATTTTAGAGAGCGCTTGAATTACTTTTGGGTCGAGAGGTTTCGTGGCCATAAATGTTTATCTGAATATATACGAATTCAGATACTTAAGCAATCAGCACGGACTGATTCCTATTTCTAAAAAACCTTTGAATCTAAATAATGGAGAAGCTCTTTCATCTCCTCCCCATTCAACACTTTGCAGCCAGTCACGGTCGGGGTGATTCTCACTACTTTAATCCGCA
>CAIMWN010000086.1 GCA_903845155.1 Oligoflexia bacterium
CTGCGTTCTACTCATCATGTGTAATTTAGCGAGGCTGAACTGCTGGCCTAAACCGCCCAAGGCCTTCGTTGCATTTTGGCTTTCGATTGTCGGCTTAACTGCCCTCACCATTTTAATGTACTTCGTTCACTTGCCTTATCAAGCGGTTGTTTTGTTGTTGATTTTTGTGATCATTGGAACCGAACTCAAAGCAAAAGCCAGCACACGATATTATTTTTGGGCTGCTGTGGGGTGCTTATTTGTGGCGGTTAATTTCTCTGGTCTCGATCATGAGCGAATTTTATGCACCCCGGAGAATCACTACTTTCAAGGACACGGATTCTGGCACGTCTTGGGCAGTATTTCCCTGTGGTGCTCTTACCAGCATTACCTTCAATTCAAAGACGAGCTCTGGTGAGGATGGCGCAGCTTTACTAGGCGGAGCAAGCAATAATGAGTTCGTTTAAATGTCGTGCATCGACTGATGATAGAGCTGACCAAAAACGGCACTCGAAGCAGGCGCTCCGGTACCAGCTACCTTCTCGCTCCCTTTTCTAACTTGATCCTGAAACCAAGCGGGCAACCGGAGATGATACGGATTCCGCGCGATTTCGCCCTGGTGGCACATGAGCGCTTCGCCGAGCTGTACGACCTGTGACGAATGAAGGGGAATAAGAAGATTTGGCTCCTTCATGTCTCTCCAGAACTCCGTTTGAAGCCAAAGGCACTTTCTAGCATCCTTACTCCCCTTTGCGAGAGCGAACACCTCTTTTGCAAGGGCATACACCTGTTGATGTACGGGATGACCGTCCTCTTCGTGCGGAGTAATGACTATATTGATATTTAATTTCTTGATGAGCTGAAGCAGCCCCGTTGCTGTACTGATTTTTTCTTCACAGAGCTTGAAGCCTAACCTGCCCACAGAGGCATTGAGCTCATCCTTACGCTCGGCCTGCCGAGCGACCTTACTTCCATAACTATAGGGCAGGACCCAAACTTGGGCATGAGCATCTTGCTTTAAACGAAGCGCGTAAGAACCCATCAAACACTCATCGTCTGGATGGGGTGCAATAATTAAGATGATGGGGGGTGTTGAGATGAGAAGTGGCGGATATAGCCGTGCAGGTTTGAGCTCAACGCCACCTTGAATACCCGTCATCCCTAAATACAATTTCACCCCTGCCTCTACAAACTCTTGGTATGTATTCATCTATTTTGATTAGACCAAAGAATACCCTTGATCGGCAAGTATGATTTCGAGAGAATTCTACCGTGAAACAACACTACAAAAACCTGCTTCTGGATTTGGACGGAACGCTCATTAATTCCGGAAATTTTTTGCTTCACATTGAGTTTATTGCTCGAATCCTTCCGCTGATGAAACGTCATCGTGGCTGGAGGGCGGTTTGGGATGGACTGAAAGAAAGTCAAAGCGTTTTAAAAATACCTTCCAAAGAAAAAACCAATCAAGAGCGACTGATCGATGCTTTTGAAAAGCACCTTCAGCTCTCACATGAGGACGCCTCTATCGAAATTTTTCAGTCGATTATGAAAGTTTTTCCAAAACTTAAATCTCATTTTGGCAAAATTGATGGCGCAGCTAAATTTGTAGATTGGGCGAAAAACCACTACACTCTTACTTTAGCCACCAACCCTGTTTGGCCAATCGAACTCGTACACATGCGAATGATTTGGGGTGGAATTAATCCTGAACACTTTAGAAGTGTAACCACTTCCGATCGCATGCACGCATGCAAGCCCACGATACAGTATTACCAAGAACTACTAGCGCAAGAAAAATTTGAACCCGGCGACTGTCTCCTGATTGGCAACGAACGAAAAATGGATTTACCGGCGACGAAAGCAGGGATTGCCGTGTTCCTCATCCGCCCAGATGCAAAGGTGATGACCTGCATTCAAAAGCCGACCGAAAAGGTAGCAGGGGCATGGCGTGGAAACTACGCGCAACTGAAAAAGATGCTTTCGGCTTAACGCCACACTTTACTTCAGTTTTTAAAATTACCCTATTCAGGACCTGAAATATTCTTCGTGTATGAAAATGATATCAGGCTGATATCATTTTCATACAACGGAAAAACAGAGACGCCTTATCGTTCATTGAATCACTCAAGAAAAGAGAAACATTAAGTGTCGAGCATCCACTCGAAGAGATCGTAGTGTTCTTTGGTCATCGATAATTTTTGATATACTGCCTGGGCTGGGGCATTTCGCTTATCGACGTACAAGCGGAGGCCGCGAAGGCCGGGTGACGTTTCGACCTTCGTTTTTAAATGATTGTACATCAGTTGAAATACTTTTTGTTTGCGATGAGCAGGCATTACATAGACGGAATGAATCCATAGTACGGTTCCATTTCGCCAGTCACTCCATTCAGGAATGGTGAGCAAGCACGCGAGAGTCTGATCTTCACTGCTGGCCACAAAATATTTACCTAAATGAGGATTTTGAAAAACGGCATGAACACCTTTTTGAACAGTGTCGAAATCAAGCGTTAAGCCTTCCGTTTCTTTGGCCATCGCAATTTGGGCGTCGACAATAAAACACAGGTCTTTTTCACCGGCTTCAGCGATATAAGTTTCAGCAATAGTACCGCTACCGGCCAGCTTCATGCAGTGATGCATAGCACAATTAAATCCGTTGTACAAAGAAAAACCCCTCACCAGGCAAGCCTAATAAGGGGTTTTTGATAAAACTATATCAATATTGTGTAATCAACGATTCGCGTTCAACTCCATTTCAATTGTAGCGATGCTACTCAAGAAGAAAGCCGAGCGAACGGGAAATTAAGCGAGTGCGACTTTCTTTTTGCCAGCAGAAAGGGCCTTACGCGCTTTTTTGATCTCATTTTTGAGTTTCATTGCGGTTGGGCTCATTTTGTCGTCTTTTGCCTTCATGATTGCTTGTGAAATTCCGCCTAATTTATCAATAGTACGAATTGCACGAGTTGAAAGCTTCAGAGTAACCGTTTTAGAAAGCTCAGGAATGGTGTAACGCTTATCTTTAAGGTTAGGCATCCATTTTGTGCGAGTTTTACGATTAGAGTGAGAAACTTTGTTTCCACTAAAAGGTTTTGTTCCATTTAAATCACATACGCGTGCCATGATCGATCCTTATTAAAAAAAATGATTATTGTTCAAATAATAGTACAGAGATTAAGGATTTACATGTATCGTACTGAAAAATCAACCAAAAAAATCAGGAACCCAAAATGTTAAACCTCCGTAATGTTTGCATCATAGCGCACGTCGATCACGGCAAAACAACCCTAGTCGACCATCTTTTACGCCAATCCGGCACTTTTCAGCAACATCAGGCGACCGAAGACCGCGTCATGGACTCGGGGGACTTAGAGAAGGAACGTGGGATCACGATCCTTTCAAAAAACACCTCAGTCATGGTCGGAGACACTAAAGTGAACATCGTCGATACCCCAGGCCACGCGGATTTCGGCGGAGAAGTAGAACGGATCATGGGAATGGTTGATGGAGCACTCCTCCTCGTGGATGCGGCCGAAGGCCCTCTTCCACAAACTCGTTTCGTGCTTCAAAAAGCCCTTTCTAAAGGTCATAAAATCATTCTCGTGATTAATAAAGTGGATCGTCCGGAGTGTTCGGATGGGCGTCGTATTCACGAAGTGGTGAATGCTACATTCGATTTATTCTTAGAGTTAGGCGCTAACGAAGAGCAAGCCGACTTCCCTATTATTTACGCAGCGGCAAGACACGGCTGGTGTACGCCGAATTTTGACGACATCTGGCCTTTACTTAAAAAAGAGAAACAAGGTTCATTGAAACCATTATTCGATACCATCATCGAAAGAGTTCCTCCTCCAAAAGTTGCGGACACGAGCGATTTCCAACTTCTCGTTTCCAATCTTTCTTATTCAGAGTTCGTGGGTCGTTTAGCGATCGGTAGAATTATTAGTGGTTCAGTTAAAAAAGGCCAAAAGTTAGTACGCCAAGGTGTGAATGCTGACGGCACCCCACTTACTCAAGCCTTTACCGTTACCCAAGTTTTCACTTACGTGGGCTTGAAACAAACGGAAGTTGCTGAAGTAGGCCCTGGAGATATTGCGGTCATCGCGGGTAATGAAGGCGTTGAAATCGGAGACTCTATTAGCCAAAACGCAACCATGACTCCTTTTCCAAGAATCATTGTGGAGAAGCCCACTCTTGCAATGCTTTTCTCGGTAAACACCTCTCCTTTGTCTGGCCAAGAAGGTGAAGCAATTCAATCGCGTAAATTACGTGAGCGTCTTTTAAAAGAAGTTCGCCACAATGTGGCCCTTCGTTTTGAAGAGAGCGATACTTCCGATCAATTCCGCGTTCTCGGACGCGGAGAACTTCAATTCGCAATTCTCATTGAACAAATGCGCCGTGAAGGTTTTGAATTCATGGTGGGTAAACCACTCGTTCTATATCGTACTGCTGAAGACGGTACTCGTTTAGAGCCAATGGAGCGCGCGGTACTCGATCTTCCGGAAGAGCACGCTTCAGACGTCACTCGTATTTTCCAAGAACGAAAAGGCACACTCACTAAATATGAAGCAATGCCTCACCATGAAGGCATCGGAAGACAACGCGTTCGTCTTGAATTCGATATTCCTGCTCGCGGACTTCTCGGGATTCGTTCCCGTTATCTCACGGCTACTCGTGGCGACGGATTATTTAGTTCTTATTTAATCGATTATTCTCCTCACAAAGGCGATATACCTCACCGTCAAAACGGAGCACTCATTGCAGACCGTACCGGTGAATCAATTGAGTACGCACTTTTAACCTTAGAAGAGCGTGGTGTATTGTTCTTCGGATCAGGCGTAAAAGTTTACGAAGGCATGATCATCGGCGAAAACGCAAAAGACAACGACATGAACGTCAATCCATGCAAAGAGAAGAAACTCACCAACATCCGCTCTGCGGGTGCCGAGTTCCTCGTTCGCTTGGCCGGAACACGTGACATGTCACTTGAACGCTGCCTCGAGTGGATCGATGAAGATGAGTGGATTGAAGTTACTCCACAAAACGTTCGTATGCGTAAGAAGATCCTTAGTTTGAATAACCGAAGCGTAAAACGCTCGGATCGAATTAAGTAGAAACGCGTGACGCGTTTCTACGGGTAGCAGCCACGGTGGATACGGAACTCTTGCAGACTGATAGCATTTTTGACGGCTTGGTTCACTCATCGGTAAAACGCTTGTATAAAAGTGATATCAACCCTCAGTGTATGGCTTAAGCTCCACGGAGTGATGTCACTTTTATACAAGCTTTTTTAATCATGTGATCTGACTAGATCGTTTTTAAGATCCCCTTTTTTCAGCAGTTTATCTTTATAGCGCGGACAATCAAGCACTTCGATCGATGCTTCTCAAGAGATTTCACATGCCTGAAAAATTCTTCAATTTTTTGTGCAAGCTCCCCGCTTCAGTAAAACTTTGATCTCTTGCTGAGAGTGATTCATTGCAAGGATGAGATCATTAAAAGACTGCCCTGGCTGTGCGTTTAAAAAACTAACCGGAGTAATATAGAGCTGAACACTGCGGAGCCTATAAATCAAAGTCCCTTTTGACAAAATTGGCTTAATCGATAGCGTTCGATCAAGTACAGCAAAATTCGTTGAAAAAGCGGCAGTATTAAATTGATCTCTCGTAGGAATAGATCCATTTGATAAGGTAGGGGTGACATAAACACACTCAGTTCGAGTATCGTTCATTCCCGGATAGCCCAACTCAAAGGTTACTCGGTCACTTTCTGACTTCAATTCAGTAGAGTAATCTCTACTAATGTCTCCTGCTAAAGATGCTTGACTCAAAACTAGGCTCATCACAATCGCAATATTTTTTTTCATAAATTCCTTACGGCCATCCGAAATTGAATAACTGGCCCAGTTTCTACATAATCAGTTATACACTTACAACATATAACGAATGATCTTATCCATCATCAAAAATGATGGATACGTACCAATACTGACGTCATCCTTTTCGGAATTTCACAATATTTATAGCAAATAATGGGTTTTGTAGCGCAAATTCTTAAGCTTTAAAAAACTCTCAATGTATCGATACTTCGCTTCAAATAAAGGCGAAGTGAGTTTTTTCATTACATCTATTTTCACGCCTTGCTTGGTATCGATGGCATAGTCCAATCCCAAGTATTGATGGCTAAGAAAATAAGCCACACTATCTGCAAAATCATCCCAAGGTTCAGTGGTTGCATAAATACTGATGAAGTCTGATTGTTCAAATAAATCGTGATAAATTTGTGGAATCAACGAAGACGCTAATCCGTGCCCTTCACACCACTACTAAGCACATTTTCGCTTCAATACTTGCCCGGCAATCCACTTCGTCTACATTCAGGATGACCACTGGGTTCAAGGGCAAAAACTTCTCTAAGGAGTACTGAGTAAAAAAATGCCCTTGGTCTAAAACTTTAGAATAGGATGGAGCAGCCAGAAAAAATGAGGCAATCAACAATAACAAACTTAAACGATGTGACATGCGTGCTCCTTTATTGGGAGTGCAATCCTGTGCATTCCTCACCTTAATGGTTTCGTACTCATAACCCAAGTACGGATGAGCGTCAACGGAGTGCAACTGCAATAACCGCGCTAAAGGTTCTTTAAGAAGAGACTTCCATAAAGATCTGCTTCTGGGGCAATTTGAATTTCGTCACGAGCACCTTTTATGGTCTGCGTGTCTGTAAATTCGGCCTTAGGGTCAGCTATCACTGCTAGAGGGCAAGCATCATTGGTTTCACCCATCTCGTAAACTGCCGCTGCCGAAAGCGCGTCGAGGACATTCACGTGGGTCATTTTCATGGTACGACCGTACAAATCCGCTTGACCAACCAAATCTCGAGTAGCTTTGAAACCAAAATGAGCAAGACCTATACCGGTGACACCTTTTCTGAGTGGTGTAGTATGGGAGTCGGTAATAATGATTCCAAACTGTTCTAATCCATAATATTTTTTTAAACCCAAGCAAAGGCTTTGCGCACTCTCATAAGCATTTTTTGGGAACAATATGTAATTCGCATCTTGTGAATTCGATTCATCAATTCCTGCCGAAGGAATTAAAATACCTTGCGTAAGGGTAAGGTACACACCAAATAGAGTTTCACCAAAATAGCGCTCAGATTCGGACTCAATTAAACGCTTTTTTTCATCTTTATATTCGGGAGTTCCTTCGCGCGTTTGTTTCACAATGATGCGATTCTCTGCAATGGACACTATTTTAGAAGTAATGACGAGGATTACTCTTTCCACCATAAGTTCGCGTGGAACGGATTCGGTGATGAAACTAAACAACTCCTGCTTGTGGGCGTACACTTTGGTTTTAAGGGCGGTAATGATCATGATTGGGAAGAATATTACCACAGATAGAGGAAATTCGTACAACAATGCCACTTCGCAGCCAATATCACCTCACTGAGTCGGGAATTTCAATCTCGAGCTCCAATGTATTGAATTGAGCCTGGCATAACGCTTGCTTTAGTGAGGAATAACAAACGAATACCGGAAAGGAAAAAACATAAAGTACCTCATTATCTCTTTGAAAATTAGTATTGCCCACTGTTGAACCAACCTTAAGCATGATTAAACCTATCTACCCAATACCTTCATGCTCGGGTCATAGACTCTTCACCATCAAATAGGTTCAACTCAATTAGGGTAATACTCAACACCCCGAATGCTGTAATGGTTCGGGGTGTTTTTTTTATTAAGCACTTTTACTTTGATTTTCTGGGGCTACACGGATTTCATTTTTCAGACTTCTGAGACCCCTCACCGTATAGGCAGCCTCTTCAATCTGTTCTTTGGCTTTCTTGTTATTCACAGAACCCCTCACCCTGACATTACCATGATTGACAGCAATATCGATCTGACGGGCATCTACTTGGGAGAGGAGAGTTATTTTATCCTGTATTTCCGAAAGGATTTTGCGATCTAAATTCTTGAATTGACTTGCCTTCATTCCGGAATCGGGGCTCACCGGAATAATATAACCACTGTCATCACTGTCTCTTTCTGTGTTCAAGCTGGTCCACCAAAGAACGTAAGAAAGTACCGCCCAGGTCACGGGCAAAATCAGCAATCCAGCAAATATCCACCAATATAGATTCGTCATAAAAACTCCTTCTCTTTGACGATGTACTCACTACCCCACAGTAACTAATACAATCTTAATGCCAAGATTAACCACACCCACATGCCCCCTATTGGGCTTGAGCAATGTTTTAGCAATCGAAAGGCAAATTGCCCCAGATATCGACAAAAAATGACTCAATTAAGAAAATCCGATGGTCAAGAAGTGCATGGTCACCGCTAGAAGTGGCATGCAATATGCTGCTTTAATATTGATTCAATCCGCAATGAAACGAGGCTAGAATGAGAATCGAAAAAGACTCAATCGGTGAACTTAAAATACCTAATGATGCGTATTATGGAATTCAATCCTACCGTGCATCCCAGAATTTTCCAATCAGCGGAACGCAAGTGCATTTGGAATTCATTAGAAGTTACTTACTTTTAAAAAAAGCTGCTGCAAAAGCCAATCATGACTCACATGTTCTCGATGGAAAACTCAAAGATGCGATTGTTTTCGCAGTGGATGACCTTTTGAAAAGTCATTTTGAGAAGCACTTCATTATAGATGCGTACCAGGCAGGAGCGGGAACGTCACAGAACATGAACGTAAATGAAGTTATCGCAAATCGTGCCAATGAACTTCTAGGTGGCGAGCGTGGCTCCTACTATCCCATTCATCCAAATGACCATGTCAATCAATCTCAAAGTACGAATGATACCTACCCAACCGTAATGCGACTCACCAGTTTGGTTTTATCTAAATATCTAAAATCATCACTGGATCTATTGGCAGAGGCCTTAAATCAAAAATCTCTTGAATTTGATTCCATCGTAAAAGCAGGAAGAACCCATTTACAAGACGCAGTTCCCATCAGACTTGGGCAAGAGTTTTCAGGCTATCGGGACACGGTGATCCAATTGTCGAAACTCCTCATGCAAGCACAGGACGCCTTGCGTGAGCTAGGGATTGGTGGTTCAGCAGTAGGTACGGGTATTAATGTTCCTGAAGAGTATCCTTCACTGATATTGGAAGAGCTCAAAATACTCTTTGACGATGCAGATCTACGTTCAGCGCCAAACCTCTTTCAGTCAATGCAATCACAACTCCCGATGATGCACTATTCAAGCGCACTCCGATTAATTGCGCTCGAGTTGATCCGGATTTTTAATGATCTTCGGCTCTTGAGTTCAGGCCCGAATGATGGGCTAGGAGAAATACAGTTACCTTCGGCACAACCAGGCTCAAGCATCATGCCAGGAAAAGTAAATCCTTCATTGCTTGAAATGGGGACACAAGTTTGCTTTAAAGTGCTCGGGAATGATGCAGCAATGAGTTTTGCCATGCAAGCAGGACAACTTGAACTGAATGTAATGATGCCACTCATGGCCCAAGTTGCGCTCGAATCGACCCATATTCTCACCGGCGCCATTGACCAAGTTCAAAAACTTTGCATCCGTGGGATCGAAGCTAACAAGCAAAAATGCGAACAATACGCCTTGCAAACTTCACAAATACTGACTGCACTCACCCCCCTGCTTGGATATGAACAGGTAGCTGCATTAACAAAAGAAGCAAAAGCAAAAAATAAGTTGGTTCTAGATCTCATTAAAGATAAGAAAATTCTGAACGAAGGCCAAATTAGTTCTCTCGTTAATCTACGGGGCTTAACCCATTGATCGTTAATGAAGTGTAGATGAAATAACCTGAGGCCTTGCTCTTTGTTCCATCGTTTTACTTAACTGAACAAAATTCGTTTCCGAGAAGCAATCGCTCACAAACTTCCAATTCACAACATTCCAAAAACTATCCAAATAGCGATTACGTTCCATTTTATAGTCCACATAATAGGCATGCTCCCAAACATCACATACCAACAATGGTACATACCCTTCCTTAATGGGAGTATCAGCATTGTGAGTATTGATCACTTTTAAATTACCTTCGGAATCTCTTACTAGCCAGGTCCAACCAGAACCAAAAAGATCCATTGCAGCCTGATAGAAATAGATTTTAAGTTGCTCTAGCGATCCAAAATCCTGCCTAATGGTTCGAAGTAAAGGTTGGCTCAACTCCTCTAAATCAGCAACCGGAGTGAGACAATTCCAGAAAAATGCATGATTCCAAGCTTGAGCAGCACTCTCGTATAGATGGCCCTTCGCGGTTCGAATCATTTTTTCGAGATCCATGGCCTCATATTTAGTACCTACGATTAGCGCATTGACCTTATCCACATAGGCCTGATGATGATTTCGATAATGATATTCCAACGCCTGCTCGGATAAGAAAGGCTCCAAGGCGTCCATTGCAAATGGTAATTTCGGTAATTGTAATTTCATGATTCCCCCTTTAAAATTGTTGCACCACCTTTATGTTGCTCGCAATAAAGATGCCAACCCATCGGGTCGTTTAAATCAAGCTTGAGTAAAGAAACGTGGCAGTTTTTACAAGTCGCAGTAGATAAATTGCCTCATGAATCATTTCAATACCAATTAAAATTGAATTCACATGGCATGGCCTATGCAGATTCAGAAAACCATGGAAACACAAAATTATAGATCATGGGAAAACAGAAGAGATTCTCAACATCGCGACATCAATATTGGCATATTCGAAATTGACCGCAAAAAGATCGCAGACGGTTTATCCATCGTACTTGCTGATTCATACCTACTTTATTTGAAAACGCAAAACTTTCATTGGAACGTGACTGATCCCTTGTTCTCTTCACTTCATCAACTTTTCGATTCACAGTATCACGAATTAGCTGAAGCGGTTGACGTCATTGCCGAAAGCATTCGCTCATTGGGATTTGCGGCCCCTGCGACCGTTCAAGATTTCGTAAAACGCTCATCCATCAAAGAATCGATCGGGGTACCGATTGCTCAAGATATGGTGAAACAACTCATAGAAGGGCACGAAACAGTCATTAACTCAGCCCGAGACGTATTTGTACATGCTGAACGGGCGAAAGACATTGGGACCTCTGACCTCATTGCCCAGCGGATTCGTCATCATGAAAAGGCAGCGTGGATGCTCCGAAGCATCTTGGAATAATCATATTAAGAAAACCTAATATCATCTTCATCTAAAACCAACACCCTCCCTGATATCCTGACAGCCATTCAGGGAGGAATACTTATGTCAGACCATATTGTTCGTAGTCTTGCAATGGCAGTAACCTTACTCATTGGGATTCCATGGGTGGTTTTGGTAATGATTCCACTCTTTGTTTTGCCCGTTCTATTTATGTTTGGGATTCCAATCTATTTCATCCAAGAGTTTTTCTTTAAAGGAAAAAGAAAAGCCCCCGTCGGTCTAACCAGGGCATTGGTCGTGGATGATGATGAATCGTCTATTATCAACTTGGTTTCGATCCTAGAGGAAAAATCAGTAAAAGTGGACATCGCCGAAAGTGGCGAAGCGATGGTTAAAAAATTGGCGGAGAATGACTATGACGTATTGTTTGTAGACCGACTAATGCCAGAACAAACCGGCGACATCGCCCTCGCTATTGCAGACGATCAGGTCTCAAAAAACAAAGTCACACCAGTGGTCTTCTTCACTGGCGCCGATACTGCATTTAGAGTTCCTAAACTTTTTAACTTTGATGTTCTCGGAATCTGGGTAAAACAAGTCGCCTATAAAACTCTCGAACATCAAGTAGATGACTTACTTGAAAACATGAATGAAGAAGCCGTATAAAGACAAAAATAACTATTTAAAAAAGGGAGAATGTGCTATGAACACACAACCAAATATGAATCAATCGAAATACCTACATCTCGACAAGAACGCTTTTGAAAAATACTTTTCAGGGATTGAGCCCAAGCGATCTGTAAAGCTCTATGTAAAGACTGCCAACCTATTCTTAGAAACAATAGAAGCGAGACTGTCTGGCCTTGCGACTGCCCTCAAGGAATACAATAATCAAAACGCGATTCTCATTGCTCACCAAATCAAGGGATCGCTTCTCTCTTTGGGTGGTACCGTACTGGCCGATGCATTTAGAAGAATCGAAATGAGTGTCAATCTCGCCCCAAACGAAGAGCTTTCTACACTTCTTGAGGGTAAGAGAACTGACATCAACCAATTTATCGCAGAACTAAGGGAGTGGATGGCGTACCTTGAGTCTACTCAAGGCGAGATTCACTAATTACCACTTATTTGCAATACTCCTTACTAATCGTGAGTAGGTTCTCAAGGGTAAAAGGCTTGTGAAGAAACCCTTGAAACATTAGTGTCATGTCAGCATCAGTGACTCGATCCGTTCCCGAAGTAATCACTATCGGAATTTTACGCTGTTCATTTGACCCATATTTTTTTAAATAATGGGCGAACTGCCATCCGTCCATGTGAGGCATGTATAAGTCCAAAATAATTAAATCGACATGAATACCATCCGCAAGTAACATCCGCAGTCCGCTTTGACCGTCAGACGCTACTAAAATTCGATACCCTTCAAATTCAAGTAACTCTTTGATAGTTGATTGCACGGCCTCATCGTCATCTACGACTAGAATCGTCTTCTCAATTGAATTCTTCACTAGGGTTCTACTCGGTTTTGTTTGATTGGATTGCCACAAACTTCTTTCACCACACGAAGCAGTTGTTCAATACTGACTGGCTTTTTAATCACTTTAATAATGTTCGGCTTATCACCGAGTACACCTTGAAAAGTAACCGCTGAAATAATAATAATGGGAACGGTACTCAGCGATTCATCTTTGATCACTTCATCGATAAATTGCCAACCATTCATGACCGGCATCATCAGATCTAAAAGAATCAAGCTGGGCTTTGTTTTGCAATGGAGAACATCCAGTGCCTCTTGTCCATTGCACGCAGTTTCCACCAGGTAACCTACTGATTCTAGGATTTCCCGAATCGATTCTCTAATTGCGATATCGTCTTCCACCGTTAGAATATACAAACCAAAACTCCTTGTTTAAATTTATTATACCAATTACTAAAACCAATTACACACTTATTTTAAAAGCAGTAAATTAAACCAGTTTAATAATAGATTCCCTCCCAGAAACCCATCTGCCCCACGTTCTTCACTATAGGGTTAAATCTAAATAAAATATATATTGTTGATGTTAATTAATTTTAACAGGCAATTAAGATCTTCACTTACTCAAAAAACTTGTTATTGTTTCGACTATGACTTCAAAAGAATATATAATCATAAAGAATGGACGTATCACTCATGAATAAAGTACTCATTGTTGACGATGCAGAAGAAATTATTTTAGCTGTTGAAAGCGCACTCGCTCCTCTCGGAGTAGAAACGATGACCGCCCAAACAGTTAGTGAAGCCCTGCAAAAAGCTGCAGTAAATCTATTTGACTTGGTGATTATTGATATCATGCTGCCAGACGGTGACGGCTTTGATCTTTTTACAAAAATCAGAAGTCTTCACGACTACAAAAAAGTTCCAGTCATTTTTCTCACAGCTAAAGATGATATCGCAAGCAAGGTCAGCGCTTTCTCACTTGGCGCGGATGACTATGTAGTGAAACCCTTTCATTTGTTGGAGCTCAGAGCCCGTGTCGAAAACAAACTAAAGAAGCATGCTGAGATGAGCATGGAAGGCGATCAAATTACAGCGGGTCCACTTACACTTGAAGTCAGCTCCCAACGACTGAAGGTTCGTGGCAAGGGTGAATTCATCGCCCTCACTCCTCGTGAGTTTAAAATCCTACTCTTACTTGTCAAGAGTCCGGATCGTATTTTTAGTCGCGAATACATTTTAGACAAGATTTGGGGCCAAGACGTTTTTGTTACCGATCGGACGGTGGACGCCCACGTATGTTACTTACGTAAGAAACTCAGCAAATTCTCTACTCACATTGAATCAGTTCCTGGTGAAGGATATCGATTTAACCCTCGCACAGTGAGCGCTAGCCTCACTTAAACCATTTCTTTTACTGTGCTTACCAATCGATGAGGAACTGCTTCTTCATCGATTGGCAACCTCACTACAAACACCGACCCTGAGTGCCCCGTACTTTCTACATGCACACTTCCACGGTGCGCTTTTACAATCTTGCTTACGATGAACAGTCCTAAACCTAATCCACTAATATTTCTGAACGAAGTCACTCTTTCGAAGCGTTCAAAGATCACACTTTGCTTTTCCACCGGAATCCCCGGGCCATGATCCTCCACTCTCAAAATTGCCGCTCGCCCTTCCACTGCGCAGGTAATCTCAATCAACTTGCCTGGCGCATATTTAATTGCATTCGAAAGTAAATTTACCAGTATTTGCTCTACTCTATTCTTGTCCCAACTTCCGATCACCGCCCCTTCCGAATGGACAATAACCTCACAACGAGCCTCTTCCAATAATAGGCTAAAGCGCTCCTTTACTTCATCAATCAGTGAATTGAGGTTCATGAGCTTTTTATCAAGCTCAAGCTTCCCCGCTTGAATTTTTGAAACATCCAATAGCTCTTCAACCAAGTCGGTCAGTCGATTCACCTGCGTCATGGAGACGTCGAGAAACCTTGAAACTTTCACTGGGGTTTGCGATACAGTTTTTTCCATCATGATTGATCTTTGGGCCAATTGTAGCTGAAGTTTCAGGGAAGTAATGGGCGTTTTAAGCTCGTGGGATGCAATACTCAGGAACTCATCACGCACTAAAATTGCCTTTTTCGCCTCGTTATAATGCTGAGCACGGACGAGGGCTTGAGCACACTGATGTGCGAGAAGAACGTAGAATTCGCGGTCTTCATGAGATAATGCCTTCGAATCGTCAAAGGATAGATAAATCCCACCTATTACTTGATCGCCCAGTAAAAGCGGAATTGCAGCAAACGATCTCGATGCGATTTCATGTTTCTTTTCCAAATCATTCGCCCAAATTGGCACTCCGAGCTTCATCGCCTTCGCCAAGGGAGAGTCCGCAGGAAGAGGATTCTGTTGAAGCCGAAGGAATTTCTCGTACTCGAAGCCGCTTGCTCCGATCAGCTCCGGCACATGAGTAGTATGGGAGTTCAACACCACATAACACCCTGTCGCTCCTAGCGCTCCTAATCCCTCATTCGCGAGAACACGGCCCACTTGTTCGATATTTGCGGATCGTGAAAGAGCAGATGTGACGATTTGTAATCTGGAAAGCCGGTTTTGATTAAAAGACAGTCTTTCAACCATGTGATTAAAGGCGGAGGTTAATAAACCTAACTCGTCCTGAGCAACCAGAGGTGCACGATAACTTAGATCACCTTCCGCAACGACTTGAGCAGCGGTGATTAATCCATTCAGTGAGGCCGTTAATTTCTTAATGATTGAATGTGCAATTAAGGTAACGAAAATTAAGCAAATAACAGTAAGCAGTAGTGCAATCAACATTGGAATATTTCTATATTCATAAACACGGTTGAAGGAACGGTTACTTATTTTCTCTAGATCACCCTGAATCCCCCTGAGAAACTCATTCACCTCAAGGCGATGCTGTGAAGCAAGAAGGAAGTGAGCACGTTCTGCTTTTATGTTACCTTGATTTTGTGCGGCTAGCACCAGTAACGATTCGATCCTCATGTAATCGAGAGCAGTTTTTGTGGCAACAAGTTTCTCGTCGATATCAACATTCTGAACTGTTGACTTGCGCAGTAAACCCAAAGTCCTCACTGCCTGAAGATCACTTGCTTCAAATTCGCTACGAAGCTCAGCCTGAGAGACATTGCTAAATACATGACTAAGCGTCTCTATCTCCGTCTCCGTGTTTCCATTTACCATCATGGTCAACTCGTAAAGCTGGTTAATCGCATAAACCTCAGCAAGCCCATGCGTAATTCGTTCATTTGAAAACATGATACCCACGTATTCAATGCTAAAAGCGAATCCAACCAAGACGATAAGTGTACTTAATCTTTTTACTATGGACGTTTGTAACGGAACGGTGTGATCGCGTTTAAATTGATTCATTATTTCTACCCCTTTGAAAAAGCTAAAAAATACTTTTTAAGACCATGTGGGATTGAAATTAAAAAATCTTAACACCTGATCAATCAGTTTATAGTCCGGCAGCCTTCAGTCCATTTCTAGACTCAATGTCATGAATCTTTCGATAGAGCGTTTTCCTGTCAATTCCGAGCAATTTCGCAGTCTTATCTTTTGCTCCACCACTTTGCTTCAGAACGTGAAGGATATAGTTCTCGGCAAATTCATGCAAAGGCACCAGCGGCTGATTCCCTTTAAAAACATCAGCGAAGAAAGTGTTATTGGCTGGCGGCAACTCATCCATCGATAAATCGCAAACATCAATCAAACCATTGCCCCTCATCAAAACCGCTCGTTCAATCGTATTCTCCAGCTCGCGGATATTTCCTCTCCAGGGATTGTTGAGTAGGCAATTCACCGCCTCATTGGTAAACCCTGTCACCTCAAGATGATCCACCCCTGCATATTTCTTCATGAAAAACTCAGAAAGCGAAATAATCTCTTCTCTTCTTTCGCGCAAAGGCGGGATGTGAAGTGGAAACACTGCAATCCTAAAATAGAAATCCTCCCGAAACTTCTCTTCCCCAATCTCTTTTTTAAGATTTTTATGGGTTGCAGAAATAATCCGTATATCTAACTTGCGCGCCTGATTTTCACCGAGCCGCTTTAATTTCCTCTCTTGGATTACTCGGAGTAATTTTGCTTGAAACAGCAGGCTCACGTCACCAATTTCATCAAGAAAAATAGTACCGCCCTCTGCCTCTTCAAAGAGGCCCGGCTTCTTATCTATTGCACCTGTATATGCACCTCGGGCATATCCAAAGAGCTCCGACTCGAGTAGCGTCTCAGGAATCGCAGAACAATTAATTGCAATAAAAGGCTTTCCACTGCGGGCGCTACTTTGATGGATTAATCGTGCGATTACTTCTTTACCGGTACCACTCTCTCCCATGATCAACACATTTGCTGAACTGGCGGCCACCCTCTTTGCAAGCTCCACCACCCGAGCAAAACCAGGACTCTTCACTACCATTTCGTTTGTATCTAGTTCTTGCATATGATTACTCCCCCAACATCATTTTGAAAATTTACTGACACCATTCTCGCTATGCTGAATATTGAATACTGATCGTTTGGTCGCCCTATGGATGCAACGCCTCTTCATCCATGCGCTCTGGAGTAGAAACATGCTGAACTTCCACATCCGGCCTCCGCTCTGTTTGCTTACTTGCGTTAGACGCAGTTGTATCATCTAAAGGTGAGATGACCTCTGCTCCAGACTTCGATACCTTTTTCGGGTTCGGCTGAATATTAGCCTGCTCTTTCAACACTTTTCTAAATTCGTTGTATTCCAGCTCTGCCCTCTCTTTTGCAAAACCATAAACATTTTGAATTTTATGTGAAAGTAAATCGAGATTCTCCTTCAAGGGCTCAATATCAGCATCATTAAATTGTATCCATCTGTTTTGAATTTTACTTTTAATCTCTACCCAATTATCCCGTACACTATTGCGACTCAAATTCATAAGTATCTCCCTCATTTAAAACAACAAGCACATAGACAAAATCAAAAAAGCAGAAAACTATTCTTCTGAAATCACACATGGGCTTGTTGTTCTTGTATCTCTTGTCTTGAATTTAATTCTTATCAGCAGCCTTGTAAAATTAAGTTATTTTAATCGCGAGTTTAAAGTCACGAGCATGACAAGTCTACACGTGACGAATTTCCCTGAACTGAATTGTCAATAACCCCGCGAAAGACAGCGATTCCAATTAGCTTCTTGTGCGATTGAGCTACTCCTCATGTAGCTATTAAGTTTTATTAACATCATTCTTAAATACTCCTATGCGTATTTATGCCTCACCAAAATGCGGTTTTGAAAGATTATCCAATCATTATCATCCTTTACATTGGCCTGCTATTTGCTTGTAACTTAGACAAGGTATCGTTTTCATGGAAAGGAACCACCTTATGCCGCACTCACACCTGAGTAAGATTCTTGTCGCTTTAAGTCCGCAGCGACAAGGTGATTCCTTGAACGATTTCGCTATTAAGAACCTCTGTTTTTGGACCGAAAAATTCGCGCTCTCAAAACAAACTTCAGTAGAAGCAGTTTATGTGCTCCCTGAGGTTAAAATCGACCTAAAAATAGGTCGGGTAAAGAAAAACGCAATGGAAGTACTGAAGAAAAATTTACAGCGCATTCGCCTCAATATTGGAATCAAACCACGGGTGATTTGCAGTGCTGATCATTCGAGACACGGGTCCGTAAAAGGATTGCTTCATTATGCTCGTGAAAACAATGCAAAACTGATCATCGTCATTTCTCATGGAAGAGAAGGGATTGCGCGACTTATCTTCGGGAGCTTTGCTGAGACACTTCTTGCTCAATCCTGGGTTCCTATTCTATTTATCGGCGTAAAGACCGCAATTGGAATTCAATCAAAAAAGGTCATTTTTATCACTGATTTCTCGCCCGAATCAGAAACTGCATTCAAACTATTTCTAGCTCATGTGGAAAGCTTTAACCCCGAAGTATTGATCTATTATGCACATTCGGAGCTCGCAGAAATTTATAATTATAACCTCATGGGGATCAGCGTGCCCTTCGCTTCAGAGCAAGATTATATAACACAAAAGGCCTTTCAATTAGAACGATCGGGAGAATGGCTTAACGTCGCACGCGAGTTCGGAATCAGTGCGCGATTCATTTCACATGCTAAAGCAGAAACTACTCTCGATACTCTTCATGAAATCACCAACTTTGCCAATCAGGAGCAGGTGGCACTGATTGGAACCTCATCTGGAATCGAAGAGAATGTTGCACGCGAGTTATACCGGAAAGAAAGATACAACGTTTGGGTTTGCGGCCCAAAAGTAATCGAGCCTCATCCAAAGGAGAAAATATAATATGAACAGATATATCATCAAGCCGAGTCACCATAAAAAATGGAACGAACTTGCCCAACTCAATCAGCAAATGAGTCACCTCGTGGACGATTTTTGGGTGATGTCGTCCTCAAACGAGTTACTCACACTTCCTTGGTCACCGACATTCGAAGTGGACGACAGTGATGATTATTTCATGATCGTCTCTAAAATGCCGGAGATTCCACAGGAACAAGTCAAAATTGATCTAGACGAGAATAAGCTGACGGTTACTCTCGAATGTGAGAACCATAAACTAAAGCAAGATCACATGAACAGGGTTTTTGAAAGAACTTCCCAATCTTTTTACTTACCCCCTAATACAGATCTACAAACAATCCACGCGGAATTCCATCATCACACCTTGGTCATCAAGGCGCGGAAAATACATCACAAAAGAAGTATTCCATTTCATTAATTCTAGTGGAAGTCCTTTTCAGGTGTGGAATCGGAGGAGCTGCGTTCCTTTTGATCAGATTTCAAGCGTTCGTGTAAATGAGAAATGCCCTCACCAATTTGATGCAACGTCTCACCAAAGGCCTTAATTCTCACACCGGTTTTACCAATCCAGCTTCCAATTTCTTTTGACCGCTTTAACAGTACTTCATCCAATTGATCTGGAATGGACGCTGGTATCCCTGACGACTTTCTTAATAGATCATTTTCAGCATTTTTCGCTTTATCTAAGAGATAGGCATTTTGTTCTGTTTTTTCTTGAACTTTATTTCTCACATTACTCATCGTTGTATTTTCTCCTGGTTCTGAGGTTGCTGGGTCAGTTGAATAAAAGTTACTATTTTTAACTATGGTGATTAACTTTGCATGGCTGTCGTTCAGAATGGTAGATATTTCCTTAACGCTTTCGTTATCCCAAGCATGAACAACTACTACGGCATCTCCTTCTCGAAGCTCATCGTCATGATGAATATTCGCGTCCCTTTTGACTACAAAATCAATGAGGACCCCGACAATGCCTCCCAGGACTGCGCCTGTAAAAAAACCGGCGTAGAGCGCTGAGGGAAAACCGAGTACTAGAAACGGATTCAATGCGTGAACACGAAGCATTCCGGTTACAATCAATCCGGCAATGACGATGCCCAACATTCCTCCCGCTTCTATTCCGCTTAGATATAAGTGTTCTTTAACCGCCTCCCCTCGGTTTAAAGATAGATTGAGGCCTGTGCCGTGATTCATCATCAAGCTCAGGTCCTGATTTCCATAGCCCATCCGACGAAAGTGATTCACCACTTCCTCTGCATGAGCTCGGGTCTGGAATACCCCCAACACATCCCTAGTTATTCTTTCCATTACACTTCCTTATGTACTTGGCCAGACTAGCGGAGAGATAGTTCACCGATATTACGATGATATGAAGAAAAAATAATAATTTAAATTAAGGGGCGGAGAGATCTGGAGAGGTCGACTGAAGATGAGGCCCCTCTTTTAAGTTTTTAATGGCATACTGAAATTGAGTGGAGGGCCCAGAAACCCAAACTGGCCATTTCTTAATACGGAAAATTTCTTTGGCCACACTTCCAACGGTGACTAAATTCAGTTTTCTACTCACAGAAGACATTGCGATGAGATCAACATTTTCGTCTTGCGCAAACCGCTGTATGGCGGATGCGGCATTTAATACACCTTCCTGAACTACAAAGCGAACTTTGAATCCCTTCGACTCCATCGACTTCACTAGTTTTTCCTTTTCGAATTCGATCCACGCCTTCTGCTCATCCCAATAACTTTCAGGAATATACACTGGTACCCCCATCATCCCGGTATCAAATACGGCCCCAGGAGGGAGTGCGGCGTGAAATAAAATCAATTCAAACGACTTCGGACTCGACTGGAGAGTAAAAAGTTCAAGAGCGGATTTTGACGCATCTGAAAAATCGCAGGGAAAAAGAACTTTATTCGTCCATGCATTTTTACCATCATGCTCACTAAGGAAGAGCACGGGTACCTCAGATTCTGAAAGTAAACTTTCAGCAAAACTCCCCAGCACCAAACGTCCAGGGCCAGAACGCCCGTGAGAAGAGACCACAATTAAATTGGCGTTCAGTCTTTTTGAATACTGAAGAAGTGCATCTACCTTTTTCCTTCGGGAACTTGTTTCCTCCACTAAGACGTCAGCTTGAACATGCTCACCCAAATGCAAGCTTTCTACATAATCACTGAAATTGTACTTGGTAATGGAAAGCGCAGCGGCATATGCCGAAGTCACATAGACCACATTCACACTTGCATCATGCTCTTTACTCCATTTTTTTAACCAATGAAGTGACGCGTCTGAAGGCCTGAGTTCCGGTTCAGTGGGATCAACGGCCATTACAATCCTGTACTTTTGACTAGTAGGCATAGCTCCACCCTTCTCAAACTAAAGTATTGCAAGAGTTAGTCCAGGTTTATGGGCAACTATAACCGATACAGTAGAATCTTTAGGACATTCTTACCGATGGCTTGCATATTATGTCACTTTTGTTTGAGTTGATCAATGTGGGCTATTTGCTGTTCAATGTATGCCTGATACAGCATGCGATCTCTGGTATTACTTTGACTCTTGAGTTCATGTAATTCGGCCCGGTACTTTGAATACCAATAATCCAAATTGGAATTGAGTTGGGTAAAATGGATATCATTAAATGCTTCCAAAGAATTACTGATGATTCGATAGGTTTTAAACCATTGTCGAGGAGCGATGGTCACCACCCACAATTTCACATCATAAAAATCATTTTCTTTAATCACCGGGTATCGAAGGCTAATCGCCCCTACCCCAATGGGTAAATAGTGAAGCTCCTTCAGGTCATTCCAAAATAGGGAATTACCTCTCACTTTACTAAAGGAAAGGACATCATTGTGAAATTGATTTTGCAGAGTAATGAGGCCGTTCGAGGGCAAACCAATATTACCGAGCTGCCTTACAAAATCCAACTCTGTGGGGATAGGATCTCTCACTCCCAGAGTCGACAGTATATTTGCAGACAATTGCGCACAATTGTTATGCAAACCACTCCAATGATAGGTTTCCTTTTTCACTTTTCGATTTTGAGGTTGAACATCAACATAGCGTTCATTAATTTTATTCAAAAAATTAGCCGCATCCGTAAGCCGCTTCTTAGGAATCGGGAATCGAATGCATCTCATATCACGGCCAAATTGTATGGCCAAATCGGTACCGATCGTCTTCACAGCCACTTGACGTTGATATTCAAAACCTTTTTGAAGCGGATTCACTCGCTCATCATTATAATGAACCCCCTCATACACTCGTTTGAAAATTGCTTGTCTTACCACTTCATCCATCGCAGCTTGATTCACGTGGTCGTTACTACTGAGCCCACCTGATACAAAAAGATCGTAACCAGGCACTGCAACCCAATTCACATTTCTAAACTCATTATCAACACTGATTCCTACCCCTTCATGATCGCGCAAATAGGGGTCGGTGATCTTAGAGCAAGGGATAACTTTAGGGTAAAGGGCATTTTGATCCTTACACAAGCCATGAACATAGAGAGTCGCATGCCCTCCTGGCCCACCCGCAGTCTCACCTTTGGGTTTGATTTGGGTCAAAGCACAGTACTCAGCATGAAAGGGAAATAATTTTGAATATTGGTCATGTTCTACAGAGGCATGAACGGAGCTAGCAGCGAACAGAGCAAGTCCCATGAGGGATCCAAAAACAGCATTTTTCATTCCGCAACATTAGCATTTATTACACAAAAATTATAGCAAAACAGAAGAGCGAATCGGCTTTTCAACGATTCAAATTGAGTCACACATTAATAAAACACAACATCTGCTTAATTCAGCAATAAAACTATCAGGCTAGTGTACTGTCACTGCAGAGTGTCTTTAGAACTCAATCGAAAAAAAAGGACAAATGACATCACCCGAGAATATTCCCACTTACGGCGACTTTTTACGAATTTTACGACGCTCGACAGAACTTCTGACGGACGACCCTGTTAAAGAAGAGATCTTCAGCGTGGAACGCCTAGAGCAATACGCAGCTCACTTGGCCCAGGAATTTGCAGTAAGCCCAACCCCTATTCGGGGTAAAACATTACACCCTGAAATGAAGGCTTGTGGTAAACAGCTTCAGAAAGCTTATTTCATTCTGGTGGCGGCAGTCCGCGCAAAGCACCAAGTCTCGCCCGCGGCTGAATGGTTTTTAGATAACTTCCATATCGTTGAAGAGCAATTAATCAGCATAAAGGGAGATTTACCCAAGGAGTTCTATGCAGAGCTTCCTAAGTTAACAACGGGTGAACTCGCGGGATATCCTCGAATTTATGCAATCGCGCTTGCGATCATTGCACACACTGATTCTCGCCTAGATGTGGAAATGTTGAAAAGGTTCATCACTTCCTTTCAAACTAAAGCACCTCTACAAATTGGTGAGCTTTGGGCCATCGCCATCACCTTGCGAATAGCACTCATCGAGCAACTCAACTTACTCACTCTCCGCATTACGGACGCATGGGTGGAGCGTGGCAAGGCAGATGACCTTGCAGACCGAGTTTTGGAACGAGCTTCGAAACTCGATACTGATCCCGAAGGGCTAGTTGAAATGCTCGCGCATGAACTCGGACCAGCCGAAAGCCTGAATCGTGCATTCATTGTACAGCTGACTCAACGTTTGCGCGACCAAGACCCTGATGTTTGGCCCATTTTTGATTGGCTTGAAAACCAACTCAAAGCCCACCATACGAACACCATTCAAGTCACACACCTTGAGCATCACCGTCAGGCAGCATCCCAAGTAACAGTCGGAAATATTATTACGAGCTTGCGACTCCTGTCTGCGCTCGATTGGCGCGATTTCTTTGAAAGCGTCAGTGTGGTCGATTCTATATTGGCTAAAGATCCCCACCACTGCTTCTCAAAAATGGATTTCCCTACTCGAGATGAATATCGACACGCGATTGAAAGGATTGCAAAGAGATCCAAGGCCACCGAATTAGAAGTGGCGCAAATGGCAGTGGATCTCGCGCAAGCTAGTCTTGCCGAAAACGCGGTCGATCAAAGGCGAAGCCACGTCGGATTTTACTTAGTCAGCAAGGGAGTTGTTGAAATTGAGAAAAAGGCGAAATATCGTTTAAAAATAGGCGAAATATTATCACGCTTGGTGCGCCGAAACCCCACTACGATCTATCTCGGCTCCATGGGTTTACTCACGCTGCTCACGCTCGCTCCCCTGCTTCTCTACTTTGTGAATTCTGGAGGCCGGCTCATCTGGGCTGTCCTATTTTGCATTTTTGCTTCCGTCCCGGCGAGTGAATTTGCGCAGAACATCCTCAATCAATACATCACCTTTTTTATGAAGCCAAAACTCCTGCCCAAAATGGAGACTGAGAAGGGCATCCCTCAGGATGCAAAAACAATGGTCGTCATTCCTACTTTGCTCGGAAACGAACACACCGTAAACCACTTGCTTGAAAGACTCGAAATTTATTCGCTTGCAAATTCAGATCCAAAAATCTCATTTGCCTTACTGGGGGACTTTTTAGACGCCCCGAGCGAAACACTTCCTACCGATGCCGGAATCCTAGAACTTGCTCAAAAAGGAATCGATCACCTCAATTCTCTATACAGTCCTGATCCCTTAAACCCTAAATTTCTTCTCTTCCATCGTCGTAGACAATGGAATCCTTCTGAAGGAAAGTGGATCGGCTGGGAAAGAAAACGGGGGAAAATTTTCGAATTCAATCATCTTTTGCGTGGAGCCAGCGACACCAGTTATATCCAAGTTAAAAATTTAGTTGGACTGAAACCTTTTCTTGCAGACGTAAAGTACGTCATCACCCTAGATTCTGATACCCAATTGCCTCGGAATGCTGCCCGCCGTCTGATTGGTACGATCATTCATCCACTCAACCAGCCTTATTTTTGTCCGATTCAAAAGCGAGTCATTGACGGCTACGGGATTTTACAACCTCGCATTAGCGTCGACCTGATCAGTGGGCTAAAAACTCGCTTTTCTCGCTTATTTTCGGATCACACGGGGCTTGATCCCTATACCACGGCAGTGTCGGATGTTTACCAAGACTTATTTAGAGAAGGGAGCTTTACCGGGAAGGGGCTCTATGTAGTGGATATTTTTGAAGCGGCACTTGCCAATCGTTGCCCCGAAAACACCATTTTGAGTCATGACTTATTTGAAGGCTTGTTTGCACGCACAGCCCTCGTCAGCGACATTGAGCTTTACGATGATTATCCGTCTGATTATGAAACATTTTCTAAACGCCAACATCGTTGGACCCGCGGTGACTGGCAAATTGCACCCTGGTTATTTGCCCGAGTACCCAATGCACAGGGTGAAAAAAACCCACTTCGTTACCGCTCATCGCGCAATGGAAAATTTTTGATAATTTAAGAAGAAGTTTAGTTGTGCCTGCTGTCTTTTGCTATTTAATGCTCGCATGGACAATCCTCCCCGGTGCTCCTTCGAAGTGGACACTCGCCATCATGCTTTTATTTTGTTTTTCAATTTATGCGCCCATTACCACCGGATCGTTTCTGAACCGTAAGGGTCTTCCTTGGTTAGAACACGTGAAGACCGCTTTCATGGATACTCAAAAGAAATTGAAACAAATCGTATTCATGCTCGCTTTTCTGAGTTCTCAAGCATGGAATCAGGCAGATGCAATTATTCGAACGTTGCATCGAAAGTTCATTTCAAAAAAAAAAATGCTCGAATGGGTTACGTTTGCACAGATTCAAAATAATGGCACCAAGCCGCCCTCCTATTTTCATGCCTGGCTAGAGAGCCTGGGAGGCGGAACGCTACTCGCCGGAGGCGCGATTCTCCTCATGGTAGCAGTTCGACATCAAGCTCTGGTTTCCGCCACTCCCTTTTTGCTCCTTTGGCTCACTCATCCATTGATCAAACACTGGTTACAAAAATCGCCCGCATCTCTTCTCCCGCCTCTCACCGAGGAAGAGATTCAAATAGCGCGTGAATACGCTCGTCGCTCTTGGCATTATTTTGAAACTTTTGTAGGTCCTGACGACCATTGGCTTGCGCCCGACAACTTTCAAGAGGAACCCAAACCGGTCATCGCACACCGAACTTCCCCCACTAATATTGGGTTACAATTACTTTCTACGCTTTCCGCCTATGACTTTGGCTACATTGGCTTGCTCGAGTTTATTGAAACAATTGAAAAAGTCTTTGAAACTCTGGGAAAACTCCAAGGAATGCATGGCCACTTTTTTAATTGGTATGACACTAAAACTCTGGAACCCTTGCAACCCCAGTATATCTCTACTGTAGATAGCGGTAATTTAGCGGGGCATCTACTCACTTTAAAACAAGCATGCATACAACTCTCCTCCAAAATTTCTTCTGGAATGATCGAAAATCCTCAAGCAAAAATGGGTATTGTGGATACCCTCCGTTTACTTGCAAAAGAAGTAAGACGGGTTGAAAATACAAACCATAAGGATTTTCACAAAATCTTGCGTTCGACTCTTAGTTTTGTCGAGGACTCGGCACTCCCTCCTGAATGGACTGACGTCAATAGTCGCTTACTCGACATTGAAGATATTCTGAACGTACTCGAGGTAGAAGAAGGCCTCTTGAAGTTTTCTGAAGCCCATACTTGGCTAAAAGTAGCTTTACATCAATCAAAGGAATTCGAGCGAGATCATGAGCCTCATCTACCTCATGAACTCATCTCGCGCCTGAGATTTCTCGTTTCCCGTTGCGATGAAATGGTGATGGGAATGGACTTCCGCTTTCTTTTCGACGGTGATCGTAAAATATTTTCAATTGGTTACAATGTGACCAGTGGGCAAAGCGATCGTTCCTTTTATGATCTCTTGGCCTCTGAATCAAGACTCGCCAGTTTCGTAGCCATTGCAAAGGGCGACGTTCCGGAAGACCACTGGTTTAGACTTGGCCGTCCCCTGACCAGTATCCCTGGCGGTAGAATTCTTGTTGCCTGGACTGCGTCGATGTTTGAATACTTGATGCCCTTACTCGTGATGCGTCGTTATCAAAACACACTTCTCGATCAAACTTATGAAGCCATTATTGACCGTCAAATTGAATATGGTAAGCGCCATCATGTTCCCTGGGGAATTTCAGAATCGGGTTACAACGCGCGCGATTTAAATCTCAATTATCAGTACGGACCATTCGGAATTCCTGGCTTAGGATTAAAACGGGGTTTGGGCGATGACTTGGTCATTTCACCCTACTCAACAATGCTCGGTATCGTGATTAACCCTACGGCTGCATTTGAAAATTTGAAATTACTGACTAAAAATGGGGCACTCACACGATTTGGATTTTATGAATCCATTGACTATACTCCCCATCGCCTTCCAGAACATCAACCTTGCTCGATCATTAAATCGTTCATGGTCCATCACCAAGGAATGAGTTTGGTGTCGCTCAATAATCTGATCAACGATTCCATTATGCAACACCGCTTTCACGCAGAGCCTTTAGTGCAAGCGACTCAGCTCCTCTTGCAAGAAAGAATACCACGCCCAGTTCAAGTTTCACGTGCTCGCCTCGAAGAAGTTCCGACGAGTGGCGCACTTACTTTTTCAACCGCTCCAAATCCACGGTTCTATTCCGATGTTCATGTGGCGACACCAAGAACTCAAATTCTGTCTAATGGAAACTATTCAGTAATGATTACTTCCGCTGGTTCTGGGTATTCACGCTGCGGGCCTGTGGCCGTCAATCGGTGGCGTGAAGACTGGACCCGTGACCATTATGGGCAGTTTTTCTTTATCCGCGATCGAAATTCCGGAAAAGTTTGGTCTCCTGGGTTCCAACCTACCTCTGCTGAACCTAATAAATATGAAGTTACGTTTGCAGAGGATCGAGTTGAGTTCTTAAGGCGTGATGACGAAATTATTACCCGTACGGAAATCATCGTCTCACCTGAGGATAATGTGGAATTACGCCGTATTTCCCTCACCAATCATTCAGATCAACTAAGAGAGTTTGAAGTGACGAGTTACCTAGAGACCGTATTTGCAGTTCAAAATGACGACATCGCCCACCCCGCATTTAGTAATTTATTTGTTCAAACAGAATTTGTGGCGTCTGAAAATGCTTTACTCGCGACGCGTAGACGCCGGTCCAAGAACGAAAAACAAATTTGGGGCTTTCATGTTGCAGTCACTGAAGGAGAAATGTTAGGACCCATTCAATATGAAACTGATCGCTCACGTTTTTTAGGCCGCGGCCACGACGTCTCAGCCCCCTTGATGATCAAAGAAGCAAGAACACTTTCTAACACGACAGGGTCTGTTCTTGATCCCATCTTTTCACTGAGAGAGTCAGTGCGTATCCAGCCTCATTCTACGGTACGCATAGTTTTTGCAACTGGTGTCACTCATTCACGTGAAGAGGCACTTAGGCTTGCCGACAAATATCACGATGTTCATATCTTCGCCCGTGAATCTGAAATTGCTTGGACTCAATCACAAGTTCAATTGCGGCATATGAATGTGACCACAGATAAGGCGCATCTCTATCAGCGTCTAGCAGGGCGGATGATCTTTTCTGATCCAACCCTTCGTCCGCGCTCTCATCTGCTTGCTCTTAATAAGAAAGGGCAATCGAGTCTTTGGGCCTATGGAATCAGTGGTGATCACCCGATTATCTTGACCCGAATTGCAGATGAAAAAGATTTACCCATGGTTCGAGAACTCTTGCATGCACATGAGTATTTAAGACTAAAGGGGCTCACGGTTGATCTTGTGATTCTCAATGAGCACGCGCCAAGTTATCTGCAGTACCTTCAAGAGGCTTTGCTCAGACAAATTCGAATCAGTGGGTATCATGCTCTTTTAGATCAACCGGGCGGAATTTTTATCCGAAGAACCGACATCATTCCTGAAGAAGATGTGACCCTCTTAAAGGCAATTGCGCGGGTCACTCTCCATGCGGAAAGAGGATCGCTCGATGAACAGCTCAAAAGGCGTTCTCATCACCTCGCCTTACCCGGCCCCTTTAAAGCCTCGAAAATTATTCGCGCCTATCCTCACCCTTTGGTCAGTCTTAGTCCTTTGAAATATTTTAATGGGCTAGGAGGTTTCTCCACTGATGATCAACAGAAGTACGTCATCGTACTTTCTGAGGATCTCTGCACTCCGGCTCCCTGGCTGAATGTAATTGCTAATGAGAAAGATTTTGGTTTTCAAGTTTCAGAATCAGGCGCCGGATACACTTGGTCGGTCAACAGCCGTGAAAACAGGCTTAGTTCCTGGTCTAACGATGCAGTCAGTGATCCTTCGAGTGAAGTGATCTATATTCGGGATGAAGAAACGGGTGAATTTTGGACTCCCACTCCCCTTCCTGTGCGCGAATCAGATACTTATGTAATCAAACATGGACAGGGATATTCTCAATTCGAACATACCAGCCATGGAATTGCACAAGAGCTCCAATTATTTGTTCCAGTCACGAGCTCTGAACCAACTGTCAGTGATCTCAGTGTCAAAATCAGCAGACTAAGACTTAAAAATCTTGGAAGTGAAGCACGTAAACTTTCGCTTACCCATTACGTTGAATTGGTTTTAGGATTTCATCGCAGTGGAACTGCACACACGGTGGCGACCGAAATTGACGCCGAAACAGGGGCTATTTTTGCCCGTAATACTTACAATAATGAGTTTTCTCAAAGAATTGCCTTTATAGACATAAGTGAAAATGAAAGAACAGTAACGGGCGACCGCCGAGAGTTTTTAGGTAGGAATGGCAGTCCCACCCGACCTGCAGCCATGCATCGTTCTCATCTCTCGGGCCGTGTGGGTGCTGGGATGGACCCTTGCGCTGCACTTCAAACTAAAATCACTCTTGCCCCAGGCGAATCACGTGAATTTATTTTCCTACTAGGACAAGCAGAGGATGAGGAAAAAGCTAGAAACTTGGTTCGACATTTTAAACAAAAGGAAATGGCGAGTATTGCGTTTGAAGAAGTGCTCGCCTATTGGACTCGGGCACTGGGAGCAATACAAATCAAGACGCCAGATCCAACCATGGACCTGATGGTGAATGGGTGGTTGCTCTACCAAACTTTGTCGTGCCGAATTTGGGCTCGCTCTGCATTTTATCAATCCGGCGGAGCATTTGGATTTCGAGATCAGCTCCAAGATGTCATGGCGTTGGTGTATTCGAATCCGCAGATTGCAAAAACGCAAATACTCAGGGCAGCAGCCCGTCAGTTTATCGAAGGCGACGTTCAACATTGGTGGCATCCGCCCACCGGTCGCGGCGTAAGAACCCATTTTTCTGACGATTTGCTTTGGCTGCCTTTTGTGGTGAGTTTCTACGTGAAGACGACGGGTGATTCTAGTATTTTGGATGAGATGATTCCGTTTATTGAAGCGCCGCCTCTTCCACCTGAAATTGATGATGAATATTTACAGCCAATTCAATCGCAGCAGAGTGCCACTCTGCTCGACCATTGTTTTCGGGCCCTCGACCGAAGCATGAATGTCGGCGCCCATTCGTTGCCACTCATGGGCTCAGGCGATTGGAACGATGGAATGAATCGCGTGGGGAATGAAGGACGCGGAGAGAGCGTATGGTTAGGGTGGTTTCTAATTACGACCCTGAAAGAGTTTATTCCTTTTTGTGAAAAATCAGGGGATCAAACCCGGGCAGACCACTATCGTCATCATTTAAGTGGTTTGATTAAGGCCATTGAAGAAAACGCCTGGGATGGCAATTGGTACAAACGCGCCTTTTTTGATAATGGTGAGGCACTCGGCTCAGCGGCAAATGAAGAATGCAAAATTGATTCCATCGCACAATCGTGGGCTGTTCTTTCTGGAGCAGGAGCCCCTGAGAAAACAGCACGGGCGATGGCCGCCGTGGATGAGCACCTGGTTTATCGAAGCGAAGGACTCATTAAGCTTTTCACTCCTCCTTTTGACCGCGGAACCATGGAACCAGGCTACATCAAAGGTTATGTGCCGGGCGTTCGCGAAAATGGTGGCCAATACACACATGCAGCAATTTGGATTGTGATGGCATATGCAGCAATGGGCGATGGCGAACGGGCGGCAGAACTCTACTCGCTGATTAATCCGATCAATCACGCCAGCTCTAGGGCGGGCGTGCATAAATACAAAGTGGAGCCTTACGTGATCGCTGCCGACATTTACGGCCTATATCCTCATATTGGTCGCGGTGGTTGGACATGGTATACGGGATCTTCGAGCTGGATGTATCGGGCTGCACTTGAATCCATCTTAGGGTTTAATTTAAGCGGTAATACTCTCAAAATTAATCCCTGTATTCCTCGGGATTGGCGCGAATTTGAAATCATTTACCGAGTGGGTGGGAGCGAATTTCATATCCTCATCACCAACTCGC
>CAIMWN010000087.1 GCA_903845155.1 Oligoflexia bacterium
ACGGAACTTTCGCACCCAACTTTTGAAGTTTTTGAGTGACACCAGGTTGCGACAGATTGAGTTTCTCGCCCGCCTCCTTAAAATTCTTGGATTCAGCGACTGCAATGAGGGTTTCAAGAAGATCAAATTCGGGAATCGCGAGCATCATTTACCTCGAGTGTGTTTTATCATCAATATAATAATCATATACATGGATAATCATCTGTTTATTTATGGTACATGGAGACCGATCGTGCCGCCAGGAAAAGGTAACAAAAAACTGATGTATTCACAGCTATGTGCATTCCGCGGAGTTTGACTCAATAACCTCTAACAATAAAAAAGAGATGCACAAGTTCACCCGTGCATCTCTTTCAGAATTTTATCGAATTAGCAGTGAGTCATCACCGCTTCAATCTTACTTCTTTTTGCCTGCGGTTTGCTTATCGCTTGCCGCTTGCTTCTTTTTGTCGTTTTCGCTTTTTGCTTTTGAGTCTTTTTGTGACTTTTGCTTCTGTGCTGCCTTCGGGGATTTGTCTCCCATAATAACCAACCTTTCAGTTGTGGTTTGCTCACCCCAAGCTATAACTTTGCTGCGCGAATAGCAAACGCCCCCAAAAGGTCGTCCCGATCTTTATGTTGAACATTGCGTCATTCACTTGACCCACGCAGTCTCCATTGTCTGAAAGATCAAATTAACGCAGATTTCAACATAAAGATCGGGACGACCTTTTTACGTCATGTTTTATACCACTCTGCCGATAAGGACCTTGAGGCCATGGAGTTTTACGGCCTTGTTTTTCCACGGAACGGGATAATTTTCAGATTGAATAAGGGTTCAACCATGATGATTCCGTTTCGCACGCTCATGTTTATCTTCGCACTCATTACCGGGATGATTACCTCATTTTCGGTTTTCGCTCAGGACGAAAGCAAGCCTGAAACATACGACCGCCTTGACGGCACTGGCCAGTCTAAAAAACGCGTCGATGTAGTGGAATGGGAAGGCAATCTCGAAGTCCACGTCTATCCAAAAGCTTCAACGAAGGGCCTGTCGGCGAAACTCGATGATCGTACCGAAGGCAAAAAAGTAATGGTGATCGGATACCGTTTTGAGGGGATGAAAACACCCCTCGTTCGCCGTGCAATTTTAGGCGTGCCCTTCAACGCAAAATTAAAAGCCTTCATTGATTCGAGCGAAAAAGAATTTGATAAGTTGGCCATTTCAAATCATGACCTCCCTAGCCCTTGGACTCGTTACAAACTCGATTTGCCACCTAAACAATGGTACCCCGATGGTGATCCACGCAATAACGAGGACGACACCACGGTGAAGCCATTTACGTTGAGCGATAACGCCGATTCAGAAAATGTTAAACCGCTTGAAGTCCCGGCAAAAGCTGAACGAAAAGCGAATGGTTCGCCGGCTCAGCGAAAACCAGCATCAGCTCAAAATACTGATGATACAGACGACGGTACGATTAAAAATTTCAGTTGGTAAAATAAGATCGGCCTGTTCGCCTACGTGTACTGCTCCGGCCTGCTACCCAACACACGCTTCAGTTCGTACCTGAACGTTTCGGTTTAACTTCGTGTTAAATCGCAACGACTTCCATTACTTCAGGAACCGCTTCTTTTAGCTTGGTTTCGATGCCCATTTTTAACGTCATGGCAGAGCTTGGGCAACCCGCGCAAGATCCTTGCATGTGAAGATACACTGTTCCGTCTTCGAAACGATCAAGAGAAACGTCTCCACCGTCCATTGCCACGGCAGGACGAATTTCATCATCGAGTACTTTCTGAATACGTTTTTCTACTTCACTTGAGTTTTGATTGCCGAGTTTTTCGAGCTCATTTTCATTAAGTACGACCTCACCCGCAGTAAGGTGCTTCTCAATCATTTCTGAAGCGTTCTTGTGCACCAAATCCCAATCACCATCTTCGGTTTTAGTAATTGTGACAAAATCCTTACCAATCATCACGCCAGAAATACCATCTACATTGAGAAGCTTGCTCGCGAGAGGAGAACGTCTTGCAGCTTCTTCCTTTTTAGTGAAATTGGCCGCGCCTTTTTCAAGCAGTTTTCGGTTCACCGAATACTTCAATGTGTTTGGATTGGGGGTGAACTCTAAAGAGACGTAAACAGCA
>CAIMWN010000088.1 GCA_903845155.1 Oligoflexia bacterium
AAAGGCACTGTTTGGAGAGCTCTTCATTACACCCCGAAATCCCTCCCAGAAATCATCAGTTTAGCAAATCGTTTAGGAAGTGAAGACGGAGCAAATTAAAGCACCCCGGAATCGGCCGATTGCGGGGTTTCTAAAACTGGAGGTGAAGAATGAAAAACAAAATATCCATATCTAAAACTATTGCCGATGTTTTTGTAATGTTTAAGTATGCGGATCTTGGAGATGGGATAATAAACTCGAATGTAAAGTTAATACTTCGGAACTGGATTTTGACAAGACTTAAACCGATGAAGGGATTGAAAACTTATGAGGTTGCCTTTTTATATTGCTTAACAGTGCAACCTAGATCCTGCGATAAGTTAGCTCGTCAATTTGCTTTATTTTGGGAGGACGATGTTGAACAGATTTTATTATTAGAAAATGAAATTTATTGCTCCCAACATAACGGACCCTTATCGAAATACGCATTATATAGTGCCGGCTATTGGAAAATTAAAAGTAGTCAAAAACAAAAAATTCTAAAATCAATGTTAGGAGGCCAATGAGTAATCTGGATAATAAAGAAAAAATTAGTGCTAAGAACGATCTTTGCAGAAAAACTTTCCGTGGGTGCAGAGTTCTCCTTACAGCTGGAATTGCAAATCATCCAGACCGTGAAATAATAATAATTAATGTGCAGAGCTACTCTGATTTTAATTCTCAGAATGATCCGTATGAGGAACGTGATTTCGGAAGTTTTCAAGTGAATGGAACACGCTACTACTTTAAATTTGATTACTACGATGATGGTTGCGAAGAATTCAAAGAAAACGGCAAAAGAGTTTTGTTGATTGGGAAGCTTGATGAATACTAAGCTGTGCGCTGAAAGTTGCGCAATACACGCATGTAAAGAGATAAGTACGCCATATATCAGGTTTATGTGGACTGGGATATTTTTGATGAGGATAATTACACAATAATACTTTATGAAAAACTTTGGAATCACACTTAAACAACTCATGGCCAAGCGTAATATCTCTGCTAGAAAGCTAGCACAGGATTTAAGGCTTCCTAGCAAAACCGTTCAGGAGTGGGTTGGTAAGGGTTCGAGAATGCCTAGAGATCCAGATGCGCTTAAACAGCTGGCCAAATATATGGATGTCTCTGTTCACTACCTCTTGTACGGGGAGGAAGATCCTAAAAGTATTATTGGTGAGTTGCTAGAAAAAGCAGAAATCATGACGGGTTTATTTGAAATAACCGTAAAAAAAATTTCTAAGAAAGGTGGCAAGCTTGAATAGTAACAGTACTATTTTAAACATAATATGCGGCGATCATGACCTGATTTGTCTACGAGAGTTCGCACATAATTATCCTGATTTATATAAATTTATATCTGATAACCCGAGTCTTTCAGGTTGGGGCTTGGTGCTTATTGCTTTATTGGTTGTAGGAGGTATTTTCAATGCCTTCATGGAAAAGAAGTGTCCATTTTGCGCCGAAATTATTTCTAAAGAAGCCATCGTTTGTAAACACTGCGGAAGTAAATTGGAAGTGACTAGCGTAACTGCTGTCGATACAAATAACGATTAGGAGTTTATGATTCCATCTTTAATTGCATTTATTGGATTTTTGAATAGCTGGGTCAGCTCGTGCAATTTTTGTGATGAATTATTTTTGCAACAAATCATATCGACGAGAAATTAAATGACGGCAGTAATATCAGCACTGGTTTCTATATTCGGATTTTCTTTTCTATTGCCCCCAATTAAAGATGCTATGCCTTACTTGGCTAATAGCGTTTGGGCAGCTAGAAATGTTAGCTGTGGTGGGATATCAGATTACCCACCTATGTATAAGGCAGATATGAAATGCATTAGGGTATTTGTAGATAAAACACATCATGTATTTAATATGAATGTTGATGCAGATCCCAAGAATGTGCACATCGAGGTTCAACATTCCGAGTGGAGTACAGGTGAGTCCAGACCAGCAAAAGTATTTAACTGTATTAAAAATCATGGCGCTATTGCTGTGGAAGCCTACAATTCCAATGAGTTTAATGAACTGGCAACCGAGTGTATGAAAGTATTAGAAACATCATGAAATTGATCAAAAATAATTTAAATTTATCGGAACAGATAGCATGGAAAATAATGGAAACCTCCCTTCGTGTAGAATGCCTCAATGCTATCGCCCAAAAATATTTTAAGAAAGGCGACACGGTGAATGGAAAGCGGATTTTGCTTGCTGCCGCCAAGTCCGGAAGAAGAGATCGCTACTCGCTGGAACACTGTCATGAAATAGCTACTGAATTCAATATAACCTTGCCTTTCCCTGCGCCAGCAAAGAAGAAGATACGCAGGCTCACTCCACGACATAGTTTTATTGATCTAACGAACTCAGAGATCACGCTTAATGGCAGAAGAAATTTCCTATCGCTGGTGAGCACATTTGCTTCATATCCAAAGAAATTTAGGATATCAGTTCCAAGAGTTAAATTGCTTTTAGAGAAACATGGGGAACCTTTCACATTGCAAGTCATCAATGCCATGAAGCCTTGGCCTAATGAAAGCTATTCGGTGATCGACGATGTTGTTGAATATTATTTCAAGAAGCGTGACTGGAGAAGAGTAATAAAATATTGCGGAATGATGCCTAGAGATACCGCTCTGTGGAGTCTTTGTATTGAGATCCTTAACTGCAAGAACATTACTAGTGATCCCTCGTTCAAGACTGTGATTACTTTTATTTCAAAGGAATTGGGTGTGAAGTACGCCCTAGAAACTACACGGTCAGGCAGGCAAATGGATGATTTCACCAGTTGACTTACAAAAAATATTAAATCGTACTCAAGAAAGACAAGAACAGATTTTATTTCTTGGACTTGGTGATGATGACTCATGGGAAAATTGGAAATGGGAGGACAAATACAATCTAAAATTCTCAGTACCTATTCACTGTAACGAGCTCTCCGCTGCCTATCAGAAGGGGGTCTTGAGAAAAGGTCAGCTCAAAGATGGTTCTTATTACTGGGGTATTTGCAGAAATGCACGAGTGGCAAAGTGGAGTTGTACCTGTCAGGCCTTCCTGTACCAGCATCTGGAAGGAACATACAATACTAAAGAAATTAAGCACCCTGAAGACGAGGAAGGCGCAGATATTTTCGGAGATGGACGTCTTGTTGCATGGGACACTTTTATCCCGTGGGTGGAAGTGATTCCATTACCATGTGAGGTGGTTCCATGAGTATCAAGTTCGGTAAGTTTGTAATTGGAGGTCTGGAAGAAAAATTTATTTTGGATTTTGGCAAGCTGTTCCCAATAAAGACTGTGGTGAGTAAGAACAAGTCCATTCAGTTTGGTTTCGTGTACATTCCTTATTTAACCTGTTTTATAAATGAGACCAGCATTGGAATTCAAGTAGACTGCCGTGATGTCTGCATAGATTTTATGTGCTGGCTTGATCACCATATTAATCAGACCGATGACGGACGCTACTTTTGTGATTCTTGTGTAGAAGACAAGAGAAAATACTGGAAGAGCCGGGATGAGCTCGTTCGAGAGCACTCGTACACTCCATTTATGGACTGGTGCAAGGAGAACTTGGTTGAGGGCAACTTCCTGCTTATGTTTGATCTGGATGGCGGCAGTTATGCAAGGATATGTACGCCAGAGCAAGTGAGTTCGTCTTGCGAGATTCCAAATCTAAAAGTTAAACCCGCAATTGATTTGTATCACTTGGAGCGCCTACATCCTTGGGGTAAGAGAAAGAATGAGCGATAAAAACTATGAAATTGAAAACTAAGAAGCCAAAGAGGCACTTCCCACGTGAACCAACGATAATGGAGCGTGTAGAAACTTACGGCAATATTGAGCTCCGTTACAAGAATGCAGAACTAGATGAGGTAGTAGTCGTGGATGAGAGTGGCAAGTGCTTAGTCCCTTTGGAGTGGATGCATGACAATTCGTACTGGATGGGAATTTACGGAACCAAGAAGGACATAAGCGTCAACTTTGAATCTGATTCAAAGATCAGGTTTAAGGTACGACGATAGGTAAATTTTCTCCTAATTGCAACGCAGGTAAAACTTTTTTGATCAGCTGATATTTACATTATTAGGAAGTAGGTACAGCTGCCTCGTCCAAGAAATCCATCAGAGGCTTCAGTGCAGTGGCAATACCGCTCATATTATTCCAGCTTTTGTCGATCTCAATTAGATACCGCTCATTCTTCAACGCTCGTGGATACCAGTAATCGTTTCGGTCGTCTTCAGGAATCGACTCAAATTTACCATTTTTTATTCCGTCAATAAAACTGGTGCCATCTCGTAATACCAAGTTAGCAACGAGGTAAGTCTTTCCTTGGTGAGCAGGTTTCCTGCTTGGGCTCTCAATAAAACCTATCCAAACAAAACGTCCAGAATCAAGTACGGAGTCACTGTCGCGTGGATGAAAAGTAGTTCCCACATAGTTTGTTGGCTTGCCACCACTTCCTTGGCGTCCTGTTGTGTATGCAGACATAATTTTGTAGATTTGATTCAGAAAATCCTGACGAAACTTTTCTGCTGCTGGAATTGCGAATGGCTTACTAAATAGATCCTTATTTTCTTCAAATCCCGGAATAGCACCAATGGACGTGTCAATATACTGTTTGAAATGCCTCATTAAGTAGTACATTTCCTCTGACTCTTCTTCTCTAATAGTCTTTAGGCAGTCATCCAAGATTTTATTGATGAGCTCCCAAGTTACCCCTTCAAGAATCTTGCACTCTTTGGATTTAATCTCACCTAGCTTGTTGGTGATATCGGCTGCCTTAAACATGGGAACGATGATGGTAAAGTAAGGTATTTTTGCTACGGTGCTTGCGTATTTTGTCACGGCCTCGATGTACTTTGTATGCTGTCCGTAACCAAGAGCTGCATCAAACTTACTCTCAATACCAATGACCGCTTTGTCTGTGGTGATGAGCATATCCAATCTGCCTACATCGGGGGATCCCTCTTGGCTGGTGCGGTATTCCAAAATGCAGGAGATTGTTTCATTATCAGTAAAGATGGACTCACTTCCGTGACTACGACTAAGGAGTCTTAAAAAATCACGTCTGAATAATTTACTGTTCATGAAGAAGTACTGGAAAAGCGCACTCACTGTTTCTTCGTATCTGTTACCTGGTAGTTTAGAAAATATACTCATTGTGATCACCTTTAGTTCTTACTTCATTTACCTGTCATAATGTTTCTGGCCTGAGATGTGGGTTTATTTTTTAACAAGGGCACTTCCCCAACTAAAACAAAAACATTCTTGTAATAGCCTCGTAGGAGTCATAACTTGTCTTTAGTTTCGGAACCCAGAGAGTCTAATTCTTAGTATTGTAATGGATAAGGTAATTATTTACGAGAGAAATTATCTGGATGAAAACTGACGCAAAATGCGCAACAACTCAGGATAATTATAAGAAAATAAAAACGTCCAAATAGAATTTTTCGTCACTGACTCCATTCCTATTAAATATATTTTTGTTATGTAAAAAATAAAAGTTGCCTTTCTAAAAAATAAAAGTTGCCTTTCTAAAAAATAAAAGCCTTAATTAGAAAGTTTTCGTCAATGCACGCCTGTAAGGACATTAAATCAGGCATCGTGTGAAACCTAACAAGACACATGCAGCAAGTTACGGTAACTTGGATCTCACTTCAGATCGAATACCGTTCACTTTTCAGTACTATGACAAGGTGCCAGTTGGGTAGGAGTTTATAGAGCTCTGATTGCTGGTCAGTAGGGCTCTGGTTAATAAGCAGAATGCTTTTTAGACAGAGGGGGAAATAACCAAACCTAACCGGTAGTACTGGGAAGCTAGATAAAGAGTTAATTGGTAACTCAAATTTAAATCACGACTGATGGCTTGAGCTGGAGTTAACTGCGCCAGCATCTTTACTGATGGGAAATACAGTGTAGAGAACTTAGAAATGATTTCTCTCCAGTGTTTCTCCCATCAGAGGGTTTAGTTTAAATGTTTTTAGATCCTTACTCGGATACTCGGTCATAAGAGTGCATCACGGATAGGTAGGGGGGAAAGCAGTTTGCATAGAAAAAATTCAGGAATTAGAATTTCCATCAAATTTTCTTTTAATTTTAGTGAAATGCTTAAAAAGTTCCTCATCATATGTTTTTCCAAGAATATTATTTCTTGCGTAGCAGATCATAGAGAGGCGCATTCCTGGGCCTTTGATTTCAGTGTTACCATGCCACATTTCCTGTCCCAGAAAACCAAGGTAATCTCTTGGTCTCAATTTGATCGCAATTTTATATTCTGGAAAGACCAGATATCCGCCAGAATATGATTCATCTCCCAGACAAATTAAATTGCTCATGGTTCCTTCGACGTTACCCTTGTCTCGATGCAAGCAAGTGCGAAATGATTTGTTGATAATGCACTGACTGAAGACTGTCCTTCCGATAAGGAAATGAGGGTCTATTTTTAAGCTCTTTTGGAGATAATAGGCACTGGGAAACTCTGCTTTGTAGAGGTCATTGATAAACTCAAGGATATAGATGCTCTTCTTAAATTCATCGTGCTTGTCTTTAGTAAATTGAGTTTCAGCCACACAGTTATTTGTCCTTTTATTTAAATCATACCCCAATAATCTGGATTCTTCGTAATACTGAGGTCCGGCTGCATCAATTCTTAGACTTCTTTTCTTAAGGCAGTAATTAGCAAGATTTGGAAAGTTATCATTTATTCTGACTGGCACAATTCCTTTACGAAACTTAAACAGCAGTCGTCCATCAGTGTCATACCCATCAGCGTCTGCATCAATCAACTGATCAAAATCATAAACGCCAGGAAAAGTTCCATTAAATATTCTGTCTTCAGTTAATTTCCGTTCAATTTTTAAATTCGTAACCATAATCACCTCACCTATTTATGAGCCTAAGAAGTTCATCTGTTTGAGTTCTTAAATTCCCAAGTAAGAATTCCAATTTTTTTACGAATGTGAAATCAATCAGTTCTGCACCATCATTAGCATTGTCGTACATTTTATTGTAAACAATATATATTTGCTGAAGGCCTCTCATCGAGGCAAGTATGTTAATCGCATCACTCTCCGAAACCTCACCTTGATGAGTAAGTAAGTTTGGAATTCTTGAGTTTTGGTTCCAATACGGATAAGTCTGATCAATACCCATCTCACTGGTAATATACCCAACTTCAGTACCGTATTCACTTTGGCCTAAGCTTGTTGTTGACGATGAGTTGATAGCAGCTAAAGCAAGTCCGTAATCATTTTCATTTTTATTTTTGGCTAACGTAACTGTATGGAGTTTGCCGCTCCTTAAGCATTTTACAATGTCTGTCCCAGAAATTTTCGGTGATACCATAGTCTTCTTTATGTTGGAGACGGTTCGGTCACTTGCTCCAACAATATTAGCAATAATCGAATTAGACCAGTCCCAGCCCTCTTGAAAACTTAGTATTTTTTCAATGTTTCTTCTTTTGTCTCTGCTGCTCAGGGGTTTCCCATGTTGGGAATTTTTCTTAAGACTTTCCACAATCAAATTTAAATCACTGGTCTTGTTTACAATTCCGATCTCGATGAACTGCACACGAGCATTTAAAGCCGCATGATATGTGTGAAAGCCGTCAATCATAACGTAGCTCTTCAGCTCATCATCGTAAAAAACCGTGACTGGTGGTAGAGTGATGCCAGCGCGTAATAGCTCCGTATACTCCTCTACAAGTTGGTCATCAATACCCTCTCTGGTAAAGAATTTTTTGCTGTTACTTATTTCCTCAATTTTTATTTTCATTTGCTTATATCCTTTCTATTTTTCTCTCAGAATTATTGCTTCTGTATGAGTTGTGGGCTTACTTTACTAAATCTTGGGGGAGTTAAAATGGGGGTAATTGTGAAAAATATAACTACGTTGTCAAGAATTTTGAATTTATTCCAACACAGTGTGAGTTACATCATGAGTAGGTAGTTGACTTTGAAGAGCTGAATCAGATTTCATTTTTGAATGTGATTCAATCATGTCTCGTATAAAGGAAACATTACGATGAAGGTCAAAAGTGGTGTCGTTATTAAGGATTATGTTTGGATTCAATTCCTTTATCAGCCGATTGTATTTTGTGACTCTTGCTTTTAGTGTCTTTGCTGTTTGATGGCGCAGTCTTTCAATTTGGCGTTTTTCTCTTGTAACCTCATTTTGAGTTATAAATGCGTAACAATACTGGAAGCCAGCGCGCTGAATGCCTGTAATGAAATCTTTGCGGAAATAGTTATCGCCTTCAGCAAGGAAGAGCGTCCCCGGCAGATCTTTATCTAATTTAGAAAGAAAGTCACAGGTATCCATCTGGCAAATGCGAGACAGTCGATCACTACCATCAAATAAATCGCCGTCGTAAATTCCGGCAAGTAGAACTCTTGTTAAAGGATAGTATGTGCCCCTGAAGAGTTTGTACTTAATAAATGTGCCATTACCTAGATGAGGAATTATCTTCCTCATGATTGTAGTTTTTCCAACTGCAGATTCACCACCGATCAACACTAAATTCATATTTGTTCTCCTTATTGGTTTCTTTTCCATGAGGTTACTAAAGACAAGGGGATAGAAGCTGGGGGTGAATTGTGGGTGGTGAGTGGGAATAGAGACTATTTTTTTATTTTAGGATGGATATCTTGCCAATTATCCCTGAGATAGTAGTGATTTTTCTTTGGTCTTCCACTTACATTCAGGAAGGATTTCTTTATTAGAATACCATTATCAGGATTACTGAGACGACCTAACATTGCAGAAGTTGGGCGCTCATCATGTAAGACGGTAGATGGATCATACACACCATTAGTATCAAGTAATTTGATCATGTGAGAGTACGCTAAATTTTTCACTCCTCTAACTTTGTATTCCTTAAGCTTAATACGGAATGTTTCTGCATTAAGTTTTTCTGGAGTATGACTGGAAATACTTGGGATGAGTGCACTAATGATTTCCTGACCCGCACAATGCAGATTCAGGATGAGATCTTTACTGGCGGATGTGATGGTTTCAGGCAGGTAGCATGTCTCATCTGAATTAGGTAGAGTTCTGGTGCGGAAGTTTCTGAATGAAACCTCCAGTCTGATACGAGATCCCTTATCGTAGAGCTTGATACGAATCTTCTCATCACGAAGCTGTTTCACAGCATGGTTTATTTCCCATACGTTTATGTAATTATGCTTGAGTGACTGTCTCTCGTTAATTTCTCTAATGTCCTTACCAATTTTCTCAGCTGCGCCAAAGGATTTAGAGATAGCTGTTGCACAGCTCTGGTAGAACTCATCTCTGAATACAGGACTCAGGAACTCTACATAGAACTCAATGTATTGGAAATTTAGCGGTAGCTTAAATCGGTATGAGTCAATGAATCTGTTCTTAGCAAATGAGTAGAGCTGGTGTTGAGCATCTAAGAATAATTGAATTTGTGATAGAGCATCTACTTTACCAACATCACCTAGGACTTCATCATCAGTCAGCTGGTTACGTGAAATACCTTTAACTGGAGATGATAATCCACAATGAGTTCTAGTAATTATTGCTCCATTAGTAGAGTACATACCACTCTTTCTAGTAGGAGATAGAAATCCTGCATGAGTGACCTTTACTATTTCATTCTCAAATATTACGGGTAATGGATGTGGTAATTTGAATGAGATGTAGGGTGTGATTCCAAATGTTTGTATTGATCCTCTGAACTCTATTTTATCTAGACGTAGCTGTAGTAATGAGTTTATTAATGGTGATTGAGTTATGTGTTGAGGCATTAATGAGGTTGATAACGTGGAAGTCAGTGTAGGGTTTGTCATAAACAATTCCTTCGTGGTTGTTGTTAAAAGGAATGATTGTACTCAGACGGTGGGAGAAATAGTGGGGGTGATAGTGAGAAATTGCATTTCAATGCAGCTAAACTTCGCCAGCTTTCAAAAGTCCTAATTCTATGGCATAATCAAGTTGTCAGTGGAACAGAATGAGAAATAGGAATGCATCACCTTACCATAGATGATCATAAATGAAAGGCTTAACGTCAACTGGCGTTACAGAAGAAGTAAAGCATGGAGCTCCCAATTTACAAAACCCGTGTTGTTGCCTTTATTGACATTCTTGGTTTTAAGGATTTAATATCGCAGCTTCCACAAGATCCAGATATTCATTTTAGAATTCACAGAGCACTTTCAAGAATAAAGGTAATTGAGAAATTCACAGAGTTGCCTCATTTAGAGAACTCGATTGAAGTCAGTGTCTTTTCTGATTCAATAGCCATCTCTTCTGAAGAGAAGAATATAGAAAGTCTCTTTTGGACGGTTGGATTTCTACAAGCAGACTTGCTTTGCTTGGGTGTATTAGTAAGGGGTGGTATTGCTATTGGCAAGACGACTCATAGTTCTGGATTACTTTATGGTGAGGGTATGATTGAAGCCCATGATCTAGAGCAACAAGCTCATTTTCCTAGAGTAGTTGTTGCAAGTGATGTTGTGAGAAAGAATCAAAATCTAAAGAAGTGGTTAATCGTAGATAAATTTGGTTTTGCTTCGGTAAATCCCTTTAAGTTTGATGCAATGGTTGGTGGCGCAGAGGACCTAGCTGCGGATGGATATGATCCAAGATTTTGCTACTATAAAGAAGTGCGATCACATCTGATAAATAAACTGACAACATTAAAAGCTCCTCGTCATTTGGAAAAATGGAAATGGATGGCAGAGTATTTCAATGAAGCCGCAGTCATCTTTAATGAGAAGAGTACTGAGAAAATAGAGATAATTGAACTGTGAAGTGTGTTTCAGAATAAAGTCGTAGGTAAAATGGTAGAAACTAAAAACAAAAGAGATAAATCTAATAAACCGATTCTTTCTGACCATAAAAAGGTAGGCAAGACCCTTTTACCACCTATGGTACACATGCTCCCTGGAGTTATGAGTCCTACGCATTTCGATCGAGATACACTTCCTGAATTGATTTGGTTGGCTCTTATTGAGAACGCTTGCGGTCTTGAAGTTGCCGCTAATTTGGCCGCCACACTTGGTAAGTACATTGAAGATTGCAAAAGTGAATGCAGGTTCATTACGCTTTCGGAAATGCACAAGGTAAGTAAAGAAGAATGGGGCATGCTCCGTGCTTATCTTGATACTTCAGGAGTTCTTGTTGATCTTGTTTCAACAATTCACGATTTTATAATTTTGTATCCAGAGTGCCCACTTGTAAATATTTTTGCGCAAAGACCAATTAAATTGAAAAACAGTGATTTTCTTTCTGTATTAGAGACACTGCTCGGAGAGCTGATGCATAAAAGAGGAAGAAAGGCTGTTCTCATGCAAGCAAATGCGATTTACTTACTGGGTTGTCAGGGGAAGCTTTTCATAAAAGAGGGGTTGTCTCTTGGAAACCTCGAAGAACTTCGTAATTATCCGGAGACGGAAGAGTCTAAGATTGTCGGTGCATCAGTCTGTTCAGCAAGCTCAATGCTACTCATGATGAAACCTGAAGACGATGAACAGAAATGGAGCTGGCCTAATTATTTTTGGGAGAGAAATCTTCAGCTTAAGCCAATTGACCTCTCACATCTTAAGGAGCATGAATGAGCGATTCAGATAACAAATTTATCCATGAATTGATTCACGGTTTTTGTAATAAAGTTAGACATGAAGTTCATAGTCATATAGAAGCAATCAAGATTGATCTAATGGAGCCACAAATACATTCCGTGTTAGGTGCTCTTTTGGCTCGCCAGGGAACACTTACTGTTGAGCTAGCTCGGGCAGTTTCGGCATGGAATTATCATTCTGCCCCATTGTTTATTAGAGCAATGGTAGACGTACATATTACAGCAGCATGGCTCATGGCTGATCCAAAGGAACGTTGCAGGAAATATATTGAGTATGGACTAGGTCAATCGAAACTGCTACTTGAGCATTTAAAAGCGGAGATAAGGTCTCAAGGCAAAGATCCTGATGAGAATGAAACTATCAAAAACCGTGAGGCTTGGATTAATGCTCAGAAGTTTACTTTTTTACTTCCAGTAGAGCTTGGTTCCTGGTCAGGCATTACTACAAGAGATATGGCAATCGAAGTTGGGTTGCAAAATATGTATAACTTTTCATTTCAAACTTTCAGTGGTTGCGTGCACAGCACTTGGAATCACGTATCTCAATATAATGCAAAACCAAGCGAGAGTCCTCTTCATCGCTATACGTTTATTGCTGATATGCCAGAGTTTTCACCTGATGCACACCAATTGAACACTGTTGCTCGTCGACTCGATGAAACGCTTTTCTTGTATCAGAAGCATTTGGGAGTGTCTGAGAAAATGCATATTTTAGAAGAATGGTTGGACGGTGCATTGGAAGAGCTGGGGAAGAAATATAAAGATGAGCCCTCTAGATGAAGAAAGCGGGTAAAGTCCCCTGTTCAAATGGTATGATTGGTATGGAGATATTTGAGTACACGCTTTACAGTAGAGGGATACCAATTCGTTGTCTTTGACGGACTTAAGACAGCTCTCTTGTTTAGTCGGTCTGAAATCTGAGCAAACGACCAGCCACGATCTCTCCATTTTTTGATTTGCTGAATCACTTTTTGATGACGGGTATGAGGAACTCTACGACCCCGTAGTAACTTCCAGCCATACTCAACCCACCCGCGCCGCCGCTTGGTCTTCTTAATTCCATAGCGATCCAGAGCAGCGTTTATAACCGAATGAGAGCATCCGATGAGGAATGCAATTTGTCTTGCAGAGAGCTCTTCTTGCTCATATTTCTCCCTGAGGAATGCCTCGTTCCTAAACAATGGAGTTGTACAAAGAGATGACATTATTGTACATTTGAGTGAGGAAACTTTCGAAGACGAAGCTAACGAATCGGCCACCATCTTGGAATGGCTCCCACAGAGAAAAAGCTGTGGGAGTCAACAAGAACAGGCTGTTAGGATTCAAGCATTTAGGATCGAGCAGCAGCCTTAGTATTTCCCGGTCTGTCGCAAGATTTCGGGAATCTCCTACAACTTACCTACATTTCTCCTACGAAGCGGCCACTCGAAACACCGAGAGGAGGCCGACGCATGTCTGAAATCTAAAACATCATAAAATAAAAAAGCCCAAGGTTGGCGCCTCGGGCTTCTCAATATTTGTATTTGTCAGCTTCTGAATCTTATCAGGTCTTGAAGCTAACTTTTTAAACTAACCGGATTTGCGTTTAACGCATTTCCTGGTTCGCACTTCTACATTCTTAATGAGAGGTGCGACCACTGTCAATCAGAATGGAGAGAATTTATGGAACGCAATTTATGCCCCGTTGTCGCAATCGCGAATCAAAAAGGTGGAGTCGGTAAAACCACTTCCGCTATCAACCTTGCGCAAGCTTTGGCTTTGCAAGATTTAAAGATCCTGCTCGTCGATCTTGACCCTCAAGGAAACGCTACACAAGGTGTCGGGATACCACTCGAAAGTATCCAAGCCTCGATCTCGGATTTGATCCGTGATCGGAATTTTCAGGTCGAGGGAGCAATTTATAAAGGTGATGGTTTGGATTTAATCCCTGCCACTCCGCTACTATCGCGGGTGGAGCGCGAAATGGCGTCAATGACGAACTCAGAGCTTCGGCTTTCGCAACGTCTTCAGCCGCTCAGATCTCAATATTCGCTGATCGTGGTTGATACTCCGCCCACCTTCGGCCCACTCATGAACTCTGCCCTAAATGCTGCAAATCAGATCATTGTACCTGTTGATTCAAGCTATTTCGCGTTGATGGGAATCAAAGAGCTGATGGCCGAAGTGGAAGAGATTCAACGCGGCACTAATCCCACGCTCAGTGTGCTCGGCTATTTACTGACACTTGCTGATCCGACGAATATTGCGAATCAAACTTGGGAAACTCTTCTTTCGAATTTCGGCTCCGTCGTATTTGAAACAAAAATCCGTCGATCAGTGAAACTTAAAGAAGCTCCCGCTTTCGGAAAAACGATCTTCCATCATGCGCCCGACAGTGTCGGTGCTCAGGACTATCTAGGACTCGCTCACGAGGTCATGGCTCGCCTCAAGATTGGCGACATCACATCCCTAGTCAGCAACTCGCGACCGGCCTTAGCGGTCGTTAAAGGAGCTGTAAATGAGTAAATTAGGACTGAAAGAAGCGATGACCTCGTTACAAGTGAATAAGCCGCTCAAGCTTGCGGCGCGTGCGCCTTCATTCACCGCACCTGCGATCACTCCAAGCGTTCCGACCCCGGTCGAAAATTCGACCCAGGTTGAAAGTCCGACCTGGGTCGAATTACAAACCCCGGTTCAAACTAACACCGAGGTCGAAAAAACTACCGTGGTCATAAATCCAACCGAGGTTATCATTTCAGCCTCGGTCGAATTTGCTACCCCGGATTTAAAAACGACCCAGGCTACATTTCCAACCCCGGTACAAATTGAAACCCAGGATGTAAAACAGACCGAGGCCGTTTTAGATACCCCGGTCGTAAAACCGACCCAGGTAGAAAATCATACCCAGGTGGTGAATGAGACCCCGGTCTCAAAAACGACCGAGGTAATGAGACCGACTGAGATTCAACCCGATCAAGTCACCGCCGTCCGCCGCGCTACTGAGCAAGATAGCTCGGTGGTTTTGGAGGCCCGCGCTTGTGAAGGACTGGAAAAGGGATACACACGCCTGCCGAATTCGGTTTTGATGAAAATGGCCAATGGAGATCTTACTCGGGGCGAAATGAAGATATTGCTTCTGATAGCGCGATTTACGATCTCTTTTCAAAAGAAAGTCGCTCCGCTCTCAAAAACGGTGCTCGAACGGCAAAGTGGACTTCGTGGCGCTGGAGTTCTCGAAGCGTTGTCAGGTTTGGTGGCGAAAAAGATGATCATCAAAGAACAAGGCGATCAACATAAGCCAAATATGCTGGGTTTAGTGCTACCGCCAGATTGGGATCAATTGATTGGAAAATCAGAAACCCAGGTCGCAAAAACTACCCCGGTACAAAAATCAACCGAGGTCTTAAAATCTACCCAGGTTATCAATCCGACCCCGGTCGTACAAGCAACCTCCGGGGAGGTCGCAAAACCGATCCCCGCCCAGGTCGAAAATCCGTCCCCCTTTAAAGATACTAAAACATATTCCAACAAAAACTCTCACTCTCAGCCTCCAGAGATTTTGCAAAAATATTTCGCTGAACTGAAACCGGCGAAAAAGCGGGAGAGCGAATTAAAAGCTTTTGAAGAATTATCTTCGGATTACTGCGCTCAAGACATAAGCGATTGTTTTTCGATCGTTCGTCAGCGAGGTGTAGGAACCGGAGCAGAACCTTGTCACTCGCCGATGGCTTTTCTTTCTAAAGCCATGAGTGGCGTTCTTGTCGAGGTCGAGGATCGCCGAAAGAAGCTTTGGCTGCGCAATGAACGCGAAGAGCGTGAGGCAGCAGCCAAGCGAAATAAGGCGGAACTTGAAGCGCGGGAAGCGGCTGAATGGGACTTGAAAGAAAAGGCGTTTTTAGAGACGTTTCCGGAAGAAAAGCAGCGTGCGGAAATTCTCGCTGACTTATGCAAAAACTTGCCGTTTAAGCTTACTGGCGAGCCTGCTCGGGTGATGGGGATTGGGAGATGGTGGGAACTGAACTCAGCAAAATAAGCAGTATTAAAACTCCTTATATATACATCTTAAATCTAGGGCTCGGCTTCGCGATCGACGGATTCGAAACTAAAATTTCACCCACGGCATCCGAAAATCCGATAGTGACTGGTTCTGATTCTCCCATTCGACAAGAATTATAATTCAGCTTAGTAAGAGCAAGAATATCTGTTGCGACCTGACGTATATTAGCCTCTCCATGCTGAATATCAATGCGAAGAGGAGCGGGAGTCTCCCATCCGTCGTAACTAGCAATTCTTGGTTTATATCCAGAGCCCCATAAATACGCAGTCTTTTTGTTAATTTCCCAATAGCTGCCTCGAAGAACTGGCATTTTTCCTTCCCGGAAAAGTCGGACTCCCGCACGTTCCTGTCGGACCCTAACACCTACGAGCGAAACTCCAGCGGGACAGGCTTCCTGAAATCCGGCGAATTCCTCTGTGTCTATCGAAGAGTGGCAATGCAAGAAAATTTCTTTCAAGGGTTTACCATCAAGCTCCTGGTAAGTCGCAATTAGGCCAGATAGTAAGTCTTTAGCGGCATTTTTAGAGAGGTGGAAGGCTTTATCCTCGGGTGAATACCATCGTCCATCTTGGCCCCTAAAAACAATTCCATCACCGCTATCCAAAAACATCTGAGCTGCACAACAAGCACTTCGAGAGTTAGAACCAGCATCTGTCTGGCGATAGACAATTCCTATATAGCAAACCCCCTCACGAGCATTTGCTAGCTTCCACGGCTGTCCTCCCGCCTTGTAAAATAGAGTGGCGGCAAGGTTCCATGCACGATCAGATAAACACGTTAGTCCTCTTTCCTCTTTTAGGTTCGTGTCTTCAATTCGGAGCGTTGACTCAAGAATGATCTGAATGGGAATATTGAATTCCATAGCACGCGCTTTTATTTGTCGTCGAAAGTCTACTGAGAATTGATACATCTCTGTGTCATAATTTTCAAAGAGATTGCCTTGCCCTGTCGATCGCACTTTTCGTTCATTCGCGCTGACTTTTAGTCCGATGCCGTTTTTTACTGTACTCTGAGGACGACAATTCTTATGAACAATATCGGGTACGATACAAATAATTACTGAGATGTTCTTATCGCTCTTTGATACGATTCGTATCTTTTCAAGATACTGCTCAACAATGGTACCTGCTCTTTTATGAGGATCATTTTGCATTGATCCATTTACCAGTGTCTTTTCTTCAAGTTGCAATGAAAGTGTTGGCCGTTCTGGAAAAGTAGAATGGAATGCAGCTTCGAAACCTGGAAAGATTGGCCAAAGGCGTGGATTCAACTTTAGTGGGTCATTGATTATGGCTCCGCGAATAGCCTTGGCAAATTCTCCGAATCCTACGAGACCATTTTGGGTGCCGATACATGCATACGAAAAGCTAGTAGGGTGTTCGGGCATACCCAGGTCATAGGGACCAAACATTGATAGTCCGTCATGAGGTGCAACAAGCTTCTGATTATGTCCAAACTGAAGTTCCGGTTCGGGAAGGATAATTAATTCGTTTTTCACGCCTCACTCTCCGGATTCTCGTCGGAAAAATCCTGTACAATGTCTAACGCCTCTGAATCGTCTATAAGCGGCTCGCCAAGTCCCTCGGAGTCGTCCTCTGAAACCTCTTCAGGATCGTCACTGTTTTCGTCAATTCCAAAAGTAGCGGATAAAGAAAGGGCCTTCCCCGATAATGAGAAAGATCCTTCTGGTGTCTTAAATATTTCAACTTCGGACTTATCTTCTGAAAACCAGCTCATTACCCCAAGTAGTCGAGAACCCCATTTATCGTTCCACCAATTTTTACAAATTTTTTTCCTTCGGCGAGCCATCCTCGTTGGATGAATCGGATTTTCATTTTGATCTGTAATGTACAAGCGATTAATTAGTTGAACGTGGTAACTTTCGTCGTCGGCTCTCACGAGTTTAAAACTCGGGGCCAAGTGGTGACGGTTAATTTCAATATTCGTCCCGCCTATTCGAAATTTACGTTCGCCGATTGTTTTGAAGTAGGTTTTTTTCCCAAAAAGACCTATGAACGAAATTTTGTCCGAAGGTAAAAGTCCGACTGGAAAATACATTGTGCCACGAGTGCCTGATTGTATCAGACCTCGTTTTACACAGTGTTTTTCAAGAGATCGACTCAATAGAAATTTAACTCGATCTTTTAATCGTCGTCCCGGCTCGCCTGAAATGTCCTTCCAGGATGTTGTATTACTTAAAGAGAAATCTGACTTAAGGCTTTCTGGTACCGCATCAAATGCCCATACGAAATCTCTATTTTCAGTTGCAAAAAGCCAGTCTTGTTCGAGGGTTCTTAGGTCTTTCCCGCCGATGTTTTCGTATCTGCGAATTACTGGAGGGAGAGAAAGGACTGGAATCACGTTACTCCACACTCGTTCTTCGCGTGCTGCTGGTTGATCTTTAGCGCTATACCATTGATGAACCAGCGCTGCTCCAGCAACCTCATCAATCGGTGCCTTTACTGCCTCAAGTGTTTTAAGCAGTTGATTCAATCCATCAGCCCAGCTTGTACTAAACTGCACATATGATTTTTGGCTGAGAGTCCATGGAATTTGAGAAGCCGGAAGTCCATCGAGGTTTAATGTGATAAGAAAATCATCTACTTTAGTGACTTTTCCTACGGCAATTGCCTTGGTCCACTCGTTTACCGGATTTTCTTTCGCAACTGAAGATTGTGACAGTAGCGCCAGGACGCGATAAGCGCGTTTTCCAATGGCTTCATCGACTTCGCGAACAAAAGACTTTCCAGCAAGAAGTGACATTCTGTCGTACCAAACTTTGTAACCCGCTCTTGTTAATTTAAGGGCGAGCCAGTCAGAAAACGGAATATCTTCAACTGCGTAACTAATAAAAATTAAATCGCGAGTATCTATAAGGCCCCCAAGTTACTTGCTCTCCATTATTTTTGGAATCGGTTTTAAATATGCCGTATGCACCAATGTTTCAAAATGACTCTGAAGCTGCTCTGAAAACTCAATTGAATCTACGAGCACACCGGCTTCAATATTTCTCTCTTGTGCGGCTTCAGTAAAATTTGCCGATGAGACAAACGAAATCTTTCTATCAACAACAATGCACTTTGCATGAAGTGCGGCCTTCTTGTCAGTATTCACCGAGAGGGATCTCGGGTCGTAGAAAACTTCAGGTAGGCGTTTGCCGGGCCAATCCTTCTTTTTAAATTTATCTGAAAAATCCTGAAGTAAGTATTCGCTGGCTGTTGTATCCATGTGTCTGCGCTGCACGTTTAGATACATAGAAACTTTGAGATTAGGATTTGAATCCATTTGTGTCGCTAGAGCTTTAAAAACATCTCGCCCTTGATACACAGCAAAGCCAGCAACAAGAACTGATTCCTTAGCTTTCGAAAACAACTCCTGAACTACCACTTTTGTATCCCGATTAATAATTCCCGGCGCCTCCGGTCCAGTCCAAACCAGAGAAACTGCGTCGGAAATACTTTTCCCCCGTTTCTCACGGTCGCTTTTAAGGATGTTAAGGCTGATCAAAATCTGGTCGTCTGTAAAAGTCTGAGAACTAAGATGCTGAAGCGCTCGAAACACTTCAGGCCCAGTATTGTTCCCGAAGACCTGTTTGAACCCGACTTCCGTAAACGGTGATCGAAGGCTTTTGGATTCAAGCGAATCCACTAAAATTTCGATTTCCCTTAAACTGAGTCGGGTTAATATTCCGTCCATTATAAGCCCTCAAAAAATGCTGCGTTTTGATGCGAAACTGTCGGTACTACGAGCGCCCGATCCAGAAAGTCATTATGCTGTTCGCAAGATGTCTCAGAAATTAAAAGGCACCCGTGACATGAAGCGCCCAATAGATAACGACTATCGAGTGCGTTTTTTACTTCGTGCTGGGCACAAACGGGATCGTTTGAGCAAAGTAAATTCGATCGAAGGGCTGCTTCGAGGTGTTCTTTAATGTTTCGTCCGGTCTCAACGAGTCCACCCAGAGTTCCTTCGCTATCTGGTGTTCCGGTATAAAGAAGAATTCCGTAGCCGAACTCTCCTGCATATATCCGTTCTTTAATGGAACTCGCCGGATAGCCGCATTCAAGAGATACTGCTGTAATCAGCATGTGAGAAATGGAGTGTAATAGGTAATAGGGCAGTCCCGGAAACTTACGCTCGACGCCCTCATGTTCTCTAAGCCAGTTATTAAATCCAGCTTCCAATTCGCGTCCTCGCGCCAACGTCTCAGGTTCTTTTACCCACGCATCGACCACATCCTTTTTAAAACTTACAAAAACGCCTTCACCACGGTTTTCATAAGCGGGTAGCCAATCGGTTTGACGACCAAGGCGGGCGGGTTCAACTTTGAGATCAAGATCACCGTCAATGTCTGGCGATTGTGCTTCAAAGCGGGTGAATCCCAAGAGTGCGACTACCTCCCGAAGTCTGTGAACCAGAACTACCTTGTCGATGCACTCAGTAGATGCTCCAGCCCATACCGAACGGGGCAGCGATCTAGCAAAGAAATCTCCGTCAGGTACATCCGTGCCCAATTCATCTTTACTTGAAAGAAGTGTCTCAATTTCCGCCTGCTTTACAGGTTTTTGATGAGATTGAGGCGAGCCTGCTTTTTTTCTCTTTGAATAGTAATTCCAAATTTCTTTTCCTGAGAATTCTGCGAGAGCCTTTTTCGCTGTTGGATTAAACTTTCGAAAGGATTCCAAATCGGACTCAGTAGCAACATCTTTCAATCCTTGGTCCCAAAGCAGCTCTACCACGTCCGAAAGCGGGTCTTTCACGTCTGGAATCGAAATTACGCTCATGACCTGTGAAAAATAGGCATTACTGGCGGTACGGATCAGGAGTCGGCTGGGAACTCCGCAACCACCTTCTTCTTTACTCCGAGGCCCAAGCCAAGGTCTGTCTCCGTCACAGTAGCCGAGCGATACCAATTCAATCTGGGTAGCATCAGCCATTCGACGGTAGACTCCGCATCCACAACGAATTCGTACTTCGCTCAAGTCACCCGAAGTCCCAAGTTCATCTAAAAATAACTGCTGGCGGCATTGAGTGTTTTCACGATGAACGAAATACCACCAATTGATATCTCCAATATGCCCCTTCTGACATGCACGAACAAAACGAATCGGTACAACAGACTTAGGTTTTTTCTTGTCGTCACCATCGAACTTACCCTTAACTAAAGATCGTCGATGAACCAATGAACGAGAGCGTATTCGGCTTCCAGGTCCATGTAGTGGTGTAGAGTCCTGAGTGACAAACCACTCAGGAAATTGCCAGCCTGTAATTCCAACCTTCTTTTCGCCAAGTTTTTCAGTGTTCTTTGGCGGACTTCTCAGCTCAAGATGCTGGGCCTCAAGTAACGCCTTGAGCTTCGCGGTTAAGCGTGGCTCAGAAATTAATTCACCGCCGCCGCCTCCGTTCCAAGTATCTAATCCGCCAACGATGATCGAATAATTCGGAAGATCCATCATCGAGCCGGGACCAAACGTCGTTATAAGCTGGCTATTTCTAATTTGCGCGTGTGAATGACTCATTCGCCCTCCTCAATGTCACGTCCCTCAAGGGTTTTGAGGTAAACATTTACACTTGTTTCAACATCTCGCATGGAGCGATTTGCTCTAAAGAATTTAAACTTCTCTGGTAGCTCTTCGAGTTCTGGATCAAGAAACTCATGAAGAAGCGGTTTTGCGCCTGTGGTTTCGTTTGCACTGTACTGTAAGCGCGTTCCGGTCTTGTCCAGCTCCAGTTTGAGAGATGTCCACTTGTCTAGTAAGTCAACAATTCTGGCTCGCATTTTGTCGCGGATCTTCAAGCTCTCTGCCGGCGGTTTTGTTTCAAAATTGGCCGCACGTTCAGCAAGCTGAAGTGCAATCTGATTAATTTTCTCACGACCTTCAGAGTTTGAAATTTTATCTGCATTCGTAGGAGCAGTCATCATACCAACACCAAGGCGAGCTAATGCCACAACGGTTGCGGCAAGTCCTCGATCAAGTGCTCTTGGCGAAAACGGTGTAACACTGGTTACTTCGACGTTTCGATAAAAGGTCTGATGATAATAGTCGAATCGCTCGTAGTGCGAACGATCGCGGTGTCTGTGAATATTGAACAATGTAATTACAAGCCCTGGTCGTCCTTTATCTCGCCCGACACGGCTGGTGGTCTGAATATATTCAGCTGTGGTTTTGGGCTGCCCAAGTACCACCATCAAACCAAGACGAGTGATATCGAGACCAACCGAAATCATATTCGTCGCGAGTGCAACATCGACTCTTTCTTTTTCTTCGTAGAAATTTCGAGAAAGTTGTTGTTTTGCTTCGGCAACTTTGTTGGTGGAAACCCGGCTCGTCAATTCTACAGGCTCGTGGCGAATATTTCGGTCTACAAAAAATGGATTTACTTCGCCCACGCGGTGTCGCTTCGAGTAGCCAGCGAGACGAGTTTTGATCTCGTCTTCAACAATTCTTCGGCTTCCGCCTAACTCGCGAAGAGAATTAAAATATCCAAGAAGCGTCATGTATGGATCAACGGGATTCTTTTGGTTCTTATTTCCGCCTTCTTGGTCGTAAAGTTTTTGACCTGCCGACAATAAGGCAAGATAGGTCCGTAAAAGAGTAACTTTCATGCTTCGACCTTGGGCTGCGACCCCGACATACATTCGCGCTGGCGACTCTACCGCGGTTTTCGTGAGCGCAAAGAATGAATCTCGCGAATCTGGACCAGGAGGAGGGAAAATTTCAACTTGTCGTCGATTGAACAATGCCTGAATTTGCTTTTGTGCGCGGCGAACCGTAGCGGTTGAAGCAATAATTTTAGGTGATATCCGCTTTCCGCTCAGTTGGTAGGAGCTGAGTTCGTCAACAGCACCCTCGTAAAGACCTACCATCGTACCCATTGGACCCGAGATCAAATGAAGCTCATCTTGAATAATCAGTTCTGGTGGAAGGAGTCTTCCTTCTTTGATTGGTGAGCCTTTACCTGGGTCGCAAGGGCCGTAAAACCCTTCGTCATCGTGTCGCTCGACTCGGCCAAATAAAGCGCCGACTTGTCCAGTCCAGGGCATGGCCGCGAACTTATCTACCGTCGCAATAAGGAAACAAGGCAGTCGGCGATAAATTTGTTCATCGACAGCGATAATTGGAAGATGATTATCGCCTGAAAAGTCACATTCATCTGGGCGTGCAGAACATCTAACCACTAAGTCTTTTGGTTGGTCTGAATTGGGCTCTAGTCGGAATGAGTCCTTATTAAATTTGCGACCGCACCAAGGACACTCCTCAATCGGAATCGGCGAAGGCTTGGCAGCAGAGTTATTCCAAAACGATATTGTCTTTGCGCGTGCAGTGAATGGCTTTTGATCTCCCTTTGAACCCATGCGATTCGGAGTTGCTGCTTGACCGACCCAAAGACCAATTTCAAAAGGCCAAGGACCAAGTTTTGGATTTTTCTTTCGCTCAAGCTCCAGTGCACAAATGAGAGTGGCTGCTCGACCTAATTGATCGAGCGTTAGGAGTCGGAGAGTGTAGCGCATGAGGACGGTGACCCCGGCAGAAAATTTTGTGGGGTCGCGTAAACGACGAAGCGCTAATGTAAATGCAGTTAATCCCAAATAGGCTTCTGTCTTACCTCCGCCGGTTGGAAAAAATAGTAGATCGACCCTCTCATTTCGATCTGAGGACGACGGATCTACAATTGATTTTAGATTTAGAAGAACAAAGGCAAGCTGAAATGGTCGCCAAGTAGGTGCCTCAACTTTATCCGGAGTACACTTCTGATTCACCGAGTTCCGCTGACGAGCCGCCAGTGCCATTGTAGAGTTTGCGATTTTGAACGCTTCAAAATTAAGCGGGTCATTCAGTAAGTTGATGCCGTCTGCGATTCGTCCCTTTGCAAAGTCTGCTTTCTTCAAAAGCTCTAAAGCCGTATCAGCTCGTCGTTTAGGCGTTTTCGGCGCAAGCGATTGCTGCTGTTTTATCCATTCTTGATAGTGTTCTGGAAGTGCCTTCAGTGCAGCCACTAATTCTGAAGAAGTTCGGAACTCAGAAAGCTTCTCCATTCCAAACTCGACGTCCTTGACCGAACTCGGTTCAACGCGCTCTACAAGACTTTGAGGCATCCAGCAGGTTTCAATGACAGTACACCGATCAGCGATCATAAGAGCTTTGGCGGCGATCCCATGACCGACAGCATACTCATTCGATTTTCTGTATTGAAGATCTGCTATTTGTTCGTCAGGATCTTCTAATTCAACTCCGCGCGTGTTTGGTCTTGCGACGAACCCTTCAGAGCAATCAACTTTTAAACCTACTTGAAAAATAAAGGCTCGATCCTTAAATCGTTCGTTCTCTAGGGGCTCACGGCGATTCACAAAAAAAACTGATACCGAACGTGAGCCTTTAGGGATGTCTCCATCATGACCAGAGGTATTTTCGATTGGACGAATTGAAAATGAAATACAAAGGCCGTTCTCATCTGGAATTATCTCTTCACCAAAACCACTGTTAAGATTCAAGCTAATAGTTTTTTGTTTGGGCTGTCGTTCCCAAACTAATTTTCCGGTAATGTCTGCATCGTCCTTTGTAGGATCACTTGAATCATCGCCTTCTTCCGCTCCCTCAAAAGCCTTTGTTTCTAGGTATTCTTCACCGCGCTTAACTAGGTATTCGCCCCAGGAAGCAGTCACATCTACCCCCTGTGTTTTTGGGCCAACGATAAAACTGATCCCAATGCTAGATGGGAAAAAGGATCTTTTCGAAGTCTTCGTTTCAATTGGTGTGTTTTCATCAGCACCAGAATCATTTCCTCCCTGTTCAATTTCATCAAAGAATGTTTCATCAGACTTGTCTTTCGCTTTCGCGCCGAGCGGAGCCAAAAAGCCCGTAAGATACCACCGTGAAGGGGTTTGGAGTAGGGCTTCCTTTGAATTCTCGGACTGGTTGCCTGGGCCTACTAGATCAAGTTCTAACGCTTCAGAAAGTTTTTTCCTGACTTCGAGTGAGTTCATTCTATCTTCCTCTTTGGACTGTTTTTCCTACCTTTTGCTTCGGGTAAGGTAGCTGAAATCGTAAGTAGTTCTTCTTCAGCCCGTTTAACATTCAGGTCAAGTAAACGAGCTAGAACTTCATCACGAATGGAATCTGTCCAGCGAAAATGCCATGGCTTTCTTTTGGTCGTGGGAGATAATTCATCATGCTCATCTTCCTCGTAATCTAATAAGAATTGGCGTTTCGCTTGGATATCTGGCCACCCGTATGCATCCAAAATAGCCCGATCCAACTGATCATGTAGATTTCGAAATTTTACAAAATCAGTAGATTGCTCATTGGGATCATGAAGACGATTGTAAGTTTTAGTCAGGCCTTCATTATTACGAATCATTAACTCAGAACGAAATTCGTAATATATCCTTCCAATCTGTTCGATAGTCCGATTTAAGTCGTACCCACTTGGAAATGGAAATGTTTCAAAACAGTCCGTCGGCGTATATCTCATTAACTCAATGGAGGTGCTGCTATTAAACCTCGCCCAAATCTCATGAATCATGGATTGTAGTACTGCAAAATCGGAAAAACTTTCTTTTAGAATCACTTTATGGGGTGCTGCCACAACCGTTCGCGAAGGTATAAACGCGAAGGTCAAATGTGGTGAAATATCCGGATGAAAAAGGACACGCTTGAATCCTAAGATCTTCCTATCCAGTTCCACAGGAAAGGCGCCAAACTGCCACCACTTTTCTCTTCTTTTCTGGTTAGCAGGCTCCAGAAAAACTCAAAAAACAGCTGACTTTTCAGTTTCTTAGAAAAAAGTTTTTGAATTTTTCGCCATTTTTTATTTTTTCCAGAATTTTTTAATTCCGGCTCATTTCGATCACAAAT
>CAIMWN010000089.1 GCA_903845155.1 Oligoflexia bacterium
ATTGAATTGTCTGCGGTTGTTCCCTTTAATGAGAATGATAGGGTTAATGAAGTACTTGCTACAGACTCGCTCTCTATTTTAATCGATGGAAAACTCGATCAAGTCGACTCTGAAACGGAAATGCTTTTGGAAAGTGCCGTCATTGGCAGATCGCTTGAGCTTGAGACTCTGATTTTGGGTCGGCCGAAATGGAAAACCGAATGGCTAGCTCGCTCATCGGGTGAGCTGTTTGTAATTCCGTTTGCGGCTTTGAAGGAGTCTCTCGAAGGCAGTATTGGCTTCACTTATTTAGAGCGAATCGTTGCCCAAATCGAACTTCACAAATTAAAAAATGATTTGCGTCTTCTCGGCTTAAAACAAGATTCTATCCAAAAGGTAATTTCTGGGCTTCGCGAAGTACATGACTCAAAAGAAATCCTGAATGACTCACTCGTGGTCATCAGTGAAGGCGGTTTAAAAATAAAATTGTTGGAAGACGGTCGTGATTTTGAACTAAAAAGCTTTAATATCTCCGATTTTTTTGTGTACTTAGAAAGTCCAGAGTATGAGTATGCCTTTTCACCCGACTTTAAAGCCTGGATCATCGAAAAAGGCGTTTTTAATGAGTGCATTGATGGCGTAGATGTTTTCCCGTTTTTGAATATTCTCGAGCAAAATAAATTTGAAGTACTGTCATCGATCAAAGGCGTCGCCACCTCAGACGATAATTCGCCTGAGGAGCCCGAAGAGGAAGATGATGGGCTAAAGGTAAGCGACTTCAAAAGTGATATTCCCATTTCCTCGCGCATTAAAAAGGGTAAGCCAGTACATTTCATGCAATACGACCAGATGGATTGCGGGGCCGCATGCATGGCCATGATTTCGCACTATTATAAACGTAAAATCAATATACCAACGTGGCGATCGCTCATTCATGTCACCCGCGAGGGGGCATCAATGCTTGCAATTAAAAACGGCGCGACCCTAGTGGGCTACGACGTGATCGGTGTCATGTCGGGGTTAAAAGCCCTTTCTGAATTCCGTATGCCTTTTATTGCGCTTATGGCCTACCACTATGTGGTCGTATATAAAATTACGGATACACACGTTACCGTAGCTGATCCGGCCAAAGGGCTTGTCGATCTCACCAAAGAAGATTTCTTGCGCGATTACTCTAAGAATTGTCTTTTAGTCAAGCCCACTGAGAAGCTACTCGATTTCCCTCAAAGTTCTCCTGCTTTTAAAAAGTACCTCTTTCTCTTTAAAGACGTCGCCGTTGATTTCTCGGTCATTGCTATTTTTAGCGTTATTCTATTTATACTTTCCTTGTCGCCGCCACTCTTTACTCAATTTATTTTTGATCAGGTCCTGAGAACAGGAAATACCAAGTTACTGAACCAGGTAGGGATTGGAGTAATTTTACTTACCGTATTCATGTCAATTTCTAGCTTCATTCGGTCCATCATGCTGTCTAGAATGACCAATTCGCTTGGGGTAAAGCTTTCTACTTTGTTTTTTAGGCACACCATTCGGCTTCCTTTTAGTTATTTTGCGGTAAGAAATGTGGGCGATATCACCACGCGGGTGGCTGAACTAGATAAAATTCGCAATTTCATGTCACATCAATTAATTGAAGTATTCATTAATTCAATCGCGGTTATTTTGTATGCTACTGTTTTTTATTTTTATGATGTGCGCTTTTTCTACCTCGCATTAGGTTTCTCGGTTTCCCTGTTTTTATTTATGACTCCACTTTTCAAATCCATGGTAAAACTCAATCAGCAGTTTTTTTATGCAATGGGTAAGAATCACAGCATTACCTTTGAGCAGTTCAGAAGTTTAAAGACCATTCAATCAATGGCGGCTCAAGTTCAATCTCGTTGGAAGTGGGAAGAGACCTATGATGGCATTTTAAAAATGCGCGATCAGTTTAATCAATACCTACTGAAGCTCATGTCGGCAAATGCGGTGGCTCAGCAAGTGATTACCCTTACTTTCCTTTTCTATGCAGTGAAGCTTTTTATGCGTGGTGAGCTTACGCTTGGGCAAGTGGTAGCGATTAGTGGTTTGTCTGCTTCTCTCATTACGCCTGTGCTTGCGTTAGTCCAAGCAACAGATCAAATTACCAATATTCGGGTTTCATTTGAGAAAATTGACGAAATCATTACCTCTCCGGTAGAATTTCTATCAGATCGAAATCCTCCCTTGGTAAATCGCGATGATATTGACTTTAAAAATATTTGGTTCCAATACGGAAGCGATCTCTCACCTTGGGTTTTAAAAGACGTAAATCTAAAGGTTAAAAAGGGCGAGAAAGTAGCACTCGTGGGCCCATCAGGCTCAGGTAAGTCTACGCTCGCCTATATGGTGAACCTTATTTATAGCCCCACTAAGGGTGAAGTTTTTTTAGGTGATACTCAGAACACGAAGCTTGATTTGTCTGAGCTCAGAAATAGAGTGTCCATGATTCTTCAAGATAATTCTATTTTCTCAGGTAGTGTTTTAAATAATATCGCTTTTGGCGAAGAGTTTCCTGATTTAGAGCGCGCAGTGAGGGCTGCAAAGGTTGCTGAAGCACATGATTTTATCACACTTTTGCCACTCGGCTATTCCACGTTACTGGGTGATGGCATGAAGGATCTATCGGGCGGACAAAAACAGCGCATTTCAATTGCGAGGGCTATTTACCGGGCGCCAGAGGTTTTGATCCTCGATGAGGCCACTTCGGCGCTTGATTCCATTACTGAAAAGAAAGTCTTACAAAACTTACGGGGCGAACTGAAGAACACCACTTGTTTTACCATTGCCCACCGCCTGAATACCATTATCGATAGTGATCGTATTATTGTGGTCAGCAACGGCAAGATTGCGGAGCAGGGTAAGCATGAGGAGCTTTTAAAACTCCAGGGTGTTTATTTTGATTTGTTTAGGAAGCAAGTTAATCAGTAGTAAGAATCACCGCTCTTTGTTGAAGAATGGTGAGGTATGAGCTCCTCATTTTTTTGCTAAGGAATGAATGAGGAATCAGTCTTTCTAGGGTCCGGCTCCATAAGGGAACTTCCGAAAATACTCTTTCTACTTGGCTCTCGCTTATCTTTAGCTCGTCGAGTGCGAAGTTTTTAAAATAGGATTTTTGCATATTTCTCTTTTTGCTTAAAAGTGGGATTGCTAGATCATCTTTTTCACCCAGTAGTGCAACACGTGGGTTTTTCTTCGTCTAGTTTTGCGAAAAGCGGGTAATCGTCTATTTTTTTTCATTCAACTGAGTAGTGGAGTTAAGTAAATAACGCTGCAACGGGGAGTAAACGCATTTTAGAGCCAAGCGAGCGGTCTTCCGTGCCCGTGTGAGTAAATATAATTTTAGAAGAAGGGTATTTTTTAAGAAAACTATGCGCACTTCCTAAGTCGCTATGAGTGATTTCAGTGTCAGTGGTGGGAATGATGCCGAGTATCCCTTTATTGGTTCTAAAACAGAGTGGAACGTAGGCTCCATTTCGGGTTCTATATTGAAATAGTTCGCCCTCCACTTCTGGTCGGTAATAAATTTGTACCCGTAGATTTGCATATAAAAACAAAGTGAGCTTCTTTAAGGGCTCTGGCTCAGTCCTGGCAGAAAAACTTGCTTCTCCTTGATCTTCAAAGAAAAGAACTGGCTTTTTTTCTGTACCTTCGGTTTCAATGAGGCGAATGAGATAAATGGATTCAAAAGCGGCAATGAGCTTTCGGAGTGTTGGAACTGATACTCTCGAAAGCCTGGAAATCTTGCTGAGGTCTAAAGGTTCGTTTTGGTGGAGCGCCAGCACCTGGAGTAGATTCCTTAATGTTCGAAGTGAAAGCGTGGTTTCAAAAACGAGTTTTAGATCTCGTTCTAGAATTGTGTTCAGTTGAGTTTGAAATTTCTGATTTTTTAGACCCACATTTCGCAGGGAAAAAATACCCGGTAATCCCCCATTTTTAAGATACAAATCAATTTCTCTATTTTTGAAATACGCGGCGCTTTGAATGGGGATGTTTACGTTACTTGTATTGATAAGACGGATGATGCTGGAAGGAAGAGGCTGCTGGTGGGCTTCACTTAAGTCCATAGGGAGTAAATCCCAAGCAATCATTCGTCCTGTTAATGATTCCTTAATTGCCTTTCTGCTGCTGAATCTCACTGAACCGGTCAAGAGGAGTTGTCCTGGACTTTTATGAGTGCGAATGAACTCCTTGATGGCGGGGAAGAGGGGGGGGGCGAGTTGACATTCATCAATGGCTAGTGGCAAAGCCTTATTTTCTTCGATAAATTTCTTTGGGCTCATCGTCGCTAGGTTGAGTTGATTAGCATCATCGAGAGTCAGGTAGCGTGCGCTCAGTTGTTCGGCAAGCGTGGTTTTTCCAACCTGACGATGCCCGAAAATGCCCACTGCGGTTGAGTAATTCAAAGAACTGGAAAGTAAGGCCGTAAGGTGTCTTTTACGCGTATGAGGCATGGTAAGAAGAAAGATAGCATGAATAAAGTCGGTATGTATACCAGTAAAAACGGAAACCCCCATTTCCATTTTTACTGGTATACACCCCCAAGAGAATCTACTGAGCTTCTGAATAAAGGTGATATAGTACTTTATTGATGAAAGGGCGAGTGAGTTGAATTTGTCACCATATCCGGAACATTAACAACTTTACGTGCGGCAGCGTGTGCCGTATCGATCGGCGGTAGCCCTTTTTTGACTTCTTCCACGAGCAAATTTCCCGCATTCACCAGCACCGCAAGCATTACGAGTGCAATTGAGATGCTGAAGAATGAAACCGCATTTTATAGCCTCAATCTAAATTGCGCAGACCAGCGGAGCAATTGCAATTCGCTGATTAAGGATTTTTGGTTTTTTTATGGCTTGCGACAAAAAGATAACTTTGCTGTTGTTTTCAGTTCTGAGCAAACTCTCAGCAGCTCTGGATTGAGATAGTGTGGGTTCGTCAGATTGAATGCAGATGATCCCAAGGGTTTGTCCTGATCCTTTTAAGACTAGAGGAACTCTCGCATTATTTCTGGTCCAATAGGATTGAATGGAAAAGGGAATGCCCATGCGGTACTGAAATTGTGCCCGTAGGTTTCTATAGACAAGTGAAGTGAGTTGCTCGTCGATGGCCATTGGTTCTTCACAGAGGGCATTTTCCTCAAACTGGTCTTCCAAAAGAATGATTTCACCCTTTGAACCGCCCGAGATGGGAATTCGACGAATCAGAAAAATGGATTCAAGTGCGTACAAAAGTGATTTTTGTGTGACAGGGCTAAAGCCCAAGTCTCTTTTTACCTGTGTGTACGAATAGCCACGCCAGTTGAAGCCTGCAATCATTTTTAGAAATGCTTCAAGAGCATCAAGTGAGCTTTTTGTTTCGTAAACCATTCTTAAGTCTCGATCGAGCATGAGGCGATGCAAGTCATGGAGGCGTTCGATTCGAAGACGCTCCTCTCTCAAAAAACAGATCCCAGGTAATCCCCCATTTTTCAAGTAGAGTGCAATAGACTTTAATCTGATCTGAACTTCACGTTCTTTTAAAGTGTCAAAGGAAGTATTTGTAAAAGAGGATTTTTTGAGAGATTCCACAAAAAAATCAGGAAGAGGCCTTTTGTCGAGTTCGGAAAGGATGAGGGGATAGAGTTCAAAAAACATCATTCGGCCAGTTAATGATTCGCGAATGGCCTTCCGGCTCGTAAACCGAACGGAACCCGATAAAATGAACTGCCCTGGTTGTTTTTTGGTTCTAACCCGTTCTTTGAGGGCCGGAAATAGTTCAGGGACCAATTGACATTCATCGATTCCAAAGGGGTAGTCGCGAATTCTTTTAATGAAGGCTTCAGGGTCTTTTTCAGCTCTTTTTCTTTCCTTTAATGAATCAAACGTGAGGTAGTGACGGGTGTTTTGATTGATGAAAGTGGTTTTCCCCACTTGGCGATGACCAAAAATACCCAAAATAGGGGTAGCCCGAATGAGCTTCTGATAGAGGTGGTCAACGTTCCGGGGGCGATCATGTGCCATATGGTTAAAATTAGCTGTGACAGTCGTTTTTGTCAATAGTGACCATAAATGACTGTCACAGTAAATTTGCAAATAGAAGCTCGGTTGCTACTAGGGGATTGATACGGGGACAAACAAAGATTTTCGTCCTACGATTCAATGCATTCATTTACTGCCTTTGTTTTTTAACGGGGCTGTTTTAAGCCACTTTTTTCAAAAAATCGATCAACTGCTCCACCTGAGGGAACCAGATGACTTTCCCTGAATCCCAGTTCAGTTCGATTGCCCCTGTTAAATCAGAAATCCGAGCACCAGCTTCCACTTTAACTTCTTCGCTTTCCCCATGAGACTTGCCATCTTCCGATAATCAACCCCAAGGGCCGCGTAAAATCCACTAGCCGTTCCCGCCACTTTGCGCCGCAAGCTGTATTAGGAGCAACCAGTTGTTGATTTTTACATAAATTGTAAAAATGATAATCTATTTACAATTTATGCAAATATTGTAAAGTATGCCTCACGACAGGAAGAGACACCTTTATCATTCGTTTTCTAACTTAATTCGCCATGCAAAAATTGTTGGAGTTTTTGGCCATCGCCAGGTGGGGAAGACTACTTTTTTAGAAGCGCATTCACGAGGCTATATTTCACTTGATGATCATGAACATTTGGATCGAGCCCGGAAGATGCCCAAGCTTTTCCTTAATGCAATGAAGGGGGATCACTCAGCAATTGATGAATGTCAATTGGCGCCGCCACTGTTTCCTGCTTTGAAGTTAGCTGTTCACAGAAATAAGAAGCCAGGGCAGTTTATTTTAAGTGGCTCTGTGCGATTTACGAGTCGCAAAGCAATTAAAGAATCACTGACCGGTAGAATATCTGGTTTAGAATTGTATCCTTTAACGGTAACAGAAATTGATGGAGTGCTCTTCACAGGAAGAATAATTGGTTTAGAGCTCCTGTCTTTTTCAATTACCGAGTCCCATTCACTTCCTCTTTCGAGTGTTGATGATTATGCTCTCTCAAAGAACCCTCTCGATGTAGTCATGATCTTCTTGCGATGGCTAAATTTATGGCCAATGTGTTTAAAGGTCAGTTGTTTCTAGCCATTTTACACTCTACTTTAGGTGTTTGCCCACTCTTTGATGGAGCAGAGCCAACTCAATCACAACTCACTTCAGCAAAGAACTTTCTTGCCTATTGTCAAAACTCAAAAGTTGTTTTCGTTATCGATATAGCAAGATAGCCCAATACTGTTAAAAGAAAATATCATATTAGTTTCTGGG
>CAIMWN010000090.1 GCA_903845155.1 Oligoflexia bacterium
CGGCTCTGGTTCAAGCAACGGAAGCGGCTCTGGTTCAAGTAGCGGAAGCGGCTCTGGTTCAAGTAGCGGAAGCGGCTCTGGTTCAAGTAGCGGAAGCGGCTCTGGTTCAAGTAGCGGAAGCGGGTCTGGTTCAAGTAGCGGAAGCGGGTCTACTGCAACGAATACTGTATGGGGTGCGACTTCAGGCTACTCAAATGGCGGAAGTTCACTGAGTGATTCTTTTGCAGGAACTGGAACGGCATTTAGTAACACTACTCATGGCGCAATTGGTGAAAACTATATTGCCAATACTGGAAGTGTGTCTATAGATGGATCAGTCATTGCATTTGATTATGAAGGTAAGAATCCATTTGCTCCTAGTGATTTAGCTTCTTCTATGGGTAGAGGTGACATGCCAATTATGAAAATGGGATATGCATGGTCTCCGATCTTATCAAGCATTCAAGGCCAAAATCTCCACACTTTCCTTGCTAGTGATAAGCAATGCTTCGGAGTAAATCTCAGTGCTAACGCAAACTATGTGGTTTATGAATGTTTGTCCTTTTCCACGGGTAAAATGTACGCGTATTTTGCACGAGCAGTTGGGCAAAATGGAAACGGGGTGGGATCTGCGGGATACACTGGCTCTGGGACCATTTTTGCACAATCGAGTAGTTATGGATCTGGGGAGTTGAATCTTTCAATCGATAACAATGCAAATGCATTTTATACTTTATCTGCTTCCGTGAATGATGGAAATCTTCGCAGTGACAGTCTTGACTCGGTACCTGATATGATTCTCTATAAAAAATATGCAAACGACATGTACTCGGATCGTCGTTCTGGTGACGAGGCACCGGTGAATGCAGACGCGACCAGTTGCGGATTTAAAGTTCGAGGTTTTGGTGAAGGCCAGGGGCAAGGTTCTATTTGGACTACCAATCGGGCACGTCTCTACAGTACTTCGACTGATGGAGCTTATGTTGCAATGAGCTTGTCTCCTTCAAGTTACGAAGTTGCACCTTCTGGCTATGGGGCGGGTTGCGCTTCAGGTGGTGCAGGCGGAACATTTGCACTTTCAAATATTACAGATAGTTCAGGAAATTCTGTCGGTGGTAATCAAGTATTTGTTAAAAACATTCAGGCGAATACCAGTTTGCAATTAGGCAGCACTTCAGACAGCACTCACGGTCTGATTGGTGACTTTAGGTATCCAGTCGTGTCTGACGATGGTCAAGTGGTAGCCGCAGTTAAAAATGGCAGCGACATTTTGGTAAGGGACCTAAAGTACAATAATGTGACTAGTTTTCAAGTTCATGCAAATCAAATTATTGGTAAAATTAAGCTGTCTTCAGACGGTAGATATATTGCCTATACCGCGAGTTTGAATTCTGTAGTGAGTGTTTATGTTTATGATGTTCTCACTCATTCTACGATCACTGTTTCACAGACTAGCTCCAAGAGCGCAGTCGATGGAATGTTAGTAGATATGTCATCTGATGGACGATATGTGATTTACACTTCAACTTACGATCCAACGCAGATGGTGAATGTCAGTTTTCAAAATGGAATCACTTATCCAAATGGAGCAGTTCAAGTTTACAAAAACGACCTTTGGTCGGGTGATGAATTTGTGGTGTCAACGTCAAGTAGTACAGATGCCGCCAGTGCGGGTTGGTTTGATGGATCGGGAAGTGGTTCTGGTTCAAGTAGTGGATCGGGCTCCAGCAACGGAAGTGGTTCTGGTTCGGGCGGCGGATCGGGTTCTAGCAGTGGAAGCGGGTCTGCGTCTAGCAGTGGATCAGGTTCAAGTAGCGGAAGTGGATCCGGTTCCAGTGGCGGAAGCGGTTCTAGTTCCGGCAGCAGCGTTGGTTCAATCGCGGGATATAGTTTAGGTTCTGCTGTTGCTGTCGTGCCTATTGCGCCTGTAGGTTTGGGTGGAACGGTCACCTCACTTTGGCGCGGTGGTGCAGGATATTCTCAACATAGTTGTGCTATTGAATCGGGAGCACTTCAATGTTGGGGAGCAAACAATTACGGGCAGTTAGGAAATGGAAATCAAGGTAGCGATCAATCTTCACCGATCACCATCATTTCAAGTGGTGTAACTCAAGTTGCAGTCGGTCCTCAAAATACCTGTGCGATTGTAAGCGGAGCCCTTCAATGTTGGGGTGAGGACTACAACGGCCAAGTGGGAGATGGATTTGATGTGGGTGAAGGATCGGGAGCAGGCCTAGGAACTGCAATTTATGTAAAAACTCCGACGACGGTCATCAGCAGCGGTGTGACCCAAGTAGCAATGGGCGGCACACATGCTTGCGCCATTGTGAGTGGAGCTTTAAAATGTTGGGGTGGGAATAATTCCGGACAATTGGGAGATGGCACTCAAACGAATCATCCAAGTATTGAAACGATTATCAGTAGTGGAGTAACCGAGGTGGCATTGGGTGGTGATCATACTTGCGCAATCGTAAATGGAGCACTCCAATGCTGGGGCTCAAACGGAAATGGCCAGTTAGGAAATGGAAACACTGGAAACAACGCACTCTCGCCAGCCACGATCATTGAAAGTGGGGTAGTCCACGTGGCTGCCGGCCAATATCATACTTGCGCTGTGATCTATGATGGTAGTTTACAATGCTGGGGCTACAATGACGACGGTGAGCTTGGTGATGGCGCATTAGAGTATTTAGTGAGCACACCTAGAACGGTGATCTCGAGCGGTGTTACCCAAGTAGCAGTGGGATATCAATTCAGTTGCGCAATTGTGAGTGGAGCGCTCGAATGCTGGGGTGGAAATGCATTTGGACAATTAGGAGATGGAACACACAACTCTCAATTGAGTCCTGAAACTATTATCAGCAGCGGTGTGACTGATATTAGTTTAGGTGCATGGCATAGTTGTGCAGTAGTGAGCGGCTCCATCAAGTGCTGGGGTGCGAACGGCGCAGGACAGCTTGGAATCGGTTATGATTCAAGCAGTGGTTCTGGTTCGGGTTCTAGCGGCGGTAGTGGCTCAGGTTCAAGCTCTGGTTCTGGTTCTTGAAACAAACCAAGCGTAAATCAGCCAAGCAATTGTACCTAAGGTCACTAGATATCCAAGCCAGAATTTCCACGTTCTTGCAAACACGATTCGCATTTTTCCTTGGCCAATTCCGTAGGTATACGGCATGCCTTTCAGGGTAGGAACCACATCGCCTTCCTCATTGAGTATTCTCATTCCGGGCTGAGGTGCTAGCTTCACTAAGAACCAAGTGGTGCGTGGAGGCAGATCAAAAATATATTCATCATCATCAATTTTTTGAAGCGATATACCCACGTGCTGTGCGGGGGCAACGTCTGGAACCGGATAAAGGCGTTTTAACTCTTCCAAGTGCGATGCCTCAGTGGGCAATAGAAAAATGGGAGTAAAGCTCGTTTCAAATGATTGGTTGCAATCTTTAAAGGCTTTTTCCATAACCTCACGATGAAAGTGATCTTTATTCGTGGTGAGTACTTGCATATGCGAAGGCTGAATGATTTCTACACCTTCATTTGAATAACTGGGAGGAATAGTTGCACCTGGTTTTGGCTCAGTCTTGTAAATCGGATATACATCCGAGTTCACTTTGAGATCCCCCGTTTGATGAAATGAAAAATAGTTGGTGCCCTCGTTAACGATCTGTTTGTAACATTCCTTTTGAGGTGATTTGATGTAGTTCAAGTAATCCATGTTTCCAATAAAGCCATTCACATTAAACATCCTGAAATACTGATCCATTAAACACTTTTGAACCGGACATGAATATCCGTAATAATAAAAATAGTCGAGAACTACGGGTGGAGAAAGAAGGGTGGCTAGATAAGAGCTTTGAACCGTATTGGTGTATGAGCTTTCCCAAAATAAACCCTTGCTTGATCTAAATTCAGGATATTGAATTGATAAAATGGAATCGATTCCCGTATCGCACGAGCGATCTTTACCGAAAGTGAGGTATCGTCCGTATTCCTTGGTGTGGAGATCACCGACCGATCTAAAATCAACATAGGTTCTTTGAAGTGACGGCCAATGGACATCCACTTTCTGAAGATTGAAAGCAATAATAATATATATGAGAAATGAGGCACAAAGGGCTAGCCCAAACCAATGTCTGCTTGATTTTTTCACTCCAATCACATTCAGGCGAGATAGTCCCACACTCAGTCCGATGATGGAGAGATAGAACGCAATGATAGTAAAGCGATAGTAATGGAATTTTGGAAAGTGGGCGCTCAAAAACTCAAATTTCGAGATCAGAGTTACTGTAGAAAGAAGAATCACCGAAGCCGCGAGGAATACGTTTGCAACCTTATCTCTATAATAAAAGCCAAGGCCAACGGAGGTAATGACAAATGCAGCCCAAGGTTGAAACCTAAAAATATTAGAACTCACCAAGTATGAACCATTGGTGAGAAACGGGATGGCATAAAAAGAACTCAGCCCTATAATGATGGCAACCGTTTTTGCAGTTTGTTTTTTAGATTCGATTTGTACAAAATAAAAAACAACGAGCATAAAGCAAACTACACTCACCACGATGTGCGAAAGAATGGCTCCAATGCAGGCAGCAATCAGGATCCTCTTCTGGTACCGCGAAGGTTCAATGAGTTCTTTGCAGATTGCAAATAAACAGATACCCGCAAGAAACTGGTTACTGAGACCAGTGATAAATAAATCAACCACCGACATCCCCTGGAGGTCTACTAATTCAGGTTTTTCAATATTGAGAAGATACAGAGTTGCAAGACAGAAAAAAGTAAATGCAAAGGTGCTTTTGAGGGATTTTCCCACTCGCCATATTGTCAAAAAATAAATGCCAATTAAAAGCATCAAGTAAATACGGTAAGCATCGAAGGGATTATTCTGCGAAATCCAACGAACTGCTGCAATCATAAAATCTTCAAGGGGGGGATAGAATAAACTATGAGTATATCCTAAGAACATTCTGTCACTAAAACCATGCATCAGATTTCGGGTAAATTGAACGGAGCTGGCAATATGACCTGCTAAATCAATTTGAAGAAAATTCAGACTTTGCCAGATAAGAAAAAATATAACGGCAATATTTGCGATGAAAAGTGTGCTAAAGAACTTTTGAATCAGTTTCATGGTGCGCTCCTGATGACTAGCACGCTAGTCGCTTTGAGGACGGGAATGCGGATGGTCTGTGGCAATCCATCCCACATTAGGTTTTTAATTTCTATGGGAGTGGCATCACGTTTTACTTCAGACGAAAAAACTAATTTCGCTGGATATGGGGCGATGCCACCAAAGTCGTAATTCTTAATAGTGTTATTGCCAAAATTGATGACTACAAAAGTAAATCCTTTTTCGACAGTTCCGCGCTGAATAACCAGCACCTTATTGTTGTTGTCGATGTGATGAATGGGGTCTTTTGTGTAACCCGATAATTGAAATGCAGGATCTTGGTCAATGTATTGATAGAACCGACTGAGTAAATCGTTAAGGCCTTTCATTGGTCCACGGGTCATCGCTTGCCAATCTACGTCTGGTGCGAGGCTCCACGTCTTTTGTTGACCGGTCCGCGATTGAAGTGGTTCAAGGATCGCTGGTCCAAGTGCAGCTAGAAATACGCTGAAAAGACCCACTTTGTTTACCGCGGTTGGGAGACCTTCATTTTTTAATAATTCAAAAACATAGCCTCCGCTGAATCCGCCTCGGGGATTAGCTGACTCATCATGATTACTAATGTAGCGCAACTGCATCGGCGAATTATCGAATGATTGTTTCTTAATTTTTTCAATTAGGGCAGAAAGATCCCATTTTTTTATTGGTTCAAGAAACATGCCTTTAATCCAGCCGTTAGTACTTCCATCGTAAGACAGATCTACGCCATCACGGGTGGCTTCATATGAAAAATCGTAAGTCTCCCCAATGATCATGAGATTCGGCCTGACTTCGCGTAAACGTGTACTCAAGCGCTTCAGAAATATCTCGCCGTTGGGATCTCTTTTAATTCCGTCGTAATTATCGATTCTGACGCCATCCACATCATAGCGGAGCACGCCTGAAAGCATTCCCTCGATGAGATAGTCTTGTACATATTCACTGGAGAAGTCATATGCGGTCGTTCGCCATTGAGTGAATTGATTGCCGAAGTAACTAGAGGCATCTTTATTGGACCACGAATTGAGTGCAAATGAATTGATGAGCAATGGCCCTAATTTCCCTTCCCCAATGAAATGAAAAAGTGGGTAATCAAGTATGACCGCCATGTTTTTTGAATGAAAATTCTCTACCAATTTTGAAAGCTCTTCGGCTGTTCCATAACGCGGATCAAGTGTGTAAGGATTCAGATTTCTATAATGTTCCTGCCAGCTACGATCAAAATCCCGACTGAGCCAAAGGGGCATAATTTGTACGGTATTAAAGCCAAGGTTTTGGATTTTTTGAGGACCATCGGCGGCAATCAGTTTTTGAAAATAAGACAGTGGTTCCTTTGAGGCGATAATGTTTTTTGCAGCCGATTCAATCTCAATTTCTGCTATCCTTTGATTTCTAAAACGAAACTCTTCAATTCTCTTGTTACTCTCGTCTTGATGTACAATATGAAGTGGATAGCTTAAATTTGCCCAAATATGGGCGGATTTATTATTGCTAAAACGAATAGCTTCAGAAGTAGGGGAAAAGTGTTCTTCGCCACCCTTCATTCCTCTGAGCACATAAGGAGAGCCCTCAGGGAGCTTTGGAGTTTTTGCTTCGAGCACCCAAGGAAATCGTTTACTTTTCGAAAAGATGATCGCTTCCTTAGTGTTGTCTTTACCCCAGTCGTTTGATTCGAGACCAAGTTGCATTTTGTTTTTCTTCACCAACGGAATCCTAAAAATAGTAAAGCAAGTGGCAGGTGTTTCGCACTCTTCGGCTGTGCCCAAATGTGGAATTATTTTTGCACTCGTTGATCGCCAAAGTTTCCAGAGTGAAAATTCATTCATTTCAGAGTTTTGAATAAAGGGATCTGCGTGAATTAACCTTGGATCCGTGAATTCTGGTTTCGGATCCTTAAAGAACCAAAAAACGAGTAAGGCAAGCGCAAGCAAAGTGGTAATGGCGATGAGTCTTTTGCGTGTATTCATTAAAGTTATTCTAACAAGGTCCTCTAAAAGTGCCTGTTTTTTTTGTTACGGTGTGGGCACAAAATAATGACTGCCTACGCCACGGGTTTGACGTTCTGATTGAAAGTAGAAACTTTAAAGGTACGGGCGCCGTCTTCCGAAGAGTGTAGTGTGAAAAAGGAGATCTCCATGAAGGACACTCAAGATCAGGCCGTCGTTAATTTGGATCAATTTAGAAATCGCAAGCAAGAAGAAAAGAAGCGTAAAACAGAGCGCCTCTTCTTTCATCACTTGGTCGGAATCTATAGTGTAGTGGAAGCGGGCAAAATGGTGCCTATCGAGCTGATTGACATCAGTGAGGGCGGGCTTGCAGTGCAAACTCCTTACGAGTCCGAGAAACAATGGACTAAAGACACTAATAATATTCCTATTCGTCTCTATTTTAGCCCCGATAGTTTTATGGAAATCACCGTAGATATTAAAAATAGTCGCCCGACGATTGAAGGCGGTTCAAAATATATTCGTTACGGCTGTGAAGTTCAAACTGATAAAAAATCTTATGAAGCCTGGAAACAATTCGTGAGTTTCCTGAGAGTCTATTCTGAAGTATCAGAAAAGGATTCCGGCAATATCAGTGTTGGATCCTTCTAGGTTCTGATTTCACCAAATTCAACCAGCTGATCCAGTAATTTTACGAGGATCAAAAAGGTTTGATACTGGCTTGAGCCCGTATCTAAAAATACAGCTCCAACTTGCTGGATACCATCTTGCTCGTCATGTCTCATGACTTGAATTCTTAAAGGTAAAAAGAGTGACTGATTCAGGTAAAACTGTAGATCGCACTGGTCGTCTTTTGCGAGCTTGATCTCGCCAAAAGTCTCAATGGTAAATCCAATACCCGTTTCACTCACATTATTTACTTTAAGGCGAGTGTATCCAATTTTTGGAACACAGGCATAAAATGAAAAATACTCTAGAATTTCACGCCTCTTTGATTTTCTTTTTTCGTTGTTTTGATGACTCATAATCACTCTCGTGTGGGTAGACCACTTGGGCTTTTGGGTGCGTTAAATATTAAATCTATCTTTGCTTTCAGCAGATCATTTGCTTCGCGAACCTCGCTGAGGGCTTTTCCGTGTTGAATTTCAAAGGTGTTCTTATCTTCA